>JAPJOW010000073.1 GCA_030826005.1 Aliterella sp. RAGGC_92
TTCTAACGCGCCACGAATAATTACTTCTCTAAGCACTGATACTATAGATACTTCCACTGCTACTCCTATAGAAATACGTTGCTCTTGCAAGTAAATAATTAGCAGGCGAAAAATCTCAACTAAAATCAAAATAAATAAAATATCAGAAGTTACGCTTTGAAAGTCGATAGCGATAAGTAGAGATTGAAATAAATCTACTAGCCGAATAGCCATAACCAGAAATAGTCCAATTGCTAAAGTTACGACGATTAGATTTTGGACTAATTCTAAATTTTGGACGATTTGCTCTTTTGTGAACCATTCGCGCCAAAAATTAGGGCGATCGCTTTTTCGCTCGTCTTTTTGCATAATATAGGTATCTAGCTCTAAAGTTTTAAGCGTCGGGGAATGTAACTAGACACTCCCCAACACTCATGATTTTACTCAGCTATAACTAATTCCGATGGCAAGCGCTTAAAGGCAATCCGTTCGTTTTCAACATCCACAAAAACGGTATCGCCGTCGTGAAACTCGCCGCGTAAAACGGCTTTAGCAATTTGAGTTTCTAACTCTTTTTGAATTGCCCTCTTGAGCGGACGCGCACCAAATACGGGATCGTAGCCTACCTCTGCTAAAAAGTCTAAAGCAGAATCAGAGAGTTTGAGCGAGATTTTGCGATCGCTTAACCGTTCTGCTAGTCTCACTACTTGCAACTGGACAATTTGCCGCAACTCTTGTTTTTGCAAAGCGTGGAAGATGATTGTTTCATCAATCCGGTTAAGAAATTCAGGACGGAAACTAGCGCGCATTGTCTCCATTACCCGCCGATACATTTCATCGTAGCGAGAATCATCTCCGGCTAAATCGAGAATGTATTGCGAACCGATATTGCTAGTCATGATGATGATGGAGTTTTTGAAGTCCACCGTATGACCTTGAGCATCAGTAACGCGCCCATCGTCGAGAATTTGCAGCATGATGTTAAATACATCGGGGTGCGCTTTTTCGATTTCGTCAAACAAAATTACAGCATAAGGACGGCGGCGGAGCGCTTCAGTTAGTTGTCCCCCTTCGTCGTAACCTACATACCCTGGAGGCGCACCAATGAGCCGAGAAACGGCGTGTTTCTCCATGTATTCCGACATATCAATGCGAACTAACGCTTCTTCAGTGTCAAATAAGTAGGCAGCTAAAGCTTTGGCAAGTTCTGTTTTACCGACACCTGTAGGCCCAAGGAAGATAAAACTAGCCGTAGGACGGTTAGGATCGGCTAGTCCCGCGCGCGATCGCTGAATGGCATCCGCAACGGCGGTAACGGCTTCGTCTTGACCGATCACGCGGTTATGCAACTCGTCTTCTAAGTGCAGTAATTTATCTTTTTCCGATTCCACTAACTTGCTAATCGGTATCCCCGTCCACTTAGAAATAACTTCGGCGATGTCGGACTCGGTTACTTCTTCGCGTAGCAAAGATTGACCGCTTGTTTGCGCTTGGCTAAGTTGGGTTTCCGCTTCCTTCAACTGCTTTTGCAACTCGGTTAATTTGCCGTATTTTAGCTCGGCGGCTTTGTTGAGATCGTAGTCTCTCTCGGCTTGCTGAATTTCGACATTGACGCGATCGCTATCTTCTTTAATTTTCTGAATTTTAGCAATTACATCTTTCTCCGATTGCCATTGAGCGCTCATCGCTCTTTGATTTTCTTTGAGATCGGCAAGTTCTTTTTCAATTCTTTCTAGCCTTTCTTTAGAAGCCGCGCTAGTTTCTTTTTGCAGCGATAACCGTTCCATTTCTAGCTGAAGAATTTTGCGATCGATTTCGTCCAATTCTTCCGGCTTAGACGTAATTTCCATTTTCAGCTTGGCGGCGGCTTCGTCAACTAGATCGATGGCTTTATCAGGTAAAAAGCGATCGCTTATATAACGATTAGATAGCGTAGCTGCGGCTACTAAAGCACTATCGGAGATTTTCACCCCATGATGAACTTCATAGCGCTCTTTCAATCCGCGCAAAATTGAGACGGTATCTTCAACATTTGGCTGTTCAATATACACCTGTTGAAAGCGTCTTTCTAATGCCGCATCTTTTTCAATATACTTGCGGTACTCGTCTAGAGTTGTTGCGCCAATACACCGCAATTCTCCCCGCGCCAGCATAGGTTTAAGCAAGTTTCCGGCATCCATAGCGCCTTGAGTTGCACCCGCACCAACAACAGTATGAATTTCGTCAATAAATAGAATAATATTGCCGCGCGAGCTAGTAACTTCTTTAAGGACAGCCTTTAACCGTTCCTCAAATTCTCCCCGAAATTTAGCACCCGCAATCAACGAACCCATATCTAAACTAATGAGTTTGCGATCTTTAAGCGATTGAGGGACATCCCCGGCGACAATTCTTTGCGCTAGTCCTTCAGCGATCGCCGTTTTACCTACACCCGGTTCGCCAATTAGTACGGGGTTATTTTTGGTACGGCGCGACAAAATTTGAATAGTGCGGCGAATTTCCTCATCGCGTCCAATTACGGGGTCAAGTTTGCCTTGTTTTGCAGCTTCTGTTAAATCGCGTCCGTATTTTTCCAGTGCTTCGTATTTGCCTTCTGGACTTTGATCGGTCACTTTTTGACTCCCACGAATTTCTTTAATAATGTTTTTGAGCTTGGTTTCATCAATGCCAAATTCTCTAATTAAGTTTTTGCCAAAGCGATCGTCTTTGGCGTAACCCAATATTAGATGTTCTACAGAGATAAATTCATCGCCAAATTCTTTACGGTAAGCATCAGCGCGATCTAAGAGCGTATCTAGGCTGCGCCCTACATAGACATTCTCGCTACTTGATACTTTCGGCTGCTTTTGAATAAATCGGTCAGTGCGATCGCGCAGTTTTTGGATACTTACTCCCGCTTTCGTCCAAATACTGTTAGCTAAACCGTCTTGCTCTAAAAGAGCCTTCATTAAGTGTTCGGTTTCGATCTGCTGTTGGCTATTAGCTTTAACTATATCGGGAGTATGGGCGATCGCTTCCCAGGATTTTTCTGTAAATTGGTTGGGATTTGTTGGTTGCATAGTCTTTATGAAACCGCCTTAAGCATAGATAGTTCTTTATATGCTCATTGTAGGAACAGATAAACTTTTGGTAGATCGGACTTCGCCCATTATTTAAGGCGTATTTCCCCCCAAAGAATGTTTCTAGGCGTCGGGATCGATGCCCAATGCGCGTAACTTTGCTTCTAGTGCTTTTGCTCTTTGTTCGGCAGTTTCCGCCCGTTGTTGGGCTTCTAAGGCTTGTAGTTCGGCGATTTCTCTTTGTTGTTCCAACTCTACATAAGTTGCAAAAGGTCGCCCGTCTGGTCGATAAATCTGCATAGTTTGTGGAGTAAGTTCAAATCTCACCCCTAAACGCGGACTTACCCAACTTGCGGTTTGTTCAACTACAGTTAAGCGTCCTTCCCGCCTCAGCCAGATACTTAAATCGTTTTTATCTGGGTCGTATAAATAATATTCTTCTACACCATAGACTTCATAAAACTCTAGCTTTTTCGCCATCTCCGTTAGAGTATTACCTGGCGAAAGGATTTCAAATACTACCTGTGGTGGAATATTGTCTTCTTTCCATTGCTGATAAGACCCTCTGTAACCTTTAGGTCGTCCAAAAGCTACCATCGTATCAGGAGCAACTCTCAGCTTATTGTTGCCTTCCACTGGATACCAAAGCAGATCCCCCGCTACAAATACATTGGGGTCATCTTTAAATAGAGCGTCTAGTCCCCCTTTTATGGTTACTATCCACTCAAACTGCTTGGTATTGTCCGACATTGGCTGTCCGTCACTATCTGGGTAAATAATATCTTGGTCGTTGCTTAAATTTACTGCGGCAGTCATAGCATCTTCCAGTCAATATATAAAGTAGCGCTCTCTTTTATTGTATAGACCTTGCATTTGCAGGCACGTCTAATGTTTATAGCGCTAAATAACTTTTAAATCATGCAGAAAAAACAAAAATTTCCTTATCTAGTTGGTTCTAAATGGACAGCACAGCAAAAAGTAGACGGTTGGCGGCATTTTCAAGTTGTTAATCGCAAAAATGAAGGTAAATGGGTTTTTGCGGAAATGGTCGCCGCTTGCGATCCGCTTGTCCGTTTCTGGATCAATGCTAAATTGCTTAAAAATGCTTCTCAATGGCAAGCTGGTTGGCAATCTTTACAGGAGATTGAAGACATTGAAGACGATGTTTCCTAGAAATACAGCCTATTTAGGCAAAATTTATTATTTTTAACATAAGGCGCTGACTTGCCTCTCATATTGTTTTCTTGGTAGCTGCAAACTCTAGTCAAAACTATCTATTCTCCAAGCAAACATCTCTTACAGGCTGTTTACAATGGCTTCAGCTTCCGTTGACAATATTTTGTTGGGTTGTGTCCCTGCGTTTTAGCTCTCTTTCTTACCACCTTCTACGGTTTAAAGATTTTTGTTTTTTGTTACTAATTTTATAAAATTTAAGAGTTAAACAACCTCATAAAGCTTTTTTAGAAGCTGAGACAAGGTTTTGGGCTTTTAACAAGGGCTGTATTTCAAAATAAAGCTCTAAATTCTATTTAAACCTATACTTATCTTGCGACCCCCTTTCTTTTACGCTGGAGTTGAACAATAATTCAATCAAAGACCGAAAAAATAAAAAACAACCAAGCTAGTAGATTGATTTTTTTAACTAGCAGTTCGATAAATAACGATAGGAGTCAAAAATAAAGTGAAACTTGCAGTTTACGGAAAAGGTGGCATCGGCAAATCTACAACTAGCTGTAACATCTCTGTTGCCTTAGCCAAGCGTGGCAAGAAAGTATTGCAAATCGGCTGCGACCCCAAGCACGACAGCACTTTTACTCTGACTGGGTTTTTAATTCCCACCATTATCGATACGCTTCAAGAAAAAGATTATCACTATGAAGATGTTTGGGCAGAAGATGTCATTTATAAAGGCTACGGCGGTGTAGATTGCGTAGAAGCTGGCGGGCCTCCGGCGGGTGCTGGCTGCGGCGGCTATGTAGTTGGCGAAACCGTAAAATTGCTCAAAGAACTCAACGCTTTTGATGAGTACGATGTCATCTTGTTTGATGTATTGGGTGACGTGGTATGTGGTGGTTTTGCCGCACCTTTAAACTACGCTGACTATTGCCTAATCGTTACTGATAATGGTTTTGATGCTTTATTTGCCGCCAACCGCATCGCCGCTTCGGTAAGAGAAAAAGCGCGGACTCATCCCTTGCGCCTAGCGGGACTAATTGGCAACCGGACTGCTAAACGCGATTTAATTGAAAAGTATGTAGAAGCCGTACCAATGCCTGTATTGGAAGTATTACCTTTAATTGAAGACATCCGCGTATCTCGCGTTAAGGGTAAAACTTTGTTTGAAATGGCAGAAACCGATCCTTCGCTAAACTATGTTTGCGATTACTACCTCAGTATTGCCGATCAAATTTTGGCACGTCCTGAAGGCGTTGTACCAAACGATGCACCCGATCGCGAATTGTTCTCTTTGCTGTCTGATTTCTACCTCAATCCCACAACTCCCGCCGCCAATCAAGAAGAAAAACTAGATTTGATGATGGTTTAATTGCTCTAGTTTTAAGGGTGAGGATTGAAACATGGCTTTTTTTGGCAGCCTAAAAAACTCGCTAAAACAGAAGTGGTTGCAATATTTTCAAACCAATCGCTTCTGGATTAGCTTGCATTCTGGCGCAGTTGCGACTCCTGACGGTGGAAAACGCCCTGCGTCTTACCTCATCCTGGGAATAATTAATGCGTTAGAACCCCAGCTTGCAGAGTTGATGTTACCTTTTTTGAAGCTAAATCCGAATGTCGATGCTTTGATCGAAATATTGGGGTTAAATTTCGATCCCGATTTGATGTTAGGGAATAATTCGGCGACGGAAGTAAAAGCAGACACGCAACTATTGCAGGTAGATGAGTTGTTAGCGGAAAACCCTGTAACTGACCGCGCCCGTGAATCTGTTGTAATTATTGACAAGACAGAAATGGGAGAAGGTTTATCAGTATCCCGCACTACTGGCGCAGAAGCAGAAGCATTTACCGTTACATCTCTAGATGAAATAACCTTTGATGAATCTGAAGATTTAGATCCTAATAATATAGCGACTTCTTCTGAGGATGATTTTAGCAATGTATTTTTGGCAGTGGGCGATCGCGATAATTTAGAGCTTGAACTTACAAGCAATAGCGATTTTACTGAAGATGATAGTCACCCTCAAGACAATCAAGATATTTCTGGTCTATTTCCCAATTTTTAATCGAGAAATAGAAGCTGTTAGATAGATTTTTGCCGCGACCTTAAAAAATACCAATTTTACCTAGTTTTAGAAACCCAAGGGGAGAATAACAAATATTATGACCGTAGCTCAAACCGAAGCGCTAAACTTTGAATGCGAAACTGGCAACTACCATACTTTTTGCCCGATTAGTTGCGTAGCATGGCTGTACCAAAAAATTGAAGATAGTTTCTTTTTGGTAATTGGCACAAAAACCTGCGGTTATTTCCTGCAAAATGCTATGGGAGTAATGATTTTTGCCGAACCCCGCTATGCAATGGCGGAATTAGAAGAAGGCGATATTTCGGCGCAATTAAACGACTACGAAGAATTAAAACGGTTATGTTTGCAAATCAAGCGCGATCGCAATCCTAGCGTAATTGTCTGGATTGGTACTTGCACCACCGAAATTATCAAAATGGATTTAGAAGGATTAGCACCCAAATTAGAATCAGAAATTGGTATCCCAATTGTAACGGCTCGTGCTAACGGCTTAGATTATGCTTTTACTCAAGGGGAAGATACCGTACTTGCAGCTATGGCGGCGCGTTGTCCAGAGAAAGCACCCGTTGTAGAATCGGAGAAAAAAGAACGCAATGCGATCGCATCTCTCCTCAATTTTGGTAAAAAGAAGGAAGATGTCGCCGCCGATGAGTCGGAATATGTCAACCATACACCATTGGTCTTATTTGGTTCTTTACCCGACCCCGTAGTTACACAGCTAACACTAGAACTCAAAAAGCAAGGAATCAAAGTATCGGGATGGCTACCATCTAAGCGTTACACCGAATTACCCGTAATTGAAGAAGGGTATTATGTCTCTGGTGTCAATCCTTTTCTTAGCCGCACCGCCACAACTTTAATGCGCCGTCGCAAGTGTAAATTAATTGGTTCGCCTTTCCCGATTGGCCCCGATGGAACTCGTGCTTGGATTGAAAAAATCTGCTCGGTGCTAGGAATTACCCCCAAAGGTTTAGACGAACGGGAAGCGCAAATATGGGCGAGTATGGAAGATTATTTGCAGCTAATTCGCGGTAAATCGGTCTTTTTTATGGGCGACAACTTACTCGAAATCTCCTTAGCGCGGTTTTTGGTACGCTGTGGGATGACTGTCCCGGAAATTGGCATCCCCTACATGGATAAGCGTTTTCAAGCGGCAGAGTTGACGCTATTAGAGAATACGTGTAAAGAAATGGGCGTACCTTTACCCAGAATTATCGAGAAACCTGACAATTACAACCAAATTCAGCGCATTCAAGAGACTCATCCAGACCTAGTAATTACAGGGATGGCGCACGCTAATCCGTTGGAAGCGCGGGGAATCAATACTAAGTGGTCGGTAGAATTTACCTTTGCTCAAATTCACGGCTTTACCAACGCGCGGGATATTTTAGAATTGGTAACTCGTCCTTTGCGTCGCAACAACAATCTCAAAGATTTGGGTTGGGAAAAGTTAGTTAAGGAAGAAGCTAAAATTTAGCTTCTTAAAAAACGCGATCGCACTTCTTAGAAATGCGATCGCGCTAAAACTTATAGCCTGTACAGGCAAAAATTACAAGCTCATGACTTAAGAAGCCCTTTGCTTTTGTTGCTTGCGCTTCAATAGTTTGCGACCACCTAAAGCACTAAAAGCTAATACACCCAACATCGAAGCAGGTTCGGGGACGGGTTCAGTGCGGACATTATCTACCAGCAAGCCAGATGCAACGCGGCGATCGCCTACGTTTGCAACTCCTAAGCCTAAAGTATAAGTACCAGTATTAGCAATGGTAAAAGAAGTCGTTTGATAGCCAGTTTCTTCGCGAAATGGTGTAGAAGAACTAAAGAAGGAAGAAGTAGTATCTGCTAATTCTGTTAAGCCATTGAGTGAAAAGAAAGCAAAATCGTTATAGCCATTGCTTGGTGTAGATTCATTAGTTAGGAAGTTCCAATCAAAACTAACAATATCGCCTGCGGTTGCAGTAAAAGTTTGCTTAATAGCTGCTCCCCCAGTCACTACGCCATTACCTAAACTATTTAAGCTTCCAGCACTTAGACCTAAGAAGTTTTCTAAAGAGTTGGTCGAAACTCTAGATTGAGAAGTCGTCAATCCAGCTTGAACCGATCCATCTGTAGGAGCAACACCTACAACATCGGTCACAAATACTGCAACACCAGTTTTTTCCCATCCTGTAGCTCTGTTTTCAAAGCTACCGTTGATAACTGCGGCTTGAGAAGGCGCTGCAATTATAACTGTTGATAAACTAAGTAAGCCGAGTACCTGAGCGGTTAAAGTTGAACTTTTCCCAAGGGTAGACATGAAATTAAAATTCTCCAAACAAGTAATTATGGGTATTACGAAATTTTTGATGTGTTATTTTTCTCAGGATTACTCGTCGTTCGGGCAACCTTTACCGGATAATCGGAAAACTTACTTGCAATACTTGTACCTAGCTACTTAAATAACTAGATTCATGTAAGTCATAAGTTTATTCCTTTATTAAAATGACACAATTCACCCGGCAGATTGCGGTTTATACTGGAACTTCATAAAAAATACACACGCATATCTAAGTAAATTCAACTAAAAAAATGCTCAAATAGCTTTCTAATATAGCTAAGTTTTTAAGTAGAGTATAAAAAAGTTTTAAGCTATTATGAATTTTTGGTAAGTTTTTAATAACCGGGAACATTAGACCGCCTGCACGAATCTAGAAAAGCCCCGCCCTTCCCCCCAATTGGAGGGGAGCAAAGTATTATTCATTTTTTGAGGTCTATTAGACTTCTTGCAGAAGTCTAAATTTTTTCTTCAGTCAGCTTAAGCCGACTTTAGCTATAAGTAAATGAATTTTGACTCTAGGCGAGCTAGGCAGGCTGAAGCCACGAGGTCTATATATACAGCAGTAAAAGTAGCAAACATTTTGCCTGATTTCAGGCTTATTCTACTCATTCGCCATCTTGAGAAAACTGCAACTACTGACTCGGTTCAGCTTCTTCTTTAACGCGACGAATAGGTAAATTAGCAATCAAAGCTGTTGCTCGTTGGTTGTTTTCTAGACAAAACTCTAAACCATCTACCTCAAGCTCAACATAACGCGATACCACTTCCAAAATCTCTAGGCGCATTTTTTCCAGCATTTCTGGATTTAAAGCAGCGCGATCGTGGGAAATTACTACTTGTAGCCGCCGCTTGACTTCCGCGCGACTATTATTATCACTATTACGAGGCAGAGGAAAAAGCCGATCTAAAAGTTCACCGATCATAGCAGTAGCAGGAGAAGGAACATCGCTTAAATAATTTTTGTCCACAATAATTTGCGGATTCGAGAAAATAGATTATCTGGGGGCGCATTTAGGTCTATAAATTCAACGGTTTGTCCTTCCAAACGACGCGCTATGTTATCAAAAGCCGTTCCCGCTAAGGAAGGAGTTTCCGATAATACTAAGGGTTCGCCGCGATTAGTCGAAACAATTACGCGCTCATCTTCAGGAATTACCCCAATAAGGGGAATTGCTAAAATTTCTTGCACGTCCTGCACGGACATCATATCGTTAAGCTGTACCATTGCCGGGCGCAGACGATTGACTATTAAATTAATGCGTTTAATCCCTTGCGCTTCTAATAAACCAACTACGCGATCGGCATCCCTGACGGCGGAAATTTCTGGAGTAGTGACAATTAAAGCTTCTTTTGCTGGCGCGATCGCATTTTTAAATCCCAACTCAATGCCTGCGGGACTATCAATAACTACATAATCGTAAGTTTTAGTTAAAGTGCCTACAAGTTCGGTCATTTGTTCGGGACTTACGGCTTCTTTGGTGCGATTTTGCGCCGCAGGTAGTAGCGCCAAACCAGGAATGCGTTTATCTTTCACCAAAGCTTGTTCTAATCTACATTCTCCTGCAAAAACTTCGATCGCCGTGTACACTATACGGTTTTCTAAACCAAGCAATAGATCCAAATTTCTTAGACCAAAATCCGCGTCTACTAAGGCAACTTGCTTGCCCAAACGGGCTAAAGCCATACCTAAGTTTGCGGTGACGGTGGTTTTACCTACTCCGCCTTTACCGGAAGTTGTGACGATAATACGACTCATGATGGTAGAAACTGGGACAACGACTTAGAAAAATCAGCGGCTTTGGTGAGGCGGATGCCATCGGGACTAACATAAGCAACTTCAGGATAATACTCCTCTAGTTGGTTAGCTGGCGCTCTTGCTACAAAGCGAGCAATTCGTAACTGTGTTGGTTCCATTTGCAACGCCATAATTAAACATTTACCATTACCATTAGCACCCGCATGAGCTACTCCCCGCAAGCGACCCCAAACTAGGATATCGCCATCGGCGACTACAATACCACCAGGATTAATATCTCCTAACACGACTACTGTACCAGAGTGGCGAATCTCAGCGCCAGACCGAATAGTCATTTGTAAATATAACGGTTCTATTAGTGGTGGAGTAGAGGCAATAGGCGTAGTTGCTAAGGTTTTTGAGGGGGCTTGTTGTTCTACGCTATAGCCCGCCGTTGCTGCTGCTACCGCCGTTTGGCGGCGGCTAGTGCAAACTCGTTGCAAATGTAATTGGACTTCGCTTAAAGCGTCGGCTATTTGTTGTAATTGTCTGCCATCTAATAAGCGATCGGAGGCAAGGAGTTCTACTAGAGTATAAGGTTGCCAAAACCTGTCTCCAGCATTTAAGCGTTGCTTCATTTGTTGCCAAATTTCTGACCAATTATTTGCCGAGGCGGGCATTTCTGCTTCGGTGGGCAAAATTAACAGTATTCGATCCGCCTCACTTTTGAAGCGCACTTGTAAATTGACCTTTACTTCTTCTGTAGCAAGATTTTGGTCAGGAACAACTTCAGGTAGAGCAGAGTCAGAGGTCATGCAAAAATAGGGGCAGCCAATTTAGGGATTTTAAGCAAGGGCGACTTCTTTTATTAAGTTAAAAAAGTAAATTTGCTTGCATAATGAATACCATACTAAATTATTCCTAATTAGAATCCCCAAAAAATAATACTTTTGCGATCGCGTAATATATTTGACCCCATGAAAACTCCCAAACAGATTTTGTATCCGGCGATCGCCTCTATTGCGACTTTGCTATATTTTTCCCCAATTCCCAAGTTAGTTGTTGCCCAAACAAAGCCTAAAGAAGTTGTTCAACCCCAAGCAGTTCAACCTTTACCAGGGAAATTAGACAATATTCCGGTATTTAATAGCAATAGCCCTGAAGGGGTAAAAGCCGATGGCATTCTACTTTCGACTTTTCCCCCAACAAATAAAAAGTTTCCCACCGCTCACCTCAACTATCCTTTAGAAGGGCGTTTCGATCTATTTGCTCACCATTTCAGCTACTATCCCAAAGATTCACAAACGCTTTATTTGGGGATAATCGTCCATAATCCAGGGAAAAAACCTGTAACTATAGACGTTTTAGCCGCCGCTAGTTATTTGCTACCAGAAGCGCCTTATGTCACTTTGTTGTCTTATTTAGATAACAACGACGGTAAAGTTTATTCTGGCCCAGGCGATCGCGCTGTCAGTGATGTTTTACGTGGTGTACGTCAAGCAGGTTTTCCGCAAAAGCTAGTAATTGCCCCAGGAAAAAGCCAAATGTTGCTAAATTCGCCGATTCCCGTGCGTGATTTAGTTAAAGCCGTCAACGGGCGCTCTACATTAATGCAATTAAATAGTAGCGGTAAAGTTTATATTGCAAGTTTAGCGACGTTTGCCAAGCAGCAAAGCGATCGCGCCCCTACTTTAGCTCAATGGGAGCAATTACTAAATACTAGCAACCTTTCAAGTCCCCGTGACAAAACGCCTACTCCTCCCGAACAAACTAGCGGTCAATTAATTTACGGTAGAGTTGCAGGTATATCGCAAGGTTCGCAATGGCAAGCTTTGCTTACAGATAATCCCCAAGCTAAAAACTTGACAATTCCCGCTCCCGGACAAGGTATTTCTTATGCGATAAATACTCTTAAAGGCGGCAGATTAGGTACAGAACAAATACAAACCGCCAAGATGTTAGCCCGTTATCCAGATACCGCTTACGAATCTCATGGAAACTACGGCGTTCTTTATAATCTTTCTATCCCCTTAATTAATTCAACTAAAGAAGCCCGAACAGTTACTTTAACCCTGGCTACGCCATTAAAAGAAGACAAACTAAGTCAAAAAGGCGCGCGTTTTCGTCAACCACCCTTAGATTTTCCCTTTTTCCGGGGTACAGTCCGCTTGCGTTACAGTGACGACAACGGCAAACAACAAACGCGCTACGTGCATTTGTGGCATCGTGTTGGGCAAGTAGTAGATCCTCTGCTTTCCTTGAAAATGTCTCCTTCAAGCCGCCGTTCGGTGCAGCTAGAGTTGATTTATCCCCCCGACTCTACCCCGCCGCAGGTATTAACTATCGGGACTTTGGAGTAAGTTTCACGAATCAATTAGGATCGCTACTATTTGCAAGTTGTTGTGGTTGTCAGTAAAAATAGCTGTGCGTTTTAGGGCATCAGCAACAGCTATTGTGTGTAATCTACATAATATAAAGTAATGATGTCTTTATTGATACTCTGCTAGTGATTGATAACATCTCAAAATTTTTGATTGAGCAATATTCTACTGATTTTGCGGCTTGGTTATTAGGTGAAGCGATCGCTCTAACTACTATCAATCCCACCGAACTTAATGTAGAACCAATCAGAGCAGATTCAGTAATGTTACTTCAATCAAGGGGTATTATTCTGCATACTGAGTTTCAGACAGTGGGTAATGAAACCATACCGTTTAGAATGGCAGATTATTACTTACGCTTAAGAAGAAAATTTCCCGAAAAAAATATTCAACAAGTAGTAATTTACCTGAAAAGGACGAGTTCGGACTTAGTAAGACAAGAACGATATGTAACTCGTGCAATGACGCACCAGTTTCGAGTTATTCGCTTGTGGGAGCAACCAGTCGAGGTATTTTTGAGCAATCCAGGATTGTTACCATTAGCGGTACTAAGCCGCGCCTCAGATAAAGAAAGCGTGTTAGCGCAGGTGGTGCAGGAATTAGAGCAAATAACTGACCCCAGAGAGCAGAGTAATTTAGCCGCAGCGACAAGTATCTTAGCAGGGTTAGAATTAAAGGAACAGACGATCCGACAATTGATGAGGAGTCCAGTGATGCGCGAGTCTACGATGTATCAATCTATTTTACGCGAAGGTCGGGCTGAGGGGTTGGAACAAGGACTAGAAGAGGGTTTAATTCAAGGTCGCACCGCCGGAGAAAGAGCAATAGTCATCAAGCAGCTTATCCGAAAATTAGGTAGTCTATCACCGGAAGTGACAGCAAAAGTCAATGTTTTGAGTCTGGAACAGTTGGAGACTTTGGCTGAGGCTTTGTTGGATTTTACAAGTGTTGGCGATTTGGAATCCTGGTTAGGATAATCGCGCAATAATTTTATTAATAGCTTGTGTAAATAAGTTTAAGTTCCATTTGAATGTTACAACGCTCGTAGGCAGAAGGCTGTCCAACAATTTTCTGAAACCCTAACTTTCGATAAAGCTTGATTGCAGGCTCTAAAATAGTATTACTTTCCAAGAAAATTGTTTCCGCTTCTAACTCCCGCGCTTTAGCAATAGCAGCGTGACCTAGCAACCAGCCGATTCCTTTGCCTCTAGCTCGCTTTGCGACTGCCATTTTCGCTAATTTGTAAGTATTTTTATTTATTTTGATTAAAGCACAAGTCCCCACAATTTCACCATTGTGACGTGCCATATAAATATGCCCACCAGGTTTTAAAATCTTTTCATCTGGACAATCGAGAGATTGCCGATCTGCTTCTTCTATCTTGAAGTATGTCTCAATCCATTCGTAGTTCAATTGTTGAAAATTATGATGAAACTCTGGTAAGTAATCAATAATTTCAATATGTTGGCGTTCTAGCATTCTTAACTATCCTAAAGCATACAAAAATATTTTTGTCAAGCTAAATAGTGGTAGCTGTAAATATTGGCATACTGCTTTTTAGTTTATACCAGCAACTAAATATATTTATAAGTAGCCGCTAAATCAATAGATTCTGGAATTAGCAATAAATTGTTTGTATTTGATTACAACTACTTAACTAATAGCTGCATCTCTAGCTAGTATTGACTTGAATAAACATGAATAGCATAAGTGCGATCGCTCAATCGTTTGATTTATTTAAACTAATTAGTAATAACATTACCCATAACTTTATACCTTTAGCTTTTTATTCGGGTTTAGCGACGGTTGTTTATTCATTATTAGGCGCTTTTATTTGGCTAAAACCTTTAGAAGTTGCTAAGAAGCCTTACTTAACTTGGGCAATTTTGTTACCTGTAATTTTCATACCTTTGTGGCTTGGTTCAGTTGCATGGGCGATCGCAATTACTTTAGTTTCTATCTATGGTTTTAAAGAATTTGCCCGTAGTACAGGGCTTTACGAACATCGGGCTTACTGCATTGTTGTTGATATATTAATTGTTGGTTTGGGTTTTTGTGCGGCTTTTAATCAGTACGGGCTATTTATGGCTTTGCCGATTTGGGGAATAGCCGGAATTACAACTTTGCCTATACTTACTAATCAACCAACTGGCGCGATTCAAAACATTTCTTTGTCCGCGATTGGATTAATTTATTTTGGTTGGTTTATGGCACATATTAGTTTTTTAAGTCAATCTTGGTATGGGTTGGGTTATGTGTTGTTTATGGTGCTGGCAACGCAATTTAACGATGCTTTGGCTTTTTTGTGGGGCAAATTGTTCGGTAAAACTACTTGGACGGAAATATCGCCCAAAAAGACTGTAGAGGGTTCGCTTTTAGCTTTAGTATCCAGTATTGCGATCGCATTTCTCAATTGGCAAATCGCTTTCCCTCATTTTCAGTGGTGGTTAGTGGGAATAGTTGGTTTAATAGTAGGTATCGGCGGTCAAATTGGCGACTTGGTAATGAGTGCCTTTAAACGCGATTTGGGTATCAAAGATTTTGGCGCACTTTTACCCGGACATGGGGGAATTTTAGACAGAATTGATAGTTTACTGTGGGTTGCGCCCGTATTTTTTCACACAGTCCGCTTCTTTTACGGGGGTTTTGGCTACTAATGCAAGATGTACGCCAGTGTAGTATTAATCTCGATTATTGGTGGACAGTCGCCCATCTAAAAAGCTTTCCGCGCAGTGGAATTAAAGCCGCCAAAGTAGGAACGATAGAGTTAGTTGTTGTCAAAAATAATAGTAGCTACAGCGTTTTTGAAGATGCTTGTCCTCATAAACGAGTGCGTTTAAGTAAATTTGGTCGCCGCCTTGGGAATAAACTTATTTGTAGCTATCATGGCTGGAAATTTGCCCCTAGCGGTCAGTGTACAGAGATTCCGGGGATGGATGTACATAAGCAATTTTGTCTTAAATCCTATCCTGTTAAAGAGTATGGCGGCTGGTTATGGGTGTTTTTAGGCGATGAAAATTTAGCTGATTCTGTACCATTACCAAAAATTCCCCCAGTCCACAGTAATAATTATCATCCGATTCCGATGCAGGGAGAAGTTGGCTGTCATTTTAGTTATATAACCGAAAACGCTACAGATTTATTTCACGCAGACTTGCATCAAAGCGCCCAACCTTGGGTAAATGCTAATTTACTGTCAATAGATAGCGACTTTCGGACTGTAAAAGTAATTTATGAAGTCGATACACCTAGATTGCTTGCGGCGCTAATTTCTCATCCTGGCAAAAACCGCGTCCATGTGATGTATGAATACCCTTACTTTCATTTATGGTCTGAAGATGGGGCATTTTATCTATTTGTAGTTTACGTTCCCACTGCGCCCCAACGAACATGGGTTTATTCAACATTTTACTTTCGCCATGTGTGGGGAATGCCTTGGATTTTAAAATTGCTGCATCCAATTTTAGATAAAGGTACGTTTCGCCAAGTGTTTGCTGAAGATATCAAAGCAGTACAAGAAGAACAACGGGCGTACAACTTACACAACCAAGACTTAAGCCGCGAGACTAATCCTGTTTCCCATGCAGTCCGCAAAGTTATTTTAAATCAAACTAATGGACAACAGCCTTTAATTTCTGAACCCGTTGTTTATCAAGGTAAACCAGTATGAAATTTGAGTATGCACCAGCGCCAGATTTGGGAGAACCTTTAACTAAACGCTTGGGGAATTATCCCCGCGTACCAGATTTAACATGGGATACTCTGCGGCTTGGGGGGAGTTGGCTTGCAGTAACGCTATTAAGGTTGCAATATCGGTTAACGGTACAAGGTCAAATTCCTACAGGCGATCGCATTGCCATAGTAGCAAACCATCAATCGCACTTAGATACTATTACTTTACTTGCGGCAATACCTGCCAAAATTCGATGTCAAATTGTTGTATTAGCTGCCGCAGATTACTTTTTTTGTCAGCTTAATCGGGCGTTAGCAGCATCTTTATTATGTCAAGCGGTGGCTTTTGACCGCCTTAGCGTGATGGAGTTAAAACAGTGGCGAAATCGTCTCAAAGCTGCAACCTCTGGTTGGATTTTATTTTATCCCAGTGGTAGCCGCAAAAGCTGCAAACTTCAACACGGATTACTAAAACTATTACTAAAAGAAGGCTGGACAATTGTCCCCGTTCACTTGGCTGGAACTAAAGCTGCGTGGTCAACGGAGGCGCGGTGGTGGAAGCCATTTAAACATTTAGAAGTTACCTTTGGAGAACCTTACAAAGGCAACGATTTAGACCAGTTAGTTACTCAACTTAAACAAGAATTATTTTTATGAGTCCTAAAATTGATTTGGGTTTGTATCAAGCTAAGTATACGTTACGGGCTTTATTAATTAAAATTCCTGGGATTGACCAACTATCACCTAATTGGTTATCTTGTTCTACCTTTATTCCTGGAGTGGCTACAGCTTACTGTTTGTATCAAGGTTGGTGGATTGGGGCGATAATTGCGATCGCTTTACGAATGTTAATTAGTACGCTAGATGGTTTAGTTGCTGAAGAATTTAACAAAACATCGCCATTAGGGGCTTATCTCAACCGTTTACCGGGAGAAATCACCGATTTACTAATTATTTTGGGCTTATTTCCTTATAGTCAACTTGGTTGGATTATTGCCTTACTTATGCTTACAAGTTGGGTGCAAACCTTTGGAATACTTGGCTTAGTAGCAGGAAGCAAAACCCAATCGGTAGGCCCTTGCGGACAAACAGACAGATTGGCAATTATTGCTATTAGCTGTATAGTTGCGGCTTTTGGTTTCCCTGTATGGCAATATGTAATCCCCGGAATGTGTATCGGTTGCGGTTTAACTATCGTCCTGCGAATATTTCGTTCTATCCGCGACATTAATACCCAAACAGCCTAGTAATCCCAGCACACCTAGGGTTAAAGCCCATTTGCTAATAGCTAAAATCCTAGCCTGCTTAGGGGGATTCAAGCCCGTTCAGCTAATAGCTAAAATCCTAGTCCGCCTAGGGTTGAAACCCCAGGCTAATAGCTAAAGTCGGCTTAAGC
>JAPJOW010000074.1 GCA_030826005.1 Aliterella sp. RAGGC_92
CCATAATCAATAGTAGAATTGCTTTCTGTATAAACTAATGCAAACATTACAATTACCAAGAGGAAAAGAAATACTCGTCCTCAGATTAGGCACAGGGCGATCGCATTTATTCTAGGATCGCTATATAGAAACTTGACCCTCAGTTAAATCCAGCCATTAACGATCGCACAAGCAATTGCCTGATACCGAGTTTTTGCCTTTAATTTCGCCAAAACATTATTCATGTGAAACTTGACGGTGCTTTCGCTAATAATTAAATGTTGGGCAATGTCGCGATCGCGCTTTCCCTGCGTCAGTAAAGCCAAAATCTCTAATTCGCGATCGCTTAGGTTTTGCTCTTTTGTCTCCGTCTCAATGCCCCAAGATTTGCCGCTAAAGACTGCTTCTACGCAGCAACGCATTTGCTCTGGTGTAGTAGATAAGTCAACTTTTGCTTTTATTGCTTTAGGTAGACTGCGCTCTAGTTGCTCGATCCAAATTACCTGTTTAGCTTTGGCGATTTGAGTAATATCATCCGTTAGCAGCACATTTTCATCTTCTTTGCTGACGCACACTCCTGCCAAAACACACAAATGAGTAAAGGCTGATTGTAAGATAGGCGAACGGCACTTGATTTGTAATTGCTGCTCTAAACCATCGTAACTGTAAGGAATTTTGAGCGCAACTTGCATTGCGCGCCCGTCGATACTAGGTTGAGTTTGCAACGAACCGCCCAAATAAGCAGCAATAAAAAATAATTCGCTCAAACAAGATTCTATCCATGTCTGCGGGTGAAGATCGCTAAGTATAGGGACAATTGCTTCTAGTCGAGCCGTATTTTGGCTGTAAATTAGCCGACAGTAATTACACTCAAGGCGTTTGAGAATTTCCGCAGTTTGGAGAAAAACATAACTCACACTTAAAGACAAGGGTTTTTCTGTGCCTACCAAAGTCAATCGAGTAGCGCTAAGAATATTAACTAGGCGATCGCATAAGTTTAAGTTAGAAGTGTTATTTGCTTGCCAGGTTTGTTTCTGTTTTTGGTACTGCATGGCAGTATCTAAAGCGATCGCGCAAATCGTGCAAAGTGTCTGCAATACTTCCAAAAATTCCAGTTCTAATGCTTGATGGCTAAAGACGGCTAAAACGCCAATTACTTTGTCTTCAATTATTAAAGGATACCCAGCAAACCCGCGAATATTCTTAGATTTTGCCCATTCTCTATCTCCTACCCAAGGTTCAGCAGCTAAGTTATTACTCAAAAAAGAGACGCGATTAAGAGCAATTTTACCAACTTTAAATGCTCCCATTGGCACGTAAGCAAAAGAGCCGTTAGTACGGCTGTACATTCCCGCCGAAGCAATCAGTTTTAAGCTCGTTCGATCGGGTTCTACTAGCCACAGCCGCGCCAAAGCACAATCGAATTTTTCCACCAAACTTTCTGTAGCTTTGCGAGCAATTTCTTCTACTCCCAGGCAGCCAGAGAAGCTTTGAGCAATCTTATTGACTTGTTGCAAATCAAATAAAATTTGCGTCGAGTCGAGTAGTCCACGCCGCAAGTCAAGCATTTAATATAAACGAAATATATCTAACCTTATTGAGGCGTAGATTGAAGTTGAGTTTTGTATCTCAAACTACGAGTTCGTCAAAAAGCTTGAATCCATTCTTTAATTTCGTACTCCGTCCAAATCCCATTTTGCCAATAAGGATCGGCTTCTACTAACTGGCGTACCGTCGCTTCATTATCGGCTTCGTAAATGCCAAAAACTTTAGTCACGTCCTTGGTAGGGCCAATAGTAATTAAAACCCCCGATTGTTTTTGCTTTGCCAGCCCATCTAAATGAGCTTGACGATAAGGAGCGCGCTTTTCTAGCACGTCCTCGCAGTAAGTTCCCCACATGATGTATTTAGGCATTTAATTAGCTTCTTAAATTGACACTGAACTTTTCAATCAATGATTCTCGTACCTTTTGATGTACGGGTTCAACCTCACTCTCCGTTAAAGTGCGAGTTCTGGCGCGATAAATAAGTCGAAACGCCAAGCTTCTTTGCCCTTTAGGGACATTTTCGCCGCGATACTCATCAAATAACTGTACCGATTCTAAAATTTCGCCCCCGGCTTGAGAAATCGCTCTCAGCAACTCTGCTACCGAAATCTGCGTCGAGGCAAAAAAGGCAATATCGCGATCGGTGGCAGGATAGGTAGAATAATTTTGAAACTGATGCTTGACAATTTTTCCTTCATCTACACAATCAACCAGCACATCTAAATCGATCTGGAAAGCATACACCGCATCGGGTAAATTCTTTTCTTTCCGCAGTGCTGGATGCAACTGACCAAAAGTACCTAAACGGTTTCCTTGCAGCCACAAGGAAGCCGTACGCCCTGGATGCAATCGCTCGTCTTGATGACTGGGTTGGTATTCTACACTTAAACCTAGGCGCTGAAAGACCCGCTCAAGTACTCCTTTAGCTTCAAACCAGTCTATCGGGCGGCTTTGTCCGCCACGAGTCCACTTGCCAACACTAGGATCGCCGCCCAAAATTCCCGCCAATTCCTCCGCTTCCGCTAGTCCATCCTCGTCTTGCCAGAAAATTCTTCCCATCTCAAACCCATTAAGGGGTGGATTGCCTTGGGAGAGATTGTATTCAAAAGCAGAGATTAAGCTAGATACTAAGTCTGTCCGCAAGGCAGAGTATTCCACAAATAAAGGATTAGCTAAAACTATTTGCCGATCTTCTCCAGGTTTGACTAAAGAGTAATGGATTAATTCAGTAAGTCCACTAGCGCGAAAAGCCGCGCGAATTTCTCGTTTTAGTTGTACCTCTAAGGGCAGATAACCCGGCTCAGTTTTTTCTGGGAGAGTGTCGCAAAAGCGATCGTAGCCGTGAACTCGCCCAATTTCTTCAATTAGATCGATTTCCCGTTCTAAGTCTCGATGGCGGTAAGGCGGGACTTTAACAGTCCATACTCGCTCCTGGTTGGGATGAGGGTTTATTTCGCATCCCAGGGAAGTCAATATCTGCTGCATTTGCTCGGCTTGCAGTTCCCCCGTAGTGTCGCCCATCTCTATCGGCCCGAGTAACTGATTGACGCGATCTAAACGCAGTTCGATCGATCGCGAAAAAGTTGCTAAGTTGGGGCGGGTATCGGCGATAACTTGCTGCTCGATTACCGCTTGAGTTATTTCCTGAAGTAAATTTAACGCGCGATCGCACGCCATCTCTAATTCTACCGAATTTACACCCCGCTCGTAACGCGCCGATGCTTCGCTCCGCAAGCCCAAACTCCTCGCCGAGCGGCGAATTGCAGCACTATCAAATAATGCCGCTTCTAATACTAAGTTTTGCGTTTCTGCATGGACTTCGGTTTCTTGTCCTCCCATTACCCCAGCAACGGCTACAGGCTTGTCATTAGCGGTTATTAACAAGTTTTGAGAGGTTAAAGTTCGATTTTGCCCGTCTAAAGTCTGCAATGATTCGCCATTTTCAGCGTAACGCACCCCGATTGTCAGACTATTGCCTCCGGCTACCGATTGCAGGCGATCGCGATCGAAGGCGTGTAAGGGCTGTCCCCATTCCAATAACACGTAGTTAGTTATATCTACAACGTTATTTATCGGTCTTACTCCTGCTCCTTGCAAGCGCTGCTGCAACCAGCTAGGAGAAGGAGCAATTTTAATGCACGAAATTACTGTCCCAATGTAAGTAGGATTTGCTTGGGTTGCGGATATTTTTAATTTTAAGTCACCCCCAGTGCTAGGTGCGGCGACTTTTGTTACTGTGGGTAATTTTACTGACCCACCTATTAAAGCTGCTACTTCTCTTGCCACTCCCACCATACTTAAAGCATCAGCACGATTTGCCGTTGCTGTCAAGTCTAAAATTACATCATCTAACCCTAACAAAGGTCGAGCATCGCTACCAACTTTGAGGAGCTTGGCAGCTTCGGAATTTGCCTCTGCAAATACATGAATTCCCGCAGATTCTTTAGCTAAACCAACTTCCGCTAAAGAGCAGATCATGCCCTCAGAACGAACGCCCCGCAATTTCGCCGGGCGAATTTTTAAGTCTATTTTCGGTAAATAGCTGCCAACGGTGGCGACTGGCACGTAAATATCTGCCCGGACATTGGCAGCGCCACAAACAATCTGCAATTGTTCCGACGAGCCTACATCAACCGTTGTGACACTTAGTTTGTCAGCATTTGGGTGGGGCTTACACTCCGTCACTTTACCGACAACAACGCCGGATGCCCAAGAGTGACGATTTTCAATGTCTTCCACCTCAAACCCTGCCAGCGTTAGGGTTTCGGCTAACTCCTCTGGAGTAAGTGTCAATGCTGGTTCAACCAGTTCCCGCAGCCAGTTAAGAGAGATACGCATGAAAAAAGTGCTTGCTTATATAAAAGGAAGACCTGACTATCTTACTGCGGTCTGGTAGAAAAACCCAATCTTTGGGAATGATAAGCATGGAGGGTAAAAAGTGGCATTTTTCCGACAACGATGAGTTTGACTTCAGTAGATTCCCTTAGTTAGGGGTTTACACGCAGGGCAACTTTATCGCATCTTTAAAAACGATTCAGCAAAAATGAGTTTGTATTTGTTCGTATTTATTTGGATAATTAAGGTGGGGTGCAACTATCCAAAAAACCCTAACCCTAGGAGTTGACCCGTTCATGACTTACTGCTTAAATCCTAAATGTCGTCATCCCGAAAACTCCATAGACCAAACAAAGTGTGCTGCTTGTGGCTTTAGTCTTATCAAGTTGCGCGATCGCTATCGCGTGTCGCAAGCTTTAGCGCACGGAGGTTTTGGAGCTACTTTTTTAGCCTATGATGAAGGCTTACCGGGAGAACCTATTTGCGTCATCAAACAACTGCGCCCATCGGTTAACGAGCCAAATGTTTTTCAAATGGCACGGGATTTATTTGAACGCGAAGCTAAAACCCTAGGTAGAATTGGCAATCATCCCCAAATACCGAGACTACTTGATTATTTTGAAGAAAATAATCAGTTTTATTTAGTCCAAGAGTATATTAATGGCGCGACTTTGCAGCAAGAAGTCAAGCGCTATGGAGCTTTTAGCGAAGCGGGGGTCAAACAATTTTTAAGCGAAGTTTTGCCGATACTGCAATACATCCACGAGCAAAGAGTAATTCATCGCGATATTAAGCCAGCCAACTTAATTCGGCGCGTGGAAGACTGCAAACTCGTCATGATTGACTTTGGTGCGGTTAAAAACGAAGTAAATAATACAATTAATAATAGTCAATCGCTGCACACGACAGTTACTTCCTATGCGGTGGGTACGGCGGGTTTTGCTCCTCCAGAACAAATCGCCCTGCGTCCAGTTTATGCCAGCGATATTTATGCAGTGGGCGTAACTTGCATTTATTTACTTACAGGTAAGTCACCAAAGGATTTTGATTACCATCCTTCTACCGGGGAAATGTTATGGGAGCAAAAAGTTCGCGTTAGCGATTCTCTAGCTCAAGTTCTCAAAACAATGTTAGAAGTATCGGTTCGCCATCGTTACAAATCTGCTAGTGAAGTTTTAAGTGCAATTCAACTTGAGCCTTACGAAGACAGTTTAGCAAGCAGCATGGCTAGTCACAAAAAGCCGCTTTCTGGCAGTGATAAATCGGGCTTTTTGGATCGTTCTAATCCGCCAGAAGGCTACAATCCGTCTATTGTACAGATGGCAACATCCATCCGCGAACGGCGGATTAAATCTATAGAAACTAATCCTAAGTCCAATGTAAATCTGCATCAAGAACCAAAAACCAAAGCTTGGAAAGCAAAGCCAACTAAACCCAGCGCTCCTCCTCCGCCTAAAACTCCCCCCGTTGCTCGGATAGATAGCAATACTTTATTAAGTGCTTATATTAACGGCAGGCGTGACTTTGCGATGCAAGACTTGAGTATGCTGGACTTGGAAAGAGCAGATTTAACAGAAGTAAATTTTCATGGCTGCAAGCTGCATAAAGCTAATTTACATAAAGCGATTTTATTTAATAGCGATCTAGGACAAGCTAGTCTCAATCAAGCGATTTTGAAAGATGCAAACTTGAGTAAGGCTTATCTTAGCCATGCGGACTTAGAAGGGGCTGATTTACGCGGTGCAGATTTGAGCGATGCTTATCTCAATCATGCTAATTTGCGCGGTGCTAATTTAAGTGGAGCAAATCTTACCAATGCTAAGGTTTCTGAAGAACAGTTAGCAATGGCTAAAACTAATTGGATGACTATTCGCCCTAATGGTAAGCGTGCGGTTTTGTAGGGGTTGCCGTGCGTAGGGTGAAGACGTTGCAGGGCAACGTCTCTAGATTAATTGATTTGCAGTACTTGGACTTGTTCTCCGGCAGCAATATGGGTTTGTCCTACAGGTAACATAGCTAAACCGTTGGTTTGGGCTAGGTTAATTAAATTACCCGAACTTGGACTACCACTTGCAAGTAAAAATTCGTAGCTACCGTTGACTAAATGCAACTGCCCCCACAGGTAACTTTCGCGCTTGCCATCAGAAGTCAATTCGTAACGAGTTCGCGCTAAGACAAATTTTGGTTGCCAGTTATTTGCCAAACCAGAAAGCTTTCGCAGTGCGGGTTGCACAAATCGCCAAAAAGTTACTAAAGCCGAAACTGGATTGCCTGGTAAACCAAAATATAAAACATTTTGCTGAGTTTTGGGCTTAGTAAAAGTAGCGACGGTTAAGGGTTTACCCGGTTTTACTCCCACTGAACGAATATGGATTGTTGCGCCTAATTGCTCTAAATTTTTATCTATATAGTCGTAATCGCCGACGGAAACACCGCCAGAAGACAAAACTACATCTGCTATAGATACGGCTTGGGAAATTGCTTTTTTTACGTTTTCTGGGCGATCGCGCACAATTCCCATCGGGACGGGTTCAGAGCCAATTTGCGCGACTAAAGCGGCTAAAGCGTACTGATTTGAGTCTACTATCTGACCGGGATGTAATAGTTCGTCTGGTGCTACTAATTCATTTCCGGTTGACAATATTGCTACGCGCGGACGACGATAAACGGTTACTTCTCGACACTGCGCCGCCGCTAATACGGCGATTTCTGCGGGGTTAATTGTAATTCCTGGGGGCAATAATTGCCCTCCGGCTTGATAAAAGGAGGCGCGATGGCGCACAAATTCCTGGGGTTTGGGTGCAGCTAAGATTAATACGCGATCGCCCGTTATTTGCGTTTGTTCTTGCATGACAACGGTATCTGCACCTTCTGGCATCACAGCCCCGGTAAAGATTCGCGCCGCTTGTCCCGTTTGAATGTAGCGTAGGGGTTTGACTCCGGCGGGAATTTCCTCGACAATTTCTAAAGCGATCGGGCGATCGCTACAAGCGGCTTTCACATCGTCGTAGCGTACTGCGTAGCCATCCATTGCCGAATTATCCCAATGGGGAAAATCTAGTTCGCTAGTGACCGGCATTGCCAAAATGCGATCGATCGCCGTTAATAAAGTCACAACCTCTTTGTCCCACTTGTTATTTAGAGGCTGCACTAAATTAAAAATAATTCCCTCCGCGTCGCTAACTGGTAGCATGGCGATTCCTTACTCCGACTTTTTTACTAAACTATCAGCTAAAAAAAACATCTACAAGCATCAATTTATCAGCCTCAAGCAAGCAGCTAATAAATCGATCTATATTTTGCGCGCGATTTCTTGCTTATCAAAATTAATATATTAATTCTTTTGCTTGACCGCCTTCGCCTTTAAGAGGTATTAGGTGCTTTTTTCGGTAATGTTCCATCTATTTTCTCTCCCTAACGCCCCTAAAATTTGGCTTGAGAATATTAAATTAAAAGATTAGTTGCAAGTAATGGCAATCCTATGAGAAGATAGATATTTGTGTAAAAATTCCGTCCAAAGCAATAAAGCACTAATATTATGGCTAAAAGTAAGGGTGTACGGATTGTTATAACCCTAGAATGTACAGAATGTCGCACTAATCTAGATAAGCGATCGCCTGGCGTGTCTCGTTATACCAGTATGAAGAACCGCCGCAATACCACTGCCCGATTAGAATTAAAGAAATTTTGCCGCCACTGCAACCGTCACACCGTTCATAAGGAAATTAAGTAATATATATGGCTTACTATCGTCGTCGCCTTTCTCCCATTAAGCCCCAAGATCCGATTGATTATAAAGACATTGACTTGCTAAGAAAGTTTGTCACCGAACGGGGAAAAATCTTGCCACGTCGGATTACAGGGTTGACATCCAAGCAACAAAGAGACTTAGCCCTAGCAATTAAGCGGGCGCGAATCGTAGCTTTGATGCCTTTTATCAATGCTGAAGGCTAAGTTTTAGCAGCGATTAAGGCGATCGCTTGATAAATTACTCCTGTATTGCTCGAAAACTAATAATTTTTACGCTTGTTGTGGATAAGGGAACGCTAGTTGAATTTAAAGTACAAGGCGATCGCCGACTTGGGGTAGTCGATCGTCCCGATGGCAAAACGCGGTGGTTTGTCGTTGACGAACGCGGCACTGCCCACAGCCTAGCGCCTCGGCAAGTTACCTATAGCGTTCCTGGACAAACTTATAAAGTATCGGAAATTCCTAAGTTTTTAAAAGAAGTCCAACCTTATATAGACCCAACAAGCTTGGAAGTAGCCTGGGAGTTGTTAGTCGAACTAGGCGGGGAGAGTGTCAACCCTAAAGAATTGGCAAACTTGCTGTTTTCCGAAGAAAACCCACCCCAATGCTACGCGGCTCACTATTTGTTATCTGAGGATAAACTTTATTTTAAACAAAAAGGTGACTCCTACGAACCGCGCAATGCGGCGCAAGTAGCCGAACTCAAGCATCAATTAGAAGTAGCTGCATTGCGCCTGAAAGAGCAAGAGCAATTTTTCGAGCGGATTTCTCAAGCTCTAAATGGTGCAGTTGTAGAATGGGAAAAGTACGATCGCCAACGCCTAGAAGCGATAGAACGTTTTGCTTTAACGGTTGTCGAAGCAGCAAGGCAAGGGATGCAAGACACGAGTAACCGCAATCCTCCATCGGTGGTTCTAGAGATTATGAATTATCTAGGACGCAGCGCCACTCCCCAAGCAGCAATGCAATTATTAGTTGATTTAGGGATTTGGAACGAGCATGAAAACTTGGTATTGCGGCGCTCGTCAATTCCAAATCAGTTTCCTACAAAGGTATTAGAAGTGGCGCAGCAGTGCTTAGATTCTCCACCCCCAGACTTGGATCTAGACCGTTTAGACTTAACTAGACTAAAAGTTTATACGATAGACGATGAAAGTACCAGCGAAATTGATGATGGTTTAAGTTGGGAATTATTGGCAGATGGGCAACAAAAACTCTGGATACATATAGCCGATCCCACGCGCTGGTTAATACCAGAAGATGAATTAGATAAAGAAGCAAGAAGGCGCGGTACAACAGTATATTTGCCTACGGGGATGATCCCGATGTTTCCGGCGGTGTTAGCAACAGGCCCGATGAGCTTGGTACAAGGAAAGTCTTGTTGCGCGCTAAGTTTTGGAGTAATTTTAGACTCTACCGGGGCGGTAGATAGTTATAGCATTCATGCAAGTTTAATTAAGCCTACCTATCGCCTCACCTATGAAGATGTCGATGAGATGTTGCAGTTGGGGGTACAAGCCGAACCAGAAATTGCTGAAATCGCTTCATTGGCGCAATTGCGTAAAACTTGGCGGCATTCTCAAGGAGCAATTAGCATCCACTTACCCGAAGCAAGTATTAAGGTTAAAGGCGATGAAATTACCATCAATGTTTTGGAAGATTCGACTTCTAGGCAGCTAGTAGCAGAGATGATGATTTTAGCTGGGGAAGTCGCCGGGCGCTACGGTCAAACCCACAATATAGCCTTACCTTTTCGCGGTCAGCCGCAACCAGAATTGCCCTCCCCGGAGGAATTAATTCAATTACCCGCAGGACCCGTCCGCGCCTGCGGAATGCGCCGTTGTATGCCTAAAAGCGAGATGAGTATTACTCCTACTCGTCATGCGGGCTTGGGATTGCAAACTTATACTCAAGCAACTTCTCCCATCCGTCGTTATAGCGATTTACTTACTCATTTTCAACTCAAAGCTCACTTACGGGGTGAAGAAGTGCCTTTTTCTGCCGAACAGCTTAAAGAAGTGATGTTAAGCGTGTTTAGCGTTACTCAAGAAGTAGTTTTAGTAGAACGTCAAACTAATCGTTATTGGGGTTTAGAGTACCTCCGCCGCCACCCGGAAGAAGTATGGCAGGCATTAGTTCTAATGTGGCTGCGTGAAGATACGGGTTTAGCTTTGATATTGATTGAAGACTTGGGGTTGCAGTTGCCTATGCCTTTTAAACGCGATGTTGCTTTAGGAGAGCAAGTATTGCTCAAAGCTGCCTATGTAGATCCCCGCCAAGATATCCTTCAGTTTCAAGAGGTAAGTCACGCAGAAGTTTAATCGGGACGTTTGAAGTCTTGCAAAATTTCTGCCAAGGATAGATGTTTGCGAATATCCATCATTTCTGCCAAAGATTGTCCGTTTAAATCGCTGTTGCCCTCGGCTTCTGGTGATAGGACGGCGATAGTTGGTGTCACATCCATGAGTACAGGTTCTATTAACTGTGCGTCTTCGATTAATTCTGGGGTAGGTTTAAAGTTTTTAGGATTTGAGGAATCATGTTCTGCCGCTATTTCTGTTTCAATGGGCAGATTAGCCCCTTTACTTTGTTGGCGTAATTTGCGTTGCTGGCGGCGCGTGAGTCCGCGCTTAGGACTTGACAAATGCTGCCATTTATATACTGCGATAACACTTGCTGCACCAGCACCTAATAAACCAACTATCACCCACCAATTTATCGATACATCGCGCCGTCTATTGGCAGGAGGATTTTGGGTTTGGTTAGCTATAGTTGTTTGTTTAGCGGGATCTTTTTCTACGCGCCCGATACTCGTTAAGCTGAAAATAGCTACTGTAGCGATCGCCATTGATAGCAAGCCAAAGCCAACAACTATCAACCAAGGATGTGCTACCAATAGTGGCTGAGGACGGCGACTGGTGGGGGTGGACTCGGTTATGGGCGATCGCTCTTTGGTATTTGCATGGTTCTTCATAGCGATCCTCAACTACTACAGCTACTTAAAAATTTTACAATAGCGGTACTATTTGCTTCGCTCTAAAGCTAGTTGAATCAACTTGTCTACTAATTGGGGAAAGGAAACGCCGCTTTTTTCCCACATTTGAGGAAACATACTTGTAGCTGTAAACCCTGGTAAGGTGTTGATTTCATTAATCAATACGTCTCCAGTGGCTTCTACATAGAAAAAGTCTACTCGTGCGAGTCCCGCCGCATCGATTGCCATAAAAGCTTGCAGAGACATTTGTTGAATTTTTTGGGCAATTTCTGCCGGGATATTTGCGGGGATAGTCCAATCAGCTTTACCTTGACTGTACTTGGTTTCGTAGTCATAAAAGTCACTACTGTAAGTAATTTCGCCCACTACGGAAGCTTGGGGAAAATCGTTTCCGAGTACCGCACATTCTAATTCTCGTCCAACTACTGCCGCCTCTACAATAACTCGCCGATCTAAACTAGCCGCATGGTCTAAAGCTTTTTCTAGTTCGTTGCGCGATCGCACTTTGGTAATACCTACGGAAGATCCTAAGTTAGCTGGCTTGACAAAACAAGGATATCCAAGTTTTTGCTCGATTTCGTCGCCCAATCGTGGAAATACGCAAGGATTTGACCATATTTGAGAACGGTTAATTGCCATGTATTCTACTTGCGCTAATCCGACTTGAGCAAAAGCCATTTTCATCGCAATTTTATCCATCCCTAGCGCCGAACCCAGTACCCCCGATCCGACAAAAGGAATTTGCATTAAGGTCAACAATCCTTGCACTGTACCATCTTCGCCATTAGGTCCGTGCAGTATGGGAAACCATACGTCTATATCCCCTACTTGAGAAGATTGCCAAGGGCTAAGTTGCCCTTTTGTTGTTAAATTAGTAGTAGTATCTGCGGCTTGGAGTAGAGGTACGCCCGATTCGAGAACGTTTTGGGGTAATTGTCCTGATAGCCAACTGCCGTCTTTAAGAATGTAAAAAGGTAGAATCTCGTATTTATCAGCGTTTTGGCTAGAATTTAAAGCTAATGCGATCGCTTGCGCCGAACGAATCGATACTTCATGTTCTCCCGAACGTCCGCCAAACAGCAACCCTACTCTTAATTTTGTCATCCTCACATCACCCTTCGCCTATCGATGGGCATAGCCTACCATAGGTACTTGTCGCACTTCTACCCAAGGGGATAATATTTTAATAAAATAGCCCCCTGTCTCCCTGTCTCCAACCGAAGGACGCATTAGCCTATTTGGGAAATTCATAAGGTAACACGGTAGGATCGAGATGCTTGACAATTTGCTGAGGATTGCCGATAACTACTACATTTTCTGGGACTGATTGCCGGACAATTGTACCTAATCCAATTACAGAATTTTTACCAATACTTACACCTTTTAGTACGGCGCTTTTGCTGGCAATCCAAGCATTTTCGCTTATATAGATTGGTTTAGTTTTTGCGATCGCTTTTGGATTCCAACGGTCGATTTCTATACTGTGAGCGTCAGTATCCATAATTATAGCGTCGCTTACCATACATAATTTTTCTAATTCTACGCAGCTTTCTGATAGTATATTCGTGCCATTAAAGTAGCACTGATTGCCAATATTAATTAATCCAGAATTACCCCGCGATGTAATGATATTTGGTGCGCCATAGTAGTTAGCAAAATAACAATCATTACCAATTTTTATCGCTCCTTTTCCTTCTAGTGCTACGATTGAACCTGCGATCGTACAGTGTTTTCCAATTGCTACCCAAGCGGAGGGATCTTTAACAATAATTTTGTTTGGCAAGTTTTTAGTACCTGTAAAACAAGAGTAATCGCCAATGACTACCTTTCCTTTACCTTCGATTGAAAATGCGCCTCGGATTTTTACTCCCACTCCAAATGTTGCTTGAGGATATTGCAGGCGATATTTAAGTAAAATAAACTTGGCAATAATTATATTGATTAATTCAAATATCGATCTACCTTTAGCGCGCTGTACTAATTTGGCAATAATTGAACTACTAGGTAAATTAATACTAGAATCTGTCATCACTAAGTAACTTATAAGTAAATATACTGATTATATATTAGCTTGAATGTATACAAACTAAAAATTTTATCGCTTTATATTACATATTTATCGCTACTTAGGTACGACAAAGAGCAACTACAAAAGCTGCTCCTTGCTCAAAACAAAATTATTTACACAGCAATTACTTGTCTAGTGGCGACAAGTTCGCCCGTTAAACTAAAAGCACGAGTTTCAGTAATTTTTACCTGAACGAGTTTACTTTTTAGCTGGTTAATGTCGCCTGTAAAAAACGTCAAACGATTACCGCGAGTTCTACCCATTACTTGAGTTGGGGTTTTGGGGTTTTGGTTTTCTACTAATACTTCTTCAACTCGGTGCAGGTAACGCTGATTTCGCATCTCTGCTTGCACCGATACCAGGTGATTTAACCGTTGTAAGCGATCGCTCTTTACTTCTTCACTTAACTGATTATCCCACAACGCTGCCGGAGTTCCGGGACGAGGAGAATAAGCGGCGGTATTAGTATGATCGAAGACAATATCGCTCATCAGTTTGAGGGTATTTTCAAATTGTGCCTCCGTTTCTCCAGGAAATCCGGCGATCGCATCGGCACTAATTGCTGCATCGGGCATATAACGACGAATAGTATCAATTATGCGCCGATACTTTTGGTGAGTGTATCCCCGCGACATCCGTTTTAACACTTCATTATCTCCCGACTGAAAGGGAATATGAAAATACTCGCACACCTTCGGCAGTTCGGCGCAAGCTTTAATTAAGCGTTCGGTAAAATAACGCGGGTGGCTAGTCGCAAAGCGCAAGCGTTCAATTCCCGGTACGTCGTGGACGAAGTAAAGTAAATCGGTTAAAGTATGCTGATGCCTGCCTTCAGGAGTTGTACCGGGTAAATCTCGACCGTAAGCATCAATATTTTGACCGAGTAAAGTTATTTCCTTATAACCCATCTGCGCCAATTGCTCGATTTCAGCGCGGATAGCAACAGGTGTGCGCGATTGTTCGATTCCGCGTACATTGGGGACGACGCAGTAAGTACAGCGCTCGTTACAGCCATAAATTACATTTACCCAAGCTGTAACATTACTATCGCGGCGGGGGGTAGTAATATCTTCAGCAATATGCACGGACTCCGTAGCTACTACCTGATTGCCGTTGTAGACCTGTTGTAACAGGTTTTCTAGACGGTTGGCGTGTTGCGGGCCCATAACTAAATCGAGTTCGGGGACTCGCCTTAACAAAGCTTCTCCTTCTTGCTGGGCGACACAGCCCGCAACTATTAAAGTTAAATTGGGTTGCTGGTGCTTGCGCTTGGCTTGCTTGCCTAAGTAAGAGTAAACTTTTTGCTCGGCATTATCGCGAATGGTACAAGTATTGTAGAGAATTAAATCTGCATCGTTCGGGTCTTCTGACCACTCAAAACCCATATTTTCTAAAATTCCAGCCATCCGCTCGGAGTCGGCTTTATTCATTTGACAGCCGAAAGTAGTGATATGGTAGCGTCGCTTTGTAGTAGTCGTGTCCATTTATCAGCCAATGATAGTAAAGAAGTTGCCCGTGTTATTAATTATAGTTTTTGCTGCCGTAAAGGACGTTACAGTTTTCGCTAAAGCGATCGCGGCATATCCAAACTACAAGAGAGGGGCAATCCAAATTTCTAACCCTACAGGCGAGAACTAATCTTAGCAGTAGTTAGATTGCAATTGAGGTAGTATCGTTCCAACCGACCCAAGAGTACGGTGTTGAAAGTTCTCCCTTTTGGTGAATGTATCGACCTATACTAATATTTTACGGTTAATAATGTTAATCTAAGCCTGGTTTAAATTTTAATAAAGTAAAGTTTATAAGCTACAGCGACTTCAATTCCATCGAAAAATTGCAGTTTATGTTGGTCGATTGTATGAATGAGACTTTTACTCAAGCGTACCTCCGGCGGTTTAGGCTTGCGTATTTAGCCAATGCCTTACAGGTAAATAAATTTTTCTAGAATCAAGCACTCAAATTTCATACTACTCTAATTGATATAAAAAAACTATTCTATACTTACACCATTTCTCATGTAAATTAATTTATTTTATTCAGGTAAGTATTGCAAAGTTAATAAGGAAAGTAGGAACTTATGTTTTCAAAACTTTTTCTAGAAGCACAGTTGGAGAAGCTTTATAAACACCGTCAAACTCTACTTATTCATTTATCAATTATTGTTGTATGGTCTATAGCCATTTGGCTAATGTATGTCCTGCTACCCAACCATCTAGCAACTCGAATTAGAGTTTCAAGAGTTATTTTTATTGGTATTTGCATTCAAATATTAATTTTAGCATTGCAAAACCGCCGTTATTTTCTCAAAACAATTAGAGAATTTTTCACAGGCACAACACATCCCATTAACCTAGCTATATTTCGTATTGTCTTATTTGGCATAATATTAGAATTCAGCATTTCCAGAATTGTATGGTTTAGCCAACTACCTAAAGAACTTTTGTTTCCTCCTGTGGGTTCAGAATGGTTAATATTTTTTATTCCAATTAATGCAACGTTTGCTCAGATAACTGGTTGGCTGTTAAAAATTTGTTCATTTACAGCCATGATTGGACTGTTCACCCGTACCTCAGCATGGCTAACGGTAATTCTTGGTGTTTACGTTCTTGGTATTCCTCAGTTTTATGGTAAGGTTGACCACTACCATCACATATTATGGTTCGCTGCCATTTTAGCTGCTAGTCGATGTGCCGATGTTTTGTCTTTAGATGCTGTTTTCATGTCCTGGAAACGGGCAGATCGAGGTCAAGTAGAACCTCCTAGTTTATCTAGAGTTTATGCACTACCGTTACGTTTTGTGTGGCTTTTATTAGGTGTTCTTTACTTTTTTCCTGGATTTTGGAAATTATGGCATTCCGGTTTTGATTGGGCGTTTAGTGACAATCTGAAGTATCAACTATATGCAAAATGGCTAGAACTAGATGGCTGGATGCCCTTTTTTAGATTAGACCGTTACCCGGTTTTGTATAAGCTATCAGCTTTTGGCTCTATTCTATTTGAACTAACTTTTATTTTACTTATAATCTGGCCGGCAACTCGATATATAGCAGCTATTGGGGGATTACTACTTCATAATTCGATTAGTCTAGTAATGAATATTAGCTTCTTATCTTTGCAAAAATGTTATGTAGTATTTTTTGATTGGAATGCTATTTTTCATTGGATTGGCTATCGGCTTTTCCCAAAAGATATGTATGTCCTCTACGACGGGAATTGCAAGCTTTGTCGGCGGACAATAGCTACTTTTAGAGTATTTGATATTTTTGGGCGATTAACATTTATTAACGCATTGGATGAGCAAGCTATTGCTACTCATAGTCTTTTTTGGTTAGATTCTCAAGCACTATTAGCTGATATGCACGTAGTTCGGAAAACCGACTCTTGGAAGGGTTTTTACGCCTATCGTGTTTTAGCCGTGCGGATACCAATTTTTTGGCTAATCTTACCTTTGCTGTATGTGTGGCCCGTGCCGCAAATTGGCAAGGGCATTTATAGAAGTGTTGCGGATTCTCGTACTTGTAGTTTGCCTCAAAATGAAATTCGCAATAGTTCAAAACCCAAGTATCAATCGCGAACTTATTTACAGCCAGTTATGATAGTTGGTTTTTTATTGTTACTTGGCAACATTTTGTTTGGTTTTGCTAAGATAACTAATGCTTGGCCTTTTGCTTGTTATCCCAGGTTTTCGTCTCTTTCAGGGCCTCAAACAACAATTCTTGAAGTTGTTCCTATAAGCATAACGGGTTTACCCGTTCCTTTCGAGCAAAAAGACCTCAAAGGAGAATTTGCACTTCACAAGTTTGCTGGATTGACTGGAAAAATTCTTAATAATACAGAAAGTCCAATTAAGCAAAAGCAGCAACTCAACGCCCTCTGGCAGGTAATGACCCGTAGTTCTTCTAGCCTCCAAGAAGTTGAGTCGGTGCAATTTTATCAGACTAAAGTATGGAACGAGCCTGGAAGACGACTAGAGAAACCAGTTGAGCGATCGCTAATATTTAAACTTAATTTAGATTCCAAACAATGAACTATTGAACGTCCTGTATGAATGTTAGACAAGTGTACCAGTTCCACCTAGAGCATTGCAAGTTCAACTGGATACATGGCACAAAGGAAATTTGGGAGAAAGTGTCATGTTTTACACTGATTTACAACACCTATCAAATAGCGAATGCAAACGCTTGTACGGTGTCAGTAATGGCGCTTTTACTCAAAGGATCTAGGTATTGCCTCCCGATCTAGAAAGTGAAGGACAGCGCAGGAGCAGAATAAACTGAGTATAGAAGACCAATTGTCGGTCGCGTTGGTATTGGAGAAACTACCAACCACTGTCAGATTGGGACGAATTGAGGACTGACGAAACTATTGTGGCGAATAGTCAATTACTATCTGGGTCTAGGTGTCATTTATTAGCTTTCCTCTCTTTTTTCATTAGTTTAAAGGGTAGCTAAATAGCCTTAATCTAATGT
>JAPJOW010000075.1 GCA_030826005.1 Aliterella sp. RAGGC_92
AAATTAGCCAAGCCTTGATTGAGGGAATACAACGCCCTCGCCTCAAACTGGATTCTGTGGGATTCATAATTATTTCTGGGCGATCGCCTGTAGGAGAAAAGGAGGTGAAGGGCTGGTGATATTGCAACATTAACTTGTGTTATTGCGATCGCGCCTTAACTTCCCATGTTGGCAGGATATCAAAGGATATACAGAAAAATTCCGTATAATAAATCCTACAGGGTGGATATATGGAAAACTTCTGTTTAATCTCCAAATATGAATGTTATACGGAAAACTTCTGCATATCATACCTAATAATGCCTAGGATGCTTGTGTACTGTAATTTAGTCAAAGATTATATGGAAAATTTCGGTATAATAAATAGTTAGTTGGCTTCGTTTCAGACTACCCTGTGTAGATTGCAATCCTCAGTGAGGAGTCATAGGAGATGACTAGTAATACTGAGATCGAGGAGCGATGGATTGAGGCTTGGAATGATTTGTTTGATATTGTTGGAGAAAGGTGGCAAGTTAATTGCTTGCTTCCCGACGGTTTAATTGTGAATATCGAAGCTTGTAAGAGTTGGCTACAAGAATCAGCGTATCAAGGCTATTGCTTGAGAGTTAAAGAAGGCTGGGTCAAAGGGAAACATGGCATTGTGGTTTCACGCTTCAAAGAGGGTGAATCGGTATAATTTAGAGTAGAGTTTAGAATCAACCGTTGCGTTGCCATGCAAATTAGTCTAAATATTGATGAGTCTCTTATCAATGAAGCCCTTGAACTGACCAATCTTTCTACACAAGAAGAACTGGTAAACCTGGCTTTAATAGAACTGGTGCGATCGCGACGCAAGAAAAACCTTTTTGACCTCGTAGGGCAAATTCAGTTTAGCGAAGACTTCGACCACAAAGACCTGCGCGAGACTCGTCATGCTGCTGATTGATACGTCGGTTTGGATCGGTGTCTTCCGCGATCGCCCAAGTCAAGTCCGTCAAAAGCTCGAAACGCTGATTAACGATCGTGACTTTTTACTGACACGATTCACTCAGCTTGAACTGCTTCAGGGGAGCTTGAACGAAAAAGAGTGGACACTTCTTGCCACCTATCTGGAAACTCAAGACTACATTGAACTGACGAGTAATTCCTGGCAAGCAGCAGCCCGAATTTTCTATGATTTGCGTCGTCAAGGGCTGACAGTTCGGAGTCCGATTGATTGCTGTATCGCTCAAGCCGCCTTGGAGAATGATTTATTGTTGATTCATAACGATCGAGACTTTGAGACGATTGCTCAAGTGCGATCGCTTCAGCACTTCCGCTTTCAACCTTGAACCTTTTGGGAGCTAATCGGTAATTACAGGACGACGGGGCGTATTTTGAGGATCTCGGTGAGGGCAGCCAGCTAATCGGTCGTTGGAGCGGCGGTTTGAAGTTTTCTAATCTGCATTCTAGGCTATCTGCCGCCGCTCAAATTAGTTGTTATGCTGCAAGTTCTGGATGGAATTATTTGCCTGCCAATGTTTAGCGAGTTACCTAGAGCAATTTCACTGCTTGAAAATACGGAGCAGCTTTTTAAACTGTTTTATATGGCGTGATTATGGGAGAATTCGTGAGATTAGGATTGCTGTACGCGATCGCCTCTTTTATCTTCACGTCAACAAATAATTCTAAACTTCAAGCTTTGAAAATTATAAATGCGATCGCCTTCATTCCCTTTGAGTATTGAGATGGCGATCGCAAGTTTTCTTGATATTAAAGACTTCAAAAGGCTATCCTACAAAAGGATTTCAAGATTTTTTAAGCTTATTGCCCAATAAGTCGGATGACGATAATTTTAATTATGAACTACCGAAACTACATCACGATTGAACCAAATAAACGCGGTGGTAAGCCTTGTGTGCGTGGCTTGCGAATTACGGTTTATGAAGTGCTTGAGTACCTGGCTTCCGAGATGACTGAGGCAGAAATTCTAGACGATTTTCCCGATCTAACGCGAGAAGATTTAAAAGCCTGCATAGCTTATGCTGCTGACCGCGAGCGTCGGTTTATGACTCCATTATCCACATGAAATTGCTTTTTGATGAAAATTTGTCGCCCAAGTTACCGAATCGTTTGAGCGATCTATTTCCAAATTCGCTGCACGTCCGAGATGTAGGCATGAAAGCAACAATCGACCCTGTAGTTTGGGATTATGCAAAAGAGAATAATTTGATGATTGTCTCGAAAGATGCGGATATGCACGATCTAAGCTTAGTATTTGGGAATCCACCGAAAGTTATTTGGCTTCGCCTTGGCAACTGTTCGACATTACAAGTTGAAAATTTGTTGCGTCGAGATTTTAACGCGATCGCCTTATTTTATGAAGATGAAAGTTTATCGCTGCTTGCTTTGTCATAATGTACCAATGGCTTTAAAGCTTTTTCCAGGCTTTCTGCAAATAGAGAAAACATAATAGCGATCGCATAAAACCCCAACTTTCGGCAAGTCGGCGTTGTTATGCAAAATTGTCTGCGACGGGTGATAGACAAAGCTACCAAAAAAAGACGAATTTTAGGGTTTGATTAAGCTGCCAAATCATTTAAAGCTGTTTCTGGCCCAACTATAGATATATAAGGCTCGGTAAAGTAACGATTTGCTGCTCTTAGAGTATCGGCGGTTGTTACTTCCTTTACTTGCTGTTGAAACTTAGTATCAAACTCGATTCCCAAGCCAATGCTTTCGTACCAGCCGTACACTTGAGCGATTTGAGCGTTGGTTTGTTTGCCTAAAGCGTACTGTCCCAAAAGCTTGTTTTTAGCTGTTTGCAAAGCGGCTTCGCTTAGTTCGGCGCTGCATAATAAATCGACTTCTGTTTGCAACCCTTCACGGGCGATCGCAGTATTTTCGGGCGCTGTACCCATATAAACTACAAACTGAGCTATATCTTGCTTTGTCGGATAAAATGCCGAAACATCGTAAGCTAATCCGCGTTTTTCTCGCAATTCTACAAATAACCGACTAGAAAGCCCGTTACCTAAATAAGTAGAAAGCAACTTTAACGCCGTATAATCAGCGTCAAGCACCGCCGGAGCAAGATAACCAAGCATAACTATAGATTGCTGGGTTTGCTTGGGTGTCATTGTTGGGTAAGGCGCAGATATAAGAGGGGGAAAATTGAGCGTTGGTAAAGGAGTAGTAGGGGCTTGCCAATTACCAAACACTTCTTCTACCATTGAAACCGCATCTTTTTTACTTACGCGCCCAGCCATACTAATTACTAAGTTATCTGGGCGAAAATGGGTCTGATGAAACTTTTGTAAGTCTTCTTTTGTGAGATTAGTTACCGTTTCTTGCGTCCCCAAGGCTGACATAGCATAGGGGTGGTTTTGGTACATGGCTTGACGCAACTTATCAAAAGCAATGCTAAAGGGTTGCTCTTGCTGAGAACGAATATTTTGTAAAGTTAAACGCCGCTCTAATGCTACTTCTATTTCGGGGAAAGTCGGAAATCTCAATATTTGCCCCGCGAGTTCTAACATTGAGGGCATATCATTAGTTACAGTTTTGAGGCTGAGAACGAAGTAATCTCCCGCCGCATCGGTACTTAAACTTGCTCCCAATGATTCTACGCGATCGCCTATTTCAAAGGAAGAAAGTTTTTGCGTTCCTTTAGTAATTACATTTGATAATAAGTGTGCAAGTCCCGCTTGCTGAGGCGCTTCCCAACTACTACCCGCACGGATAAATAGCCGCGCTGCAATAATATCGGCTACGGGGTTTTCGGCTACTAGGATCGTTATCCCATTACTTAAAACTGTGCGTTGAATAGCTTGATTTTGTAGTTGAGTTGTCACGCCCGGTAGTCCTTAACTTTTGATTACTTTTTTAACGCTAACAAGGTTTGAGTACAGTTACCGCATACTGAGAGGGAGATAAATACTGACGAGCTAATAATTGTAGCTCTTCACTCTCAAAAGATCGCACTTCTTGGGGATAACGTAAAGCTAGTTCTGGCGAAGCGATCGTGCTGTAATATCCGTAAAGTCCCGCAATTTGGCTTGGCGTTTCGGTGTAGAAAGTGTAATCGTTACACATTAACCGTTTGCAACGTTCGAGTTCCGAGGGGCATATAGGATTAGTTTGCAATTCTTCTAAGCCAGCACGAATCAAAAATTCTACTCTTTCCAATTGCTCAGAATCTAGCCAAGCCGTTATTGTAAATAAACTTGACTCTCTTTGTAAGGAAAAGTCGCAATTAATGCTTTGTACCAATTGCCGTTCTTCTCTTAATTCTTTCACCAAACGGCAAGACCTACCGCCAGCTAATATAACTGAAATTAAATCTAAACCGTAGGCGTGGCGAAATTGGTTTACACCAGGTCCAATCCATGCCATCATTAAGCGCGCCTGTTCTAAGTTGGGTAGTTTTATCTCTTGACGGCGAACACCTGCAAGTAAATATTCGTTTAGTTTAATTTCTGGGCGATCGCACTTTTCAATAGCTAACTTATTTTTGCGCTCAAAGTTACTTGTAACTAATTCCAACGCTCGATCTTCTTCCACTTTTCCCACAACTACCACTGTCATATTTTCCGGTTGGTAGTAGGTATGATGAAACGATCGCATGGCGGCGGCGGAATGCTGAAGCAAACTATCTTTTGTCCCTAAAACTGAACGTCCGTAAGGATGAAGTTGGTATACGCTTTCGCTTAGAGCTTGAAACCCAATCCAGTCTGGATCGTCGTAACAAGAGCTAATTTCTTCTAAAACTACATCTCGTTCTCGATCAAATTCATCTTCAGGAATTGCGGCATTTAATAGCAAGTCAGCCAGATAAGGTAAAGTATCAGCTAAATAAGCCGTAGCAGTAGTTAAAAAGTAATGAGCGTAGTCGTGACTTGTAGAGGCGTTTGTCATCCCGCCATTATTTTCAATTATGCGGTCAAATTCTCCGGGATTAATAACAGACGTACCTTTAAAAATCATGTGTTCGAGAAAGTGCGCCATTCCCGACCAATTTTCCGGTTCTTTTACTGCGCCAGCGTTTATCCACACGTCTGCTACAACTACCGACGTGGTGCTTAGGTATTGATGAATAACGGTTAATCCGCTATCTAGTTTAAAGATATTCGCTGTAGGTAAGGGAGCAGTTAGCAGTTGCAATTAACAAGCTTTAACTAAAATTTAATCTTAATATAATAACGTTTTTAGGTAATAAAAGTTGCACTAATTGCTACTATTTTAGGCTTGGTGAAAAGAGGCAATAATTATCGCCTCTTTTCGTTAAAACTACGTTAAAGCTGCAACGGAGACTTTTCCGGCGATATTTAACGCGATCGCAACCAAAGCTTTAGCGGACGCTGATTCGGGTTCGGCAACTACAATCGGGATACCGCGATCGCCTCCTTGTCTTAAAGCAATTTCTAAAGGTATACAGCCAAGTAAAGGTACACCCATTTCTTTCGCGGTTTTTTCCCCACCACCAGAACCAAAAATATCGTACTGTTTATCGGGCATATCTGGGGGGATAAAATAACTCATATTTTCCACCATTCCCAATACTGGAACGTGCATCTGCTCAAACATTTTTAGCCCTTTTCGGGAGTCTAGCAGCGCCACGCTCTGGGGTGTTGTGACAATTACCGCCCCCGCCATTGGTACAGCTTGAACTAGCGTTAGTTGCGCGTCACCCGTGCCTGGGGGCATATCAACAATGAGATAATCCAATTCTCCCCACTGGACTTGATAGAGAAACTGACGAATTACGCCGTTTAACATGGGTCCGCGCCAAACTACAGGCTGATCGCGGTCAATTAAAAAGCCCATCGAGACGAGTTTCACGCCGTGATTAAAAGCAGGTTCTAGTACGTCTTGTTTGCCATCGTTTTGTACCAGTATTTTCGCTTCCGCAAGTCCTAGCATAGTCGGCGCGTTTGGCCCGTAAATATCCGCATCTAGCAAGCCAACTTTTGCCCCCGTTTGTGCCAAAGCCACAGCAATATTTACAGCGACAGTGCTTTTACCTACGCCACCTTTACCGCTAGAAATTGCCAAAATATTTTTTACTCCAGCTATTCCCGTGCGATCGGGTAAGCCTTTTTGTTGGGGAGTTTCGGCGGTTACATCTACCAAAACCTCGGTTACGCCGGGTAATTTTTTTACCGCTCTAGTACAATCATCTACAATAAATTCTCGCAACGGACAAGCGGGGGTTGTAAGTACCAAAGTAAAACTAACTTTACCGTTATCAATGACAACGTTGCGAATCATATTTAGTTCTACTAGGCTTTTTTGCAGTTCTGGATCTTGAACTGGTCGCAATACTTCTAATACTGAACTAGCGTTAAGGGTTTCTATCATGGTGTTTTTTAAAAGAGCAAAGCATAAAGCAGAGATTGTACTTCTTACTGCATCTTAGTCTTCATCGCTGAAGTACGTCTTTGTTTAGCGAACAAATAAATCTATAAGTTGCATTTAAAACTCAAAACTATTTGTGGGTTTATTAGCAACTCTTGGCAATCCATCGGCGGCTTTTTCGGCGGCGGCGGCTAAAGCTGCGGCTACTTTAGCAGCGTAGGGACGTGAAATAGACCAAACCAGTGGCGATAGCCAACCATTAAGCGTTACCGAGTAAGAGATACAGTTACCGCAAACCGTTGATTCGACTCGATAAGTTACTCTTTCTTCTACCCCAGGAATCGCGATTACTCGCACGCTTAGTAATTCTCCAGGTCTAACCATTTCTACAAAAATTCTCACTGGAATTGGGCCTAAGCGCGTTACAGCTTGGTAAATTAATCCTGGTTTTGGCACTACCCCACAAGGAACATTAGTGCGCGATAGGACGGGATGCCAAGAAACATCTGCCAAATTTACTACGGTTTGCCACAGTTCATCTACAGAAGCGGAACTAATAACTTGATAGGTTCGTGCTAAAGAACATCGAAACCAACGCTGTTTGCGGTGGATGAATTTGGACAAACATTTGTGCATCTTCCTAAATGTCCTTTCTAAGCACTTTTATTACAAAATTGGCATTGCTGTGACTAAATTAAGTCTTTCACATAGTTGGGATTTGTTTCTATACCATTTTGCTCAACAATTGCAAGTTAAGAAAATTTTATTTAAGTTATCGGGAATGCGATCGCGCGTCAAGTCGAATTTAAGTCAAAATAGGTGGAGCGTTTGTCTCGCCTTTAAAAAACTTTAGCGAAACTAACTAGCATATTTGTTAGTACAACCTCACAACTTGTCTAAAAATTAACTTTTCTTTAAATTTAGTAAATTATGACTACTACTTCCACGCCTCAAACTACACCTACTGCCCTACCACCAGAAAATGCCAAAGATCGAGTTAGGCAACTAATGCAAGGCTTGCAAGATGAAATTTGTCAAGGTTTAGAACAGCTTGATGGCGTAGGGAAGTTTCGTCAAGATGCTTGGGAAAGAGCAGAAGGCGGCGGCGGGCGATCGCGGGTAATGCGCGATGGCGATGTATTTGAACAAGGTGGGGTAGGCTTTTCAGAGGTTTGGGGAACTCACTTACCACCATCAATTTTAGCCCAGCGTCCCGATGCGGAAGGACACCGATGGTTTGCGACGGGTACATCAATGGTATTGCATCCTCGCAATCCTTACGTGCCTACAGTCCACCTTAATTATCGTTATTTTGAAGCCGGGCCCGTTTGGTGGTTTGGGGGTGGAATTGATTTAACGCCTTACTACCCTTTTGCAGAAGATGTTAAGCATTTTCATTTAACTATGAAGCAAGCTGCCGATGCTCATAATCCAGAATATTACCCAGTATTTAAGCGTTGGTGCGATGAATATTTTTACTTAAAGCATCGCAACGAAACTCGCGGCGTAGGGGGGATATTTTTTGATTATCAAGATGGACAAGGGGAATTGTATCGCGGTACAGATCCAGAGGGTGCAGCAGGAACTTACAACAAGCAACTTGGCAAACCAGCCCCGCGTAGTTGGGAAGAAATATTTAGTTTTGCGCGAGATTGTGGGAAAGCTTTTTTACCTGCTTACGTGCCAATTGTGGAAAAACGTAGAAAAATGGAATATGGCGAAAGAGAGCGTAATTTTCAGCTATATCGTCGCGGACGTTATGTAGAATTTAATTTAGTTTACGATCGCGGCACAATTTTTGGCTTGCAAACCAACGGGCGCACCGAGTCGATTTTAATGTCTTTACCGCCCTTAGTGCGTTGGGAATATGGTTATCAGCCCGAACCCAATACCCCCGAATCGGAACTATACGAAATCTACTTAAAGCCTCAAGATTGGGCAAATTGGACGCAAAAATAAAGACATCTGACTACTAAAACTCATTCAAATTATTGCCCATGCACGCCCTTTCTATTCCTACGTGGATTATTCACATTTCTAGCGTGATCGAGTGGATTAGCGCTATTTGGCTAATTTGGCTTTATGGCGAAGCGACAAAAAATCGCTCTTGGTTTACTTTGTCCTTCGCTATGCTACCAGCCTTAATTAGTGCTATGTGCGCTTGTACTTGGCACTTTTTTGATAACCCCACTTCCTTAGAATGGCTAGTAACACTCCAAGCGGCGATGACGCTAATTGGAAATTGTACGCTTTTAGCGGCGGGTTGGTGGATTTGGCGAACAAGTAAATTAAAACCAGAAGCCACTTCCCCACTATCTCCAAATTCTTCTAAACTAGGCAAATGATTTCTAAAGAAACTCTTTTTGCTTTATCTTTGTTTCCTTACCTAGGTTTTTTATGGTTTCTCAGCCGTACTAAACAAATGCCACGTTTAGCACTTATGGGTTTTTATGGGACTTTGGTTTTTGTCGCCATTACTATTCCTGCCGGAATTTACGCCCAAGTGCATTACAGTGAGTCTCTAGCTAATGTTGATTGGCTGCATGGTTCGGCAGAATTATTTTTAACGCTGGCTAATATAGTGCTGGTATTGGGTTTTAGGCAAGCATTGATGGCGGCTAAAAGTGAATAAACAAAACCCCTTCCTATTTTAGAGAAGGGGTTTTTAATTTATACAGGAATTGCCATGCGATCGCGATTGTGGGCTTCCTCAAAGTCAATTATTGGCCCTTTGGGGACAATTCGAGTCGGGTTGACATTAGGATGGCTTTTGTAGTAATGCCGTTTAATATGGTCTAAATTGCAAGTTTCTTTGATTCCTGGCTGCTGGTACAAGTCTTTGAGATAGTTCCAGAGATTGGGATAATCGATAATGCGGCGCAAGTTACATTTAAAGTGAACGTAGTAAACCGCATCAAAACGTAATAAAGTTGTAAACATAAACCAATCAGCTTCGGTCAGGCGATCGCCACACAAATATCTTTGCCTAGCAAGTACGTTCTCCCAGCGCTCTAAATTGGCAAATAGTTCGGTTACAGCTTCATCGTAAGCCGATTGAGTCGTTGCAAAACCTGCTTTATAAACGCCATTATTTATTGGTTGGTAGATAGCGTCAGCAGTTTCTTCAATAGCGTTTTGCAATTTTTCGGGATAAAAGTCAACGTTATTTTTTGCATAATCATCAAACTGAGTGTCAAACATCTTGACAATTTCGCGAGACTCATTGTTGACAATTGTGTTTGTTTGCTTGTCCCACAAGACGGGAACTGTTACCCGTCCGCTATAGTTAGGCTCGGCTTTGAGATATAATTCCCACAAATAACGAGTATGGTTGACAGTATCGGGAATGCAACCAGATTGTTCGGTATCGGAAAATTCCCAACTATTTTGGTCAATTTCTGGCGCTACGACCGATAGACCAATGACTTCTTCTAAACCCTTTAAGCGGCGCATAATGGCGGTACGGTGCGCCCAAGGACACGCCCAAGAGATGTAGAGATGGTAACGTCCTGCTTCGGCTTTAAAACCGCTCTCACCGCCTTTTGTAATTTGGTTGCGGAAGGTAGTAGAAGGGCGGACAAATTTACCTTGTTCGTCTTCTTGATCTCTTTGAGCAATCCATTTTCCGTCTTTCAGTACGCCTAAACCCATAATTATTTCCTCTATAAGATATTTACTTCAAATTAAGTCCAACTAAGGCTTAGACTGCATCATTCTTAAGTGCTAAGGCAAAATCATTCCGCACTCAGGATTTGGGGAACTTTGAAAAAGTCTCCTTCTTGGTCTGGCGCGCTTGTTAGGATAGATTCTCTATCGCTATAGGGTTGTAAGTCATCGCTGCGCGTTACGTTACTAACATCAATGGCGCGGGTTGTCGGTGGAACATCAGTAACATCAAGTTCGCTTAGTTGAGCAAAATAATCTAAAATACTGCCCAACTGGGTAGTAAATTGTTCTTCTTCGGCGCTTGATAGTTCTAAACGGGCAAGTAGAGCTACTTTATGGACTTGTTCGCGATCGATCATAAGTTTAGTAAGAAGGAAATTTATAAAACAGAAGTTCGAGCTAGAAATAAATATCTATATTCGAGCGTCCAGTAGTTTTGAGCCAGTTTTGAGCTTCAAGGTAGTTGTTGGGGGCCATCCGAATCGCTCTTAGCCAGTATTGAGCGGCTTTATCAAACAAACCTTCCGCCGCATCCGCATCTCCACTAGCTTTTGCTTGTTCGCCTTGGTAGTGGTAAATTACAGCAATATTATTCAAAGCTTGAGGCAAGCGGGGATTAGATTCTATTGCTAGTTCGTATTGCTCTAAAGCTCTTTGGTGTTCGCCATTACTAGCGTAGATTAGCCCCATATTGTAAAGGATATAACTGCGATCGTTCGGGTCTTCTTCTAATTCCAATGCCTCGTTGTAGTTGTCTAGAGCTTCAGCGTACTCGCCATCAGCTTGCGCTGACATTCCATCGCGGTAGTAGACAAAGGCTTCTTTGGCTTTTTTGTTTGTAGGCAAGATTTTTAAGATAATATCTGCCATGACTGTAAAAGACTTGTCAATAAAATTATCGTTACGTTGAGTTCTGGGCATAGTCTTTAATTAAGGTTTTTGCTAATTGCTGGATTTTAATTGATTTTGTGGCGGCAATACGATTATTTTAATAGTTGCTCAAGCATCCATTGCCGTTTGAGAAGCAAAGTCTTCTCTATATCTAAGGTAGTATGATTGATGGAAGGCGATCGCACTTATGCAAATTCGATTGTTTCGCCCCGAAGATACAGACCAATTAGCGCTGTTATTTCATCAAACTGTGCATGAAATTAACCGCCGCGATTATTCTAGCAGTCAGTGTTTAGCTTGGTCGCCAAAGGATATTTATTTTCGCGACTGGGCGAATCTTTGCGCTAGTCGCTATACTTTCGTTGCAGAGATTGAAAGCGTAATTGTTGGTTTTGGTGAATTAGAAGCCAATGGTCATATTGACTGCTTTTACTGTCACAAAGATTATCAGCGTTGTGGTGTGGGTAGGCAAATCTATCGAGTAATAGAAGAAAAGGCGATAAAACTAGGGTTGGAGCGCTTATTTACCGAAGCAAGTATTACTGCAAAGCCCTTTTTTCAGCATCTCGGATTTGTAATTATCGCCGAGCAACAAGTTACTTGTCGGGGAGAAACTTTCACTAACTATGCTATGGAAAAGTTTTTGAACCTATAAGTTCAAGGAATTTGAGGCGATAGGCATCGCATAAACAGTTGTTTAGGAGTTAAGTTTGTTTCATGTCAATGAAATTGCGATCGCAGTGCTGAAAAGTACGCTGTAACTGTACTTTGGTAAACCGTCCAATGGGTTAACATAACTTTGGTGAGGACGGAACGAAAGTTGTTGGTAAGTGTTTAAGTAAATAAACTAAGAACAGCCTTCAACATATTCGACTTCTGGAAGTTTTCCGGCTCTAAAATTAGTTACTCGCTTACCATCGGTTTCAAATACTACTCGATAATTGCGATCGCTTTTATCTTTGGGTACATACGTCAAATAGTGTCCGCCCATATATCCGGTGTATTCGTGAGGGGTAACTTTTATTTGTCCGGGATACAGTGATTTAATCCGAGTTTCGGTATCGCCAATTTTTGCCCCGCTTAAGGTAGTAATACTTTTATTTTCATATACGTCTACTCTAGCAATGCGCCCATCGGTCACCATAAATCCCAAGCCTTTAGGCGCGCCTTGAGGTTGGACGTAATAGCAACTTTTCTCTACATAATCTCCGCTAGAAACTAGCTTAGTTCCCGACGCTCTACTCGCCTCCGCAACGGTCATTCCGACTTTAATACCGCCGATGCCATTAATAGCAACTTTTGACTGATTGGTAATTTTTGTTTGGGCGCTAGTTGCACCAATAGCTACTACCGCCACCGCTAAAGGACTAATTAAATAAGTTAAAAATTTCGCGCTCATAATTTAATAACTGTTTATTTTAATTGACTATTTAGAGCGCTTAATTGTTGCCACAAAAAAAGGATGACATTTCGCCATCCTTTTTATTTAATTGCCCTTAATTACAGAGTTGGGACAAACTTCTGCTTTTCGGGTACATCTGTGTACTCGGCTACGATTTGCCGCAATTCTTCGCCGTCGATGGTTTCTTTTTCAATTAACAAATCGACTAAGCGATCGCATACGGTGCGATTCTCTCTAATTATTTCCTTAGCGTGTTCGTAGCATTCCGTTACGATCAGCCTTACTTGCTCGTCTACACGAGCAGATATAGATTCCGAGCATTCGGACTTGGACATCCAATCGCGCCCTAAAAATACTTCACCGCTTTGGCTATCTAACGACAACGGGCCTAAGTCGGACATCCCAAACTTAGTTACCATTTGTCGCGCCATTCCGCTTAACTGTTGCAAGTCACCGCCCGCACCTGTTGTAATCTCCGAAGCTCCAAATACTTCGTATTCCGCCGCTCTACCGCCTAATGCGCCAGTAATTCTCGCTTTTAATTGCCCTCTAGAAATTAATCCTTGTTCTTCATCGGGAGTAAACCAAGTTAATCCTTGAGCTTGTCCGCGTGGAATTAGGGTTACTTTTTGTACCGCGTCGTGATCTTTAACCAAAGTACCAATTAAGGCGTGTCCGATTTCGTGATAAGCAATCAAGCGCTTGCTCTTGCTATCAACTAATGGCGTACCTTCCATTCCCGCTACTACCCGATCTACCGCGTCATCAATCTCTGCGAGGGTAATCGCATCTTTGCGCCGTCTGGCGGTCAAAATAGCTGCTTCGTTGAGTAAGTTAGCTAAATCTGCTCCCGTAAAGCCTGGAGTCCGCCGCGCGATCGCTTCTAATGATACAGAAGCCGCGAGTTTTTTGTTGCGCGAGTGGACGTTAAGAATTTCTACTCTTCCTTTGAGATCCGGCGCATCTACCGTTACTTGGCGGTCAAAACGACCTGGACGCAATAAAGCCGAGTCAAGTACGTCTGGGCGGTTGGTAGCGGCAATAATAATAATGCCTGTATTACCTTCAAACCCGTCCATTTCGGTTAGCAACTGGTTGAGAGTTTGTTCGCGCTCATCGTTACCGCCACCAATACCCGCACCCCGTTGTCTACCAACGGCATCAATTTCATCGATGAAGATTAAACAAGGAGCGCTGTCTTTAGCTTTTTTGAACAAGTCGCGGACGCGAGACGCACCCACACCGACGAACATTTCTACAAATTCCGAACCAGAGATACTAAAAAATGGTACTCCAGCTTCGCCAGCGATCGCTTTTGCGAGTAATGTTTTACCTGTTCCTGGAGGCCCGATTAGCAATACGCCTTTAGGAATTTTTGCTCCTACCGCCGTAAAGCGTTCTGGCTGCTTTAAGAAAGTAACGACTTCTTCCAATTCTTCTTTAGCTTCGTCAATTCCGGCTACATCGTCAAACTTGATTCCGGTTTTGGCTTCGCTTTGAAACCGGGCTTTTGATTTGCCAAAGTTCATTGCTTGACCGGGGCCGCCGGGAATATTGCTAGAGCGTCTAAATAAGAAAAATAAACCGCTAATTAGCAAGATAGGGAAAACTAAGTTACCGAGTAAACCCCAAATTGCCCCATCATTTCGCATGGGGTGAGCGTCTAAATTAATATTTGCTTCCCGTAGCTTAGAAATCAATTCTGGGGCGTTGTAAGGCAAATCTACGCGCAGGCGTTGAATGCGATCGTCTAAGTCTGGATCTACAGCTTCAACTATTGCGGTTCTACCACCTTCGTACAAATCTACAGTTTTGACTCGTCCTGAATCTATATATTCCAGAAACCGCCCGTAGGTCATGCGGGTACTAGCGGTATTTTTGGTTGTTTCTGTCGGCGCTGTCGCAAACGCTCCTTGCCAAAAGAAAAATCCAATTACTAAAGGTGGCAAAGTCCACAGTACAAGTGTTTTCCAAGAAAATTTCATCAATTAGTCGCCTCTACATTAGTGTAAAAATCGCAAGTTAGCTTTACTACAATTTACTGGTGTCACTTTTGGGGATTAAGCTGTTAACTAAACAGGTTTTTAGTATTTAGCCGTAAGCTAAGTAATCGATATTTGTGTTGATTCTTAATTAAATTTAACTTAATTTTCAGCCTTCCCACCACCTAGCGCCCATATATCAAAGTAACGAGTCACAAACCCTTTAGTTGGATTCCTTGCTTACCTTCCGATTTACCTCTCTACAGTTATTATGGGAAGATGCGTGAAGAAATGTAAAGAGTTATGAAAAATAAAGTTATTGTCATTGTGGGCGCAACGGGTGGTATAGGTTCAGCTTTGACTCGTAAGTTGGCAGACACGGGAGCGCGTTTGGTATTAGTAGCGCGAAATCAAAGCAAGTTAGCTAGTTTAGCAGAGGAGCTATCGGGAGAAATTGAAACTTTTGCAATAGATATTACTCAAAAAGAGCAAGTAGACGCTTTATTTAAGCAAATATTCGCCGATTTTGGGCAAATCGACGCTTTAGTTAATGCGGCGGGCGCAGGAGTAATGAAGCCTTATAGCAATTTAGAGCCAACAGACTTGGATGCAATGTTAGATGCAAACCTAAAGGGTAGTTTCTACACCTGTCAAGCGGCGGCGGAGTTGATGCAGGAGCGCAAGTTTGGGCATATTTGTAATATTGTAGGAATTTTGGGCAAACATTCTATGCCAATGGCTGCCGCTTACTGCGCTTCAAAATACGCTGTAGTGGGGTTTAGTAAGTGCATGGCAGAAGAATTAAAGCGTTTTGGAGTGAAGTTTACTTTATTCTATTTTGGTGGGGTAGATTCGCCTTTTTGGGATAATGTCAGCTTGAAAGTAGATAGGAAAAAAATGTTGAGTACCGAAACTGCGGCATCAGCTATTATGTACGCTCTAGCGGCGGATGCTCAAGCTGTACCGATGGAAATAAATATTCAGCCAGAAAGTCATTTATTTTTCTAAGTAAGCAAAATCATTACTATAGAGCGATCTGCAAATCGATGTAAATCGGGCAAAATTTACTTAAAGTAAGCTTAAAAGCTGGATTTTGACATATTTATGAAAATTGACCGCGTTTGCTTCTATGTAGAAGATGCTCAAGCGTCTCGCGATTGGTTTATTACTCAGTTGGGGTTTCAATCAATAGCTAGTAGTACCAATTGGCACACCTGCACGGAAGTAGTAAATAATGGCGCTGTCTGCTTTGTTTTATCTTCACCGAAAACGCTTTCAAGTCCTGTAGCTAAGTTTTTGGCTCGACATCCTCCGGGAGTTGCGGATATTACTTTTAGCGTTGATGACGTGGAAAATGCGATCGCCAAAGCAAGTTTGGGCGGAGCGAAGGTTTTAAAAACAGTACAAATAGATGCAGCAAGCGGGAGTAAGTGGGGGAAAATTTCAGCTTGGGGCGCTTTAACTCATACTCTAGTTGAAAAAGTCCCAGAAAAACCCCTTTTTTCCGCTCTTTCTAGCTTTACGGGCATCGATCATGTGGTGCTAAATGTAGAGGCGGGAGACTTAGAATCGGCGGTAGCTTGGTATCAAGAGACTTTGGGGTTTGAGGCAAAACAAGCGTTCAAAATTCAAACAGAGAAATCAGCTTTACACAGCCAAGTTATGGTTTCTCCCGATCGCCAAGTCCAGTTTCCCATCAATCAGCCTGCTTCGCCTAATTCCCAAATTCAAGAGTTTATCGATGCTAATAGAGGTGCGGGAATCCAACATATTGCCCTAGAAACCGCAAATATTATAAGTGCAGTCGCTCAATTTCGGCGCTGTGGAGTTTCTTTTCTCCCCGTACCCCCTAGCTACTACACGCAACTGCAACAACGCCCAGGGCTGCCATTAACCGTCGCTGAACTAGCAGAAGTTGCCGAGCAGGAGATTTTAGTTGATTGGCAACAAACTGTTCCTCAAGCCCTACTTTTGCAAACTTTTACGCAACCAATTTTTAGCCAGCCTACTTTTTTCTTAGAAATTATCGAACGCCGCCAACAAGCGCGCGGGTTTGGCGAAGGCAATTTTCGCGCCTTATTTGAAGCTATCGAACGCGAACAACTTAAACGCGGTAGTTTGCAAGATTTCTAATTAGATCGATCAGAAATTTAAAATCTATGAGGGCGAAATTTTCTTCTACTTGAGATAATGTATTAATAAAGTTTATATTTTATGTCCAAATGTTAAGGCTAATTACGGACTTTGACGGGCCAATTATTGATGTTTCCGAGCGCTATTACCAGGTTTATAAGTATTGCCTAGAAACTAGCAAGCATCCCGGACAGTCAGTAAAGCAGCTAAGTAAAGAGCAATTTTGGCAATTAAAGCGATCGCGCGTTCTTGAAACCCAAATTGGCATCCTTTCCGGGCTAGACGAAGCAAGCGCAAAAAACTTTTCGCGATTGCGTCGTCAAACGGTACATACCCCAGATTATTTTAGCTACGATACCCTTGCGCCGGGTGCAGTAGCCGCTTTAGAAAAAGTCCAAGAAGCGGGGATCGATCTAGCTGTCATGACCATGCGCCGAGTTAAAGAATTAGATTATGCTTTTAACCGCTACGATTTGGGCAGATTTTTTCCGTTAAATCGCTGTTACTGCCTCAAAAACGATCAAGTCAAAACTCGCGACATTGACGATAAGCCTTTGCTGATGGAACGCGCTTTAGTCGAACTTCCCCCCGCCGAAGATACTTGGATGGTCGGCGATACGGAGGCAGACATTATAGCAGCTAAGAACCACAATGTCAAAGTAATGGCAGTTTTGTGCGGTATTCGCGATCGCGAACAACTTCAACTCTACAACCCCGACTTAATTGTAGAAACTTTAAGCGAAGCTGTAGACATTTTAATTGACAAATCTCTATCTCAAGTCGCCTAATTACTAGCGTAAAAAGCTACTAACTAGCCACAGCACCAAAAACGTTACTACCGTAGAAAATTGCTCGGCTTGGAGATTGATGCTTTCTATCGGCGAACTTAATAAACTCGCCAATAATCCACCAACTATTAATCCAACTATTAACCCGGCGGCGGTTAGCAATATGGCACGGCTAAAGTTTTGTTCTTTGCGCCGAATAAAGTAGATACTCAAGCACACTCCTACCATTAAGAGGATCTGTAACAATTGAGCGCCGACGGTAGGATAAATAACGCTCAAACTGCCCAAACTTAAGAATAAGCCCCCAGGCAATAAAATATCTTTGGGGCTGGGGCGATCGCGCAGCTTCTCTAGCCACGATGGAGACTGTTGGGTGGGAGCTAGGTTTTGTTTTGGCGGTGATTGGGCGAGACGCTCGGCAAATTTGCTG
>JAPJOW010000076.1 GCA_030826005.1 Aliterella sp. RAGGC_92
ATCCCCAGTTAATACTCCAGCCACAGGCTGCGAACCCAAAGCAGTATTAGGTAAACGCAAAGCCAGCGCTGAAAGAGGGAAGTTTTCGACATTTACTAACAGATTTTCGCCGCTAGTTTGACCGGTGGCGATCGCGCGATCGCGTTGGACGGAAAAGGAAAGGGGGCGATAATTAGGGTCTAAATTTAGCGCAATGCGATCGCTATTGCCTTTAACGTCTAACTCTACGCCGCCCCTAGTTGTTACTTGCAAATTCCCCGTTAAAACTCTTTCAAAAGCAAGTCTATTTACTACCAAGTCGCGCAGGCGCAATGCTCCTACTACGTTTGGGGTGGGCAAAGTGCCGCTAATTCTGCCAGCAAAATCACCCCTTCCAGTTAAACTTACGGCACTTGGGAGAGCAAAAGGTAAGTCTTGCAAGGCGTAGTTTTTTGCTTGGACTTGCAAGTTTAACGATTCGATGGCGGGAACTTGCGGATTAACAAAAATCACCCCACTAGCAGTTGTGTCTGTAGATGTCGCTTGCAAGACAGTAACTTTTCTGCCATCCCACTGGATCTGTGCGTTTAGCGGTTGCGTGACTAAAGACACGCCTTGAGATAACCTTACTTGCCCTTCAGCGCGGACTCCTGCCAAGTTAAAAGCTGCTACATTTCCCACTACCTGCAATTGCCCGTTTAGTTGTCCGCGTAAATCTGGGGAAAATTGACTTAATTGGAGTTGATTGGGGTTGACAAGGGCTTGAAAATTGCCTTCATCTAAAGCAATATTTGTGGCGACAAGCGTACCGCTTGCCGCATTTAAGCGCCCTCTCCCAGTGGCGGAAATTGCATTTAGTTCAAAGGATTCAGTAGTTCCCGACGCACTAAATACTCCGCTTACTCTGCCTCTAAACTGCGGCGGTACATTGGTAGGTACTATTTGTTGTAATTGCACTGCTTGGGCTTGAAGATCGGCCCGCCAATTGCCTTTATCTAGCTGCACGTTTGTAGCGGTGACTGTCCCCTCGGCAATATTTAAGAGTCCATTACCCTGTGCTGCGATCGCATTCGGTTGAAAAGATGCGGTAGTCCCCGAAGCTTCAAATACTCCGGTTAACCTGCCATTGCGAAACTGAGGCGGTACGGGTACTAGGCTACTTAACTGCACGTTTTGCGGTCTAACTACTGCTTGCCAATTGCCTCGATCTAGCTGCACGCTTGAAGCTACAACTGTCCCACCGCCAATATTTAATAATCCTCTCCCCTGTGCGGCGATCGCATTTGGCTGAAAAGATGCGGTAGTCCCCGAAGCATTAAATACTCCGGTTAATTTACCTTGTCTTAATTGCGGTGGCACTTCTACAAGGCTACTTAACTGTACGTTTTGGGGTCTAATTACTGCTTGCCAATTGCCTTTATTTAGCTGGACGTTTGAGGCTGTAACTGTCCCGCCACCAATCGCTAATTGCCCAATACCAGTGGCTACGAGGGTTTCTGGCTTTAAAGACTTTGTCGAACCTAAAACGTTAAATCGACCGCTTAAAGGCGCTTGCAAGGCTGGTGGAACGGCAGTTATTTGTCCTAAGTTGACTTTACTTGCAATGACCGAGGCTCTAAAAACGTCACCTTTTAATTGTCCTGCCCCTTGGACTATACCACCACCTACCGAGAGCCTAGTATCGCGGAAAGTAAAAGTATCGGCGTTATTAACAACAATTTGTCCGCTACCGGGGTATGTAGCTTGGGGTGCTTGCCAGTTGATGATAGTTTGTAAATTGCCGACTTCCCCGCCGACTAAAGTTTTAGCCGATACTGTACCCAGTTTAAATTGTGGCGATACATTGTACAGTCGGGCGATCGCATCTCCGGGGATATTTCGCGCTACGGTATCAAAGCCTAGCTGGGGCGTTTGTCCTAATTTAATAATCCCATTTCCGGTTATTTGTCCTCCGGCGGTGGGTGCTAGTTGAATATTTCTAAACGCAATTACCGATTTTGCGGGTGCGAAGGCAAAGTCACTACGAATTTGTTTAAAATTTATTTTGTCAACGCGGGCAGTTTTAGTATTAACAACCGTACCGGATAAAATCGGCGTTTCTAACGCGCCGACTAACTGCACGTTGGCGCGGATTGTACCGCTTACTGGTACGGGTAACTGAAGTTTTAGTGTTTTTTGGGCATTGGCTACGCTCACTGATGGTACTACGGCACTAATGCTATAACCTTTTTGCGTATCCAAAGTTCCATTAGCTGTAGCGCCAATTAAACCGTAGCTAGTTGTAACTTTATCGAGTCCAATGAGCGTATCTTTAAAACGCAGAGTACCGTTAGCTCGATTAAAAGCTTGGGGTAGTTGCCTAACTTTGGCGGTGACGGAATTAAGATTAATTGCGCCATACAACAATGTTTGTTGCTTCGGGTTACTAAGAATTTTTAAGTTTCCGCTAACTCTACCTGCTTGCAGATCGACAGGTAGTTTAATTAACCGAGTTACTTCTGAAGCTAAAACATCTTGAGCGCGTAACTGTAGGTTTGTTTCTTCGGTTTTGGGACGAGTTTCTCCTTGTAGCAAGAGGCTACCTTTAGTCGCCAATTGACCGCTTAAATTGTATTTAATTAATTGATTGTTTTCTAGTAGTTGAGCCGAACCATTACTGATATTGGCTTTTAACTGATTTTTGCCTTTTGTTTTGATATTTGGTTCTAATACAACATCAGCATTCTGTACGCGAACATTATCTAATTGGGTTTTAAAAGCTCCTTTACCCTCTTGAGTATTAATACTTGTAGCAATCCATTGTCCGGTGCGATCTTGGTCGATATAGATATCAGGATTAATTAAAGTTACGTCTAGCTTCAAAGTGCGCGTAAAAGCTAGTTGAAATAGATCGAACTTTACATCTACAGCTTCCACCGTAGCGCGATCGCGATCGCTTTTTGTTGCTGGGATTGCCGATTTTCCAAACCGCAAGCTTGTTAAAGACACGCTTTCGACTTGCCCTAACTGAACATCTCGATTTAAAGTTTGAATTAAATTTGCTTGAACTATCGGCGCTAATCGCTCTTGGACAAAAACCCACAACCACCAAGCACCGCCAGTAACTCCAATTAACAGGGGAATGCCTAAATATATGCCCGTGCGCCGGAGCATAATAAACCAGAAACGCTGGCGGGAATTAGATTTAGCTTGGCTATCGACTTCTTCGGACAACTTCGTCATTCCACCTCACAGGTTGGCAAAAGCGATCGAACTGTCCATAGATGTTACAACTGCTGCGGTAAGACGGCAAGAGGAACAAGAAGTAAAAATTAGCGATCGCGCCATGTTGAAAACTAAACACGCTTGCTTGACTTATCTTTCTATTGTCATGTTCCACGAAAAATAATTGGATATTGCGATCGCTACCTCCTTTGGCAACAAAGATAGATGAACGATAATAATTGAAAGGTACTTGTTAGAGTTACGATTATATCTTGCTCTACTATAATTTTTTACAGCCAATTGCCTACCAGTACGTAAGGGGTTCAGTAAACCGGATGCCTGTACTGAGGATTCTGTAAAAGAGTTTGCTGGGCGCGACGCAGGGCTTCTGCTTTACTAACTGTATTTTTCGCTAGTTCAATGAAGAATTTTTAGACTATAGCGCGATCGCGCTATTGGCTTCATCCCATAAATTAAGTTGTTGATAAGCTAAAGAAAGATTGCTCAATGTCAAGGCTTGATTTACTTTATCTCCTCTTGCGTCATATTCTGCAATTGCTGTTTTTAGGACTTCGACTGCTTGAGCATATTGTCCCCCGTCGTAAAATGTTTTACCTTGTTGTAACAAACTGCGATCTAAGACTTGGACTCGCGCTGTCATAGCCGGAACTTTCGCCCAAATAGGCGATGAAGTAGCACAAACAAGCGCTGTTAATAGTGCAAGTAAAATTCGCTTAAACCAAAGGGTATTAAAACTAATCTTTCTTAAAAAGGGTTGTAAAATACGGAAAAATATATGCCGTTTTCTTGCCATGTTCTTTCTGTTGAAGAAACAGATACTAAGGGAACACCGTAATCAATTCGCGCCGTCAAGCGATCGTGCTGCCAAACTAAACCTAAGCCAAGAGCGGCGGGGGTACTAGGGTCGGCAGACGATCTACCTGTATTCCAGCTAGTGCCAATATCGACAAAGGGCGCGATTTGTAAGACCCCACCCCAGTCAGGTACGCGCAGAATAGGTAATCTGACTTCCACAGAAGCAAAAGCACCGTTATCAGATAAAAGTAAGTCTTGACGATAGCCGCGCACGCTTTGCAAGCCGCCTAAACTAAATTGTTCTAAAGAAACGAGCGATGTTGTAGATAGTTGCACGTCGCCGCGTACTAAAAGTAAGGTATCTGGTGCTAATAGGCGTACCCACTGCGCTTGTCCAAGCCAAGATAAAAAGCGACTATCGGGCTGCTCTGCGTTGGTCGTAGCATCAAAAGCATCAATTCCTAAGTTAAATTGGGATCTAGCGGCAATTACTTGACGGATATCGCGTTGCGTCCAATCTTGAAAGAATCGTAAAGCTGAAATGCGGGTACGTCCGCGCTCGTCTGCGCCCAAAGATAGGGAAAATGGTTCGTTTAATAACGAAGTTTCGCTTTCCCGGCGGTTAACGCTTAAACCGACTGCCAATTCTTGGTTGGGAGTTTGAATTATGGGTTGGCGAAAACTTAAGTCGTAGTAGCGCGACTCAGAATTAATATCAATTACGTCAAAAGGCGGTTCAATTACACTACTTGATGTCGTGCCATAAGCAACACTGAGCGTACCATTACGAGGGTTGAGAGGATGGAGTAACTAGCGTCTACAGAGTTACTACCATCTGTATTTGTATAAGCAAGGCTGACGCTATCCCCTTGTCCGAAGGCGTTGGCTTCGTTAACTTGGAGGCGGCGGCGAAAGCTACCAACCGCCAGCGATCGCCCGTTGTCAAGGGCGGCTTGCATGGTAGTTGTCTAACGCGAATTTCTAGCAAGCTTTGACCGGGGCGCGTTCCGGTTGACAATTCGGCGGAGATGTTGGCAATTAGAGGATTGAGTTGGAGTAGTTGCAGCGCTGCTAATAAGCGATCGCGATTGAGGGGCATATCTGCACCTAGAGCAACGCGGCGGCGGATGTAGCTAGGATTGAGCCTGCGCGTACCAGTAACTTGAATATTTTCGAGTCCGCCTTCGATTACTTGAATTTGAACTACTTTGCCTTCTAGCGCTTGAGGAGGGAGATAAGCGCCGGATGTTATATAGCCATTATCTAAGTAAAGCTGTGTCACTGCCGATCGCGCGCTGAATAGTTCGGCGAAGGATATTGGTTTATTTGTATAAGGAGCAAGGACTATTGCTAATTGCTCTGGGCTAAATACGGTACTACCAACTACCTCAAAGCGTTCAACGGCAATAGTTTGCGGTACACCAGGAATATTTTCCGGCGGCGATGGCGTTGTTTGCGGTGGCTGTAATAGTTGTTCTGGTGGCGGTAGTGGTTGGGGTATTTCTGGTGCAGGGCTAGGGGAAGGAAAAGAAGGCTGAACGTCTTGCGGTAAAGGCAGTTGGGTAGGTGGTGTTTGTGCCTTTAGAGGTGGATTTAGCAGGGTGATAGGGAGGAAAAAGGCGATCGCGTACAAACAATGTTGGTACGGGATACTTTTATATTTACGATCCATTACAAGGCGTTGTATTCAATTTAGTAGTATTGGGTGTATAGTCTGGGGCTTGGGCTGTCAAAAATACCTGCCCTTTAGCATCAACAATCCACCCTTGGGCTTCTACAATCTGTTGGGTGGCTGAGTTTTTGGGCGTGGGGATGGTAGTAGCACGACTAGAAAGATTCTCGTCCTCAGTTTGTTCAAGAGTTGCCCAATCTGCTAATACCGCATCGTTGCTAAGAGGATCTCCGGGGTTGAGAGGCAAGCCGCCGCGTCCTACGATCGCAAACTTGTTTTGACTCGCATTGCGATCGTTTGTACAACCTGCGGCAATTTGGTTAGAAGCATCTACGGTTTCTACAGATAAATTAACTAGCCCTTGGCTGGGATCGATATCGGGAGTAATAATTTCTACGTTGCCACTAAAATCAGAGCCTAAGTCTGAACTTGCCGTAATGTCGCTTGCGGAAGTTTGTCGTTCTCTTACTTGCGTACCAAAAATTCCTTGAGCGCTAATTCTAACTTGACCGCCCAAGCCGCCAAAGGCATTGGCATCGATGTCACTATTTTCTAAAGCTACAAGATTTGTAGTATCAATCGTAACAATGCCGCCCGTACCTCCAGCCGTTTCTGGAGTACCAGCCCTAGTAGAGATACTACTATTGCGGCGCAGTAGCAATAGGTCGTCTGCTTGCAGGCTAATATTGCCGCCATTGCCTGAATTAGCGATCGCGCTTAAAGTAGCATTATCATCAAGCTCTACAAAGCGGGCTGAAATTGTTAATTCTCCTGCTGCGCCTGAACCTATACTGCTAACAGTGACATTACCGCCATCTCGGACGCTCAAATTTCTAGTAGTGATATTTAAGTTGCCCGCATCTCCGGCGGCTTCGGCTTGAGTAAATAAAGTACCGTTGCTAGTTATCTCTACAGACTCGGAAGCAATTACATTTAAGATACCTCCTGCACCTGTACCAAAAGAGCCAGCTTTAACCTGACCGCCATTTTGAATAATCAACTGTCCAACATTTAAAGTGGCATTTCCGCCTACTTCTCCCGATCCAAAATTATCTGCTGATATTCTTGCTTCATCTTCGACAGTAAGTATTCCAGTATTAATATTTAATTGTCCAGCGTTACCAGTAGATCCTGGTTCAGCCGAGACAAAAACGCCGCTTGCATTATCGAATGTTGGGATTGGTGCAGTTCCACTAAGCAGGACAAAAGCAGAGGCATTAATAGTCAAAGTATTTTGTTGACCGCTACCTCGACCTGTATTTGATATTTGCGCTCCTCCCAGAACTACTAGCCTTTCAGTTTCTATAGTTAAATTTCCGCTCTCCCCTGTTGCGCCCTCATTAGTTTGAGCAAATAGACCACTAGCCTCTATATTATCTGGCGTTCTGCCTGCTAGTTCTATGTCTTTTGCTATAACGCTCAAATCCCCGGCACGACCTGCTCCAGAGGTATCTGTTGATACTTGCGCTCCATCTCTAACTACAAGCCGTCCGGTTTCAATTGCGATCGCGCCAGCATTTCCTGTTGCCGATCCATCGGCTCTAGCAATTAAACCGCTAGGTTGGTCAAGGCTAGATGAAATACCTATCACTTCCACAGAATCTAAGGCATTTACCCTCAAGTCTACGCCTTGTCCTGTGCCAAATGTGCTAGTAGCAATTTGCGCTCCACCCTGGACGACTAGCTTTCTTGTGTCAATTGTTAAATTTCCTCCTTCGCCAGTAGCATCCCCCGCCACGTAGTTAAATAACCCCGTACCAAACACATCCGTTGGAGTGCCTAATATTTCTACGGAATCTGAAGCTTTTATGCTTAAAGTACCTGCTTGACCTTCAGCTTGTGTAATGGTGACAATAGCGCTGTCTTCAGTCAGCGTGACAACTTTGCCCTGAAGCATGATATCACCACCACTGCTATTACTACTGGCATCAATAAAAGCTGCTTGGGATAAATTAATATCTTGAAAGTTTTGAATGCCGTTGTAGCCTAATGCCCAGCCTCGCTCTACTGGAGTTAAACTTACTAAATTGTTGCCAGCAACACTTCCTATTTCGACTCGTCCTCCTGATGCAAATAAGATACCGCCTGGCATATTGACTTGACCTCCTACTAACGCCAGTGTCTTACCAGGATCGACTCCTAACCCAATTAAGGACTGATTACTAATCTCTCCTGGATTCTGCCCAAACTGCAAGCCCACTGGGAGACTAACTGTTAATAAGGGTGTAGCTTGAGGATTAGTTGCACTAAATTGAGTTCCATCAGCAAAGTTAATACTGTCCGCAGTAGTAGCCAAAAACGAGCCACCAATATTAAGCGCAGCCCTAGAACCAAAAATAATTCCATTCGGATTAATTAGAAATACTTTAGCTGTACCGTTAGCGCTAATCCGTCCGTTAATATCGGAAGGTAAATTACCTGTGACACGGCTGATAATATTTTCAATTGCTGTCGCATTATTAAAATCGGCACTGCCACTTGTAGGAATATTAAATTGTTCAAAACTATGGAATAAGTTGTTGCCTGCCGTAGTCCCGCCTGTAATCGCGCATCTGATGCAGTTTGGGGGAACAACAGAGTTATTAGGCAGTGTATTATCTGGAACGATCTGTGCTGCTATTGGTTGACAGCTTAGTAGATAAAGTAAGATGCCTCCACTAGGCAGCCAGAATTTGAAGGGCAATTGCATAATATCTAGTGGTTTTGAAGTAGCTAATACTGAGAAAATTGGGCAATAGTCAAGGGAAATAACCAGTCAAGGCAGAGATTACACCTTCTTGACTGGTTAAACTACTTTATTAAGTGTTTAATGCTGCTTCTTGAGCTTGAGTAGCGCTCCTACACCTAAAGCGGCTAAAGTTCCAAGCATACTAACTGGTTCTGGAACAGGGGTTGTAGATACATCCTGCTCAAATTTATTTTGTACAAGGACGCTGGCAGTATCGTTTGTGAAAGAGCCGTCTCCGTCGTCTTCTAAAGGACTCGCTTTAGCTAACAAATCATTTTCAAGAATATAAGATAAGGAGTTAACAGCTTCCTCAGAGTTGAAATTAACAATTTCTGAATAGCCAACAGTTTCTCCATCTGTTCCTGTTGAAAATAGCCTGGCTGTAAAGAGTATTTCATCTGTTTCTGGATTAGTAATACTATAAGCAATAGTAGGTTCTTGGCTATCTAAAAACAGTGGATCTTTTCCACGCTCATAAAGCTGTACAGACAAGTTTGCATTAATAGGAGTCCACATAGGATCAGGAGTGAGAGGGTATGATTCTAGGAAGATAGGATAGCCAGAATCGTCATAAAGATAAGTAGAATCTGCATTAACCTTAGAACTATTAGAACGATCTTTACAAACTGCTTCTATCTCTGAAAACTCATCTGTTCCTGGGAGGATAAAACTTGAGTTTGAACAAACCGCTCCACTTACTAAGGTATAGTCTTCAATTGCACCAACAAATAAACCTATTTGAGCCGATGGGTCTTGGTCTAGTATTGGCTTACCGTCCTCTGTTGTATCAAATAAATTAAATTGAGCTTCAATCTCGGTTTCATTAACTGATGTCCGAGAGTAAGTATGACCCAATCTCCTCCTTAAAACTTGTGCGTCTGCTGATTCTACAAAAGCTCCAAGAGCGATCGCACTTGTTAAACTTGTAGCTACTGCTAATTTATTTATGTTCATCGGTATTAGCCTGCTATCTCCTAAAAAGTTCGATTTTTTTAAAGTGGTATCTGGTTGATTGCTCTACTAGATACCGTGAGCCATAGGTGCGATCGCGATCGCCCTAGATAAATATCTATTGCAAGTTAAAGGACTTTAAAACTTGATACTTGTGTAAAAATCTACCATGCTTTTTTTGGCGATTCTCAGTAGAAAAGTTAGGTAAAAGTTATATAAAGTTAGGTATTTTAGATGGACTAGGCAATTAAATATAAATTGAATTAATTTTTGTTAAATTTATATATTCTGTATCAATTTATATGATGGGCAACACTTTTACTCATAATTGACAAATTGTTAAATTGATTACAGAAGCAAACTGCAATTAATGGAAAACTTACCTATTTTTCTTAATTTCAGCCGCGCAGTTGAAGTGCTAGGCTTGGTTAAAAGTCGCATTGCCAAACTGTTACGGGAATCAAAGAATGCGTGCCACCTAACGGATACCGTTCAAAGTAGTCTGCGTTTTAATTTCTATGGCGATCGCTTTATTCTGCTTTTAGGCAACAATTCCTCATAGTCGCTGGCAAAAAAAAGCGTCAAGTTTCAGAAAATTATTTATAGTTGGCGCTAGTTGTTTATGAAAAACGAGCCAAAACCCCTAACTTGAAGCATGGAAATGTAGGCAGTTCGTGCGCGACGACGTTTGTATGGGAGCTTTCTTTACACGCATTGCTCGCTTGACTTTAGCCACTCATATCATGCTTATTCTTAAGCTAACTGTGTTAGCTTAAAAACTATGATAATTTTTGAGTTTAAAGTCAAAGCTAAACCGATTCAATCGCAAGCCATTGATGAGGCAATTCGCACCGTTCAATTCATACGGAACAAATGCTTAAGGTTCTGGATGGATAACCCAAAGGTATCGAAATACGACCTCAACAAATATAGCGCTGTGTTAGCGAACGAGTTTAGCTTTGCGGACAAACTCAATTCAATGGCTAGACAATCTAGCGCCGAACGCGCTTGGAGTGCAATAAGTCGGTTCTACGATAACTGCAAAAAGAAGTTGCTAGGGAAAAAGGGCTACCCAAAGTTTCAAAAAAACAACCGTTCTGTAGAGTATAAAACTACTGGTTGGAAGCTTGCGCCAAATCGTAAATCAATTACTATCACCGACAAAAACGGCATTGGTAAATTGCGCTTGATGGGAACAAGAGACTTAAATTTCTATCCCTTAGATGCGATTAGACGAGTGCGTTTAGTTAAAAAAGCCGATGGTTACTACTGCCAGTTTGCTCTCTGCGTAGAACGAAATATAGACCGATCACCTACACATCAAACGATTGGACTGGATGTTGGTTTAGAAAGTTTTTATACTGACTCTCTAGATAACAAAGTAGAAAATCCAAGATTTTATCGCACAGGAGAAAAAAAGCTCAAACGCAAGCAGAGACTTATTTCTCGCAAGCTCCCTGGTTCTAACAGTAGAAATAAAGCCAAGAGAAAATTAGGCTTAGTTCACCTCAAAATAAGTAGACAGCGTAAAGACCATGCTGTGAAGTTAGCACGGTGCGTAATCGCATCTAACGATGTAGTGGTCTATGAAGATTTGAGAGTTAAGAACTTAGTCAAAAATCACTGCCTCGCCAAATCCATAAATGACGCGGGATGGTATCAGTTTAGAGTGTGGTTAGAGTATTTTGGTAAGGTGTTTAAGCGGATAACTATTGCTGTTAATCCTGCTTACACAAGTGCTGAATGCTCTGATTGTGGTGTAATTGTCAAAAAATCTCTATCTACTCGTACCCATGTTTGTCAATGTGGATGCAAATTAGATCGAGACGAAAACGCCGCGCTGAACATCTTAAAGAAAGGATTAAGTACTGTAGGGCATACAGGAACTTTGGGACTCGATCCCATAAACGCTTCTGGAGAAATGACCTCTACTCTAGCTGGAGAGATCCTGTTAGAGCAAGCCAGTTCGTAGAAAGAAGAATCTCCTGCATTTTATGCGTGGGGGAGTGTCAAGGTAGACAATGGTGAAACCCTAAAATTAGTAGTTGAGGATTGAAATTAAAGATGGTCGCACCTATGCGCGTATTTGTTTTATTATTTAATGCTCGTACCGAAAACGAGGGAATTCATACAATTCAAGTAGGCGATCGCAATAAACTATTGATGTTTGAATCGGAAGATGATGCTACTCGTTTTGCTTTGATGTTAGAAGCTCAAGACTTTCCCCCGGCTACAGTGGAAGGGATGGACAGCGACGAACTAGAGGAATTTTGCGAAAGCGCTGGTTATGACTGGGAAATTGTCCCTGATGGCGCTTTAGCTGTACCCCCAGAAAATAATGTGGATGATACCGATTGGCAAGAAGAAGGTAAGCCGCAAAGCGAAAGCAAAGGAGAAATACCAGACGCGGAATTAGAGCGAATTCGTCGCCAGTTTGAGGGATTGCTCTAAATGACTAATTCTTCCGATCGAGGACACTTACTAACCGAGCAGGTTAATATCAATAGTCAAAATCTAGATAAGCTTAGTTGTCTGGAATTAGTCGAGCTATTTAACCGTGAAGACAAAAATGCTGTAGCGGCAGTGGCGGCGGCAAAAGTTCCCTTAGCCCAGGCTATCGAGCGCACGGCAGAGGCTTTACAGCAGGGTGGTAGGTTATTTTATATCGGCGCAGGTACGAGCGGCAGATTGGGGGTTTTAGATGCCGCCGAGTGTCCCCCAACTTTTTGCAGCCCGCCGGAATTGGTGCAAGGCATTATTGCCGGGGGTGCGGGGGCTTTGCTGAGAAGTTCGGAAGACTTGGAAGATCGCGTTGAAGACGGGGAAAGCGCGATCGCCCAGCGTCAAGTTACAAATGTAGATGTAGTAGTAGGAATTACCGCCGGAGGTACTACACCCTATGTACAAGGCGCTTTGCAAGCAGCTAGGCAAAGAGGCGCAACGACTATTTTTATTGCCTGCGTACCTATCGAACAAGTAAATTCTCCCGCCGATATTGACATTCGCCTCTTAACTGGGGCGGAAATCGTCGCAGGTTCTACGCGGCTTAAAGCGGGGACGGCAACTAAACTTGCTCTAAATATCTTATCTACGGGGGTAATGGTAAAGCTGGGCAAAGTTTACGGCAATAGAATGATTGATGTAGCGGTAACTAATAACAAATTACGCGATCGCGCCCTACGAATGCTAGAGGACTTAACAGCTTTAAATCGAGCCGAAGCAGACTTATTGCTCGAACAAAGTGGTAAATCGGTCAAACTTGCTTTAGCGATGCACTGGACGGGTTTAGATAAAGAAGCAAGCACTCGTCTATTATCCGAACATCAAGGTAATTTACGAGCCGCCGTTGATAGCTATAAGCCTTAAATTAAGCAATACTGCCGCGCTTTCGCGCTTCTTTGTAGGAAATAGCCACGTTTTGCAAGCCAGCTTTAATCATTTGCTGTTCTAGCAGCGCAAAAAAACTTGCGCGATCGCCCCCTCGAACTACCGCCTGATTGTGCGCCTCCGCCAGTGCTACGGGGTAGCCGTAGCCTTTTTGAACTTGTGCCAGCATCAACCCCAAAGAATGCTCCAATAGTACCGAGTCTTCCGCTACCCAAGCAGGTAATTCTATCCGCGCAATTTCTGTACCGACATGGACGTAGCAAAAGTAAATAACGTGCGTATTGTAGGACTCGGTAATTCGCGCCGAACTTCGCCAAAAAGCGCTGCGTTGTCCAGGTTTTAGCTGAATTGTCCATAAAGCCGCGTCTTTAAGCGGTTCTAATACCTGACAGGGCAGTTTTTCTAACTGGTTGGGACAGTAGCTAAGACAATCGGGGTTTTCGTGAATGCAGGCTTGCAAGCGTAAAAAGTTGAGCGCTTCCCCGCTTCTGGAGGCACTGAGGTAGCCCATAATCGGAATATTAAATTCTTGCAATCGATCCCATGCTTCGATAATTGGGGGCAAAATGCGATCGCGCGCTTCGTGAGGTAATTGTTCTAAAAACCAGTAAATTAGCGATCCATCGACCATTGCCAAGGTTGGTACAGACATCGGCGCATTTCCGGCTAATTCTGACAAAACTACAGTTTCTGAAGCCGTGCGTTTGTAACCCATCCATTCCTCAGTGCGAATACCCCATTGTCTTGACACATACAAGTCTTCGGGGCGGTAAAATACTTCTGGTAAGCTGTCTAGTAACGGCTGGCGATTTTGTCCGTAATGCAGCATGACTCTACCAATATTCAGCAGATAGCAGTAGGCAATTTCGTGATGGTTGGGAGCAATTTGCGAACCATCGGTTGCAATTACGGTATGTACTTTTGGCGGTACAGGTAAATCAATGCAGGTGTTGAGGGGTTCTACGGGAGTTGCGGCATTAAACAATATGCGATCGCGCCATTGTTTTTGTTTTTCTACTAAGTCCGCTTGTTGGGCGTAAGCTGCTAATAATAATTGCTGTGCTAAAGTCATGCGTTGACGACTTGCTGCCGCTTCTGTTGTCAAGTGCTGGCTGATACCTTGCATCGAACTTGCTAGTTTTGTGAGGTCAAGCATAAATAGGCGATTTCTTATATATTCAACTTTGTTAAAGTAGGAAAGTTTGTTTGCGTAAAGTCCGATAGCGATATAAGTTCAATGCCGGAGGCTTGGCGGGCTTGTTCTCGTTCGGATGCCGTATTGTATCCCCAATCTGCCAAATAGAGCTTGACGGCGGCAAGATGGGGCTGCTGCTGCACTAATTGTAGTGTTTTCAATCGATCTTCTACAAACCATATTTGTATTTGCGTTTCTGCCATCAACTCTTTTAAAACTTGATGTTTGGGGCGTTTAGATTCTTTACCAATAATCGACGTAGCGGGCATTTCTAGTCCGTGCTGCTGCAATAATTGGCTCACAAAGCGCCCTTCTTTGGTTGTAATAATCATGGGTTGGATAAAACTACCTTGAAGACTCTGGATTTTCTCGACTACGCCGGGGTAAAATCGATGCAGATTTAGCCAACTTTCTAGGTCTTTATCGATCCATTGGTCGCGGATTTGGTCTAATTTTAAAGCAATATCTGGAGCTACTAATTTATCTTCTTGCAAAATAGCATGGGCTATTGCTCCCCATCGCTCTAATATTTCTGCTTCGGAGATTTTTGCGATTAAAGCCTTAACTAATATTGGCATTTCCCAACCTGTTTCAATTACAGGTCGCAGGCGATAGAAACTAGCTGCTATGTCCTCCAAGGGTTTATGGCTGCTAGGATTCCATATTTGGCAGTAGGTACGCCAAGCGGTTTCAAAATATTCTATTAGCCCATCGCAAACTACACCGTCAAAGTCTAGGGCTAAAATGCTAGAAGTATTTGCCTTCATTGTTTTGGCGTGACAATTTCTTGTCTATCGTTACACACAATGCTCTTTGATTTAACTGGGGTGCTAGGATTCGAACCTAGGAATGCCGGGACCAAAACCCGGTGCCTTACCACTTGGCGACACCCCATTGATTTCACCTTAGCTATTCTAGCAGGCATTTGTGGAAAATTGTCAACAATTTTCTAAATTGCCAAAAAGTTAGCTTATCCAGTCATATTCCATATAGTGGGCTGTTTCTATCGCTGCTTGTTTTCCTAAGAGTTTGGCTACAACGTAGAAAGACATATCTATTCCGGCGGAGATTCCGGCAGATACAATTATTTTGCCATTATCGACAAAGCGATCGCCTATTCTAATTTCTGTATTAGGAGCAATTTCTTTGAGTAAATCGATAGAAAGGTGATGCGTAGTAGCAGCTAAGTTTTCGAGTAACCCAGCTTTAGCTAATAGCAAAGCGCCCGTGCATACCGACAACAACAACTCTGATTGACTAGAGCATTTTTTAATCCAGTTAATCAAAACCAAGTTGTGCATTTCTCGGCGCGTACCAAAACCACCAGGTACGAGCAAAATATCTGACGGCGGACAGTTAGCGATCGTGTATTGTGGATTAATACTCAACTGATTGCGAGCAATTATTGGTTTTGAATATTCGGCAACGGTATAAACATTGAACGGTTGAGAGTTATTGTGTCTACCTGTAACGCCAAAAACCTCATACGGCCCACAAAAGTCTAATATTTCTACCTCATCAAATATTAGAATTGCTACACTCCGGGTTTGCATCATGACCTTGCCAATTTAAAGGTATAACTAAAATCGAACTTCGTATTTTTACGGCTAAAACGTCACTGTTTCCGTAACTGACACTTATTTCAGTGTTTATCTAGTTATACAAGTAATACGCTTGTCTCATTTTCGGGGAAAAACTATGAACGTTGATAAGTTTAAACTTGGTTCTTTGCTCACCGGAGGCTTTGTTTTATTAATTATTGCAGTGATTTTTAAACCTTTTACTATTGTTAACGCTGGAGAACGTGGCGTAATTTTAAATTTTGGCAAAGTTCAAGACAATGTTTTAGACGAAGGGATTCACCCAATTTTACCTATTGTTACGCAAGTAAAACGTCTGAGCGTCCGCGTTCAAGAAAATAGCTTTACGGCGGACGCAGCTTCTAAAGACTTACAAAAAGTTTCTACTCAACTTGCAGTAAACTGGCACATTGACGTAATGCAAGTTAATAAAGTTTTTCAACGCATTGGCGACCAAGAGGAGATAATCAATAGAATTATTACCCCAGCCGTTTCCGAAGTATTGAAAGCTGCAACTGCCAATAGAACCGCCGAGGAAATTATTACCAAACGCAACGACTTAAAACAAGAAATAGATAATAATCTCAAAAATCGGTTAGCTACTTACGGCATACTTATTGATGATGTTTCTTTAGTTGATTTTTCATTCTCTCCAGAATTTAGTAAAGCGATTGAATCTAAGCAAATAGCCGAACAAGAAGCCAAACAAGCAGAATTTATTGCTCTTAAAGCATCCAAAGAAGCTATAGCAGAAGTCAACCGCGCCAAAGGACAAGCAGAAGCGCAAAGACTGCAACGGCTAACTTTGACCAAAGAATTACTGCAAAAACAAGCAATAGAAAAGTGGGACGGACGTTTTCCAACCGTGATGGCTGGTAGCGGTGCATTACCCTTAATTAACCTCGATACAGCTACTTTGTCGGGGACTAAATCGAAGTAGTTAGTAAGTCTAGTAATTTTTCGGTAGTGCGATCGCTAAATTCATCTATACTCAAAACTCGATCTACTTTAGCAAAATCTCGCTCTATTGATTGACTGTAACTAGGGTCGTAATGAAACTGCAATAAGTCTCGGACAAATTCAGTCCACAATCTCTTATCAATCAATCGCTCCCAGTAATTTATTTTGTCCTTACCATAACGTGGTTTAAGTAACTGCAACTTAGTTTTTAAAATCTCAGGATTATCTACTAAGTGCGGATATTCTTGCAATAAATATTGCACTCTAGCATCTATGGGCAATTGAACTTCTATTGAAGTTGCTTGCTTCATTTTCTGCCACAAAGACGGCGGTAAATGAACTTGTCCAATTTTATTACTTTCCGATTCTACCCATACAGGTAAATTTGGATTGAAACTTTGTAATTGTTGCAGTAATAGCGACTCAAACTGTTTTTGTGTAGGTTGGGAAATAGGTTTATTTGTCCATTCTTCACCTAAAAGCGAACCGCGATGATTGGCTAAAGCTTCTAAATCGAGAACTTGTTGGCTTGGACGTTGACTTAAATGCTGCAAAATATGGGTTTTACCTGTACCTGTAAGTCCGCAGAGGATTTTGTAAGTAAACAAGTGCGGTAATTGTGCTAATTGTTCGCGCACGTAGGCGCGGTAGGTTTTATAACCCCCTTCAAGCACCGTAACTTGCCAACCAACTTGAGATAGCACTAATGCCATGCTATTAGAACGCTGTCCGCCGCGCCAACAGTAGACTAGAGGGCGATAGTTTTTATCTTTTGACTCAAAGTGATCGAGTAAGTGTCGAGATAGATTCTTGGCGACTAGAGCCGCCCCTTTTTTCCGTGCGGTAAAGGGGGATTGTTTATAAATTGTGCCAACTTCCGCCCGTTCCAAGTTACTTAATACAGGAAGATTTATCGAGCCAGGAATACAATCTTCGGCAAATTCGGCGGGAGAGCGAACATCGATTATTTCGCTATAAGTTTCTTTCCAAGGCTGGGTAGTAAAAGTAGGAGAAGGCGGCATTTACAATCAAAATCTATGTTTCTTGATTGTACTTAGAATTTATTAGGCATGAACCTTTAAAAGGTTATTATATTTACCAACAGTAATTAATGCCAAAGGTATAAG
>JAPJOW010000077.1 GCA_030826005.1 Aliterella sp. RAGGC_92
GCAAGGGAAGATTCAACCCCAAGATATTGATGAATCCTTGTTTTCAAGTCACCTTTACACGGCAGGAAGAAGCGATCCAGATTTAGTAATTCGTACCAGTGGGGAAATGCGGATTAGTAATTTTTTATTGTGGCAAATGGCTTACTCGGAAATTTATGTCACAGATACTTTGTGGCCCGATTTTGACCGCGTGGAGTTTCACAAGGCTTTGGTTAATTATCAAGGGCGCGATCGCCGTTTTGGTAAAGTTTAAATCAGATTAGTGAATTGTTCGATTGCGCTATAGCTAACAATGTTTTTCAAACCTTTATGATGTATTTTATAACAAATTTCAAAAAGGCAGTAAATAGTGGTGCAAATATAATCCAAAAGATTCTGTAATAAAGTTGTTTCATTAATGTATTATTACTTTTCTCATGTTCTTCTATTGCTTTTCTGTCACCTCGTGTGATAGAAAATCTTGGATGTCCTTCAAACTTATCAATTTTTTCGTCTATAAATCTTTCATTTTGAACTCCTAAAAACGATCCAGTCATAAAAACCGCTACTAGCAATACAAAAAGTTTCTGCAAACTCTCAACTGATACTTCGTTATTTATTCCTAACATAGGTAATAAGTAATTGGAAAATAAGCAGGTAATTATTAAGAGGACAACGGGTGATGTATAACGAGCGATCTCACTGAGAAGTTTCCCTTGTTTCCTAAAAATTTTTGAATAGGATCAGTTTCAAGACAATTTTTTAGACCTTCGTGCCAATTACTTACAATATTCAGTAATTCACCAGCAATAATACTATTAATAAAATCAACTTTACAAACACTGGATGCTTGGGCTTCTATTAATTCGGATATGTCATCGCTCGTTAACATTAGTTGAAATACATCTTTGGGTAAAATATCACTCCCAACTCTTAATTTCATCGAATGCCTTTGAGGGAGCTTATAGTGAGGTAATTTAATTAAAATATCCCAATTGATACTAACTGTTTTAATTTTCTCATTTACAGTGTCCCAATTCTCCCTTTCAAACTCAGCCCAAGTAGAATAATCTTTGATCTTTTTGTTTGATAAGATAAAATTAATTGATGTAATTGCTGCATCTACTGTATGGTTTCTAAGTTTTTCGGCTATTTGTTCATTAATAGCTCTAATATCTGCCAATTCCAAAATTTTTCTATCTGGCAGTAAACGAATTTCAGTGTCGGGCTTTGCATTAAGTGTGTAGAAAAAAGACTTAACTTCCTCAAGAGGTATGAGTGCCTCGGATTGCTGTGGAATAATATTGGAATTTACAGATTCTTCAAAATTGTTCATTCTTAGTAAACCGTTTACAGCGAAAATATAAATTATAACTTTAAGTTCTTGAATTAGCCTTTTGTAAGGCTATGATATAAGCCATTAAATCAAAGTTACGCCTTCGTAACATTCACAGATTGAATTAAATTTGCACTGTCCAATCAATAATTATTAAGGGGCTTGACTAAATTGCTAATCAATCACCTTCAAGAATATCTTTGCCAAAATGTCTAATACAGCGAAGATTATAGGTAGTAAGGTAATATCGACTAAATGTCAAGAGTTCTAAAAAGGTCTACCACAGATTTCATAGGTAAATAGAGCTTCAGAGGAGCTTGTTTAAATTGTTGAAACCCGTACTTTAAATAAAAACTCAACGCATTTTCATCTAATGCTTCTGCTATCACTGCACAAGATGCAACTTGCGCGGATACATCTAGCGATTTTTTCAGAGCATCTATTAAAAGTAATTCGCCAAATCCATTACCTTTTTGTCTGTTATCAACAGCAAGGCGACCTAATAATATAGCTGGTAATAATGGGTAACGAGGTAAGCGCTTTGCCCAAGCCTCATCCAAATCTTTGATTTCAACAGTGTATGAACAGAGTGTATAGTAAGCTAAAACATTAACATCAGGTTCGTTAATTAAGACAAATACAGTAGAGACTCGTCTCTTGAGATCCTGAGATGCTTGATTTTGGATGTAATTGTTTAAACTGTCTTTTCCACAGTAAAAGCCCGAACGGATATGCTTACGACTCTCAAAGGGAATGATTTTGAGAACCATTAAATTGCAATTACTTTTCTATATCGTAAAGCAGCCGTTTTCAGCGCGTCGTTAGGCTGTGGAGGATTAAGTAATGCATCAGCAAAAGTAACGCTGTCTTCAATACTAAGCTTAAGGGTTAGATGTTGCTCAATGACTCTTTTTGCTTCTGCTTGAGAACTTGCAGCAACAAAATCTGTCAGAGTCCGACCTTCTAAATCTGCGGCTTTCTGCAAAAGAGCTTTAGTTTCTGGACTGACACGCGCTTCTAGTCGTGCCATTGATTTTGAATCAGTCATAGTAATAAAATTCAGCTTCTAATCTAATATTATACGGCAAATTGCCGTACAGTAAAACCAATACATAAACTAATCTCTTAAGGGCCAGCAAATACAGCTTGTTCTATATCTTGCCGACTCAGGGAGTATTTAAAGGCGCGTTGAATATCTTGCTTGTTTTCCCCACCTTGAAAATATCGTACTGTAAGTTCTTCGATATCTAGACAAAGCTCTGCTTGCCAATCAGCCTTTTGAATATGCCAACAATGAGGCGCTGAAATATCTTGTTGGCAACCTTGACTAATTAACCACTGCTCGATATTTGGCAAAGCATGATTGTATAAAGGAGTATCGGCGTTAGGAAGCGACATAGGAAACTAAAACTTAATTGTGGTGGGTAAAAATATCAATATTTTTAGGAAAAATTACTCAGCGATTGTAAAGCAACATTTACAACTATTGTAAACTGCTGCGTAATAAGTTGTAATTCAATTGTTGAGATGGGCTGCCAAGCTTTATCGCCGCGAATGATGCCAATAGCGATCGCCAGTATCAAACAGCCAACAAACGTTAACCCTAAAATAAATAAAGCAAAGATTTCGCCTGCGGATAAAGGGCGATCGGTAGGATCGAGATAAGCGGAGGATTTGGTATACTTAGAGCGATCGCGAACAGAACAATATAGATAAGATGGCGCTTGAATTACCGATAGGCGCGAGTAGCCAATTAAATAATCGTAAGCCGTGCGCCGTTCGGGATTGCTGAGGGTAGCGTAAGCCTGGTTAAGCTCTTGAAACTTAGTAGTAGCAATTTCTGTGGATAATTTAGTCGTGTCGGGGTGGTAGTGCTTGCTCAATTCTCGATAAGCGCGACGAATTTCTATAACTGATGCGGAAGGATGCAACCCTAGCAAAGCATAGTAACTGCTATCTTCTTGTGCGGCAGTATTTTGACTCATTACTATTCTAATACCCAGCGCCAACTAATATATTTTACTGGTTAGGAATCTATAAGTTCAACCTCGATCCAAAATGCTTTTAATAGTCTTATTGAGTGTTTTACTAACTAAAATGGCAAAAACAACTTAACCGCCGCCGAGCCTAATAGTCCCAAAATGTTCATAAAGTTTCCTTTGCTTTTTGGTTTAGCGGCGCTTGGTGGCGGAGCTTCTAACTCTTTGATAAATGCTTGCGCTGTTTGGTTGCCAACAACATTATTTTGAGCTAAAAATAATTCTTCCGCAACTTTGGCATCTTCCCTAGCTCCTTTACGATCTAACAATTGGTAACGAGCAACGCCGCGACCCATGTAAGCTAAAGCAAATTCAGGATCGATGGTCAAAGCTTGGTTAAAATAATCAATTGCGCCTTGGGAGTCGCCTTTTTGACCTTGAATCATTCCCCAGCGATAAAAGTCTTGAGCTTTAGCGGCGGTGGTGGGTATACCGATCGCACCTTGCAAGTGCGCGCCATTTACATCCGCTTCCCCAAAGCTGACGTTGTACAAATAAGCGTCCCGAAAATCTGCCCCAGCTATTTGCGCTCCTTCTAACTTTGCTCCGGTTAAATTAGCTCCAAATAAAGAAGCGCCGACTAAGTTTGCACCTGTTAAATCCGCTCCACTTAAGTTTGCTCTGCTCAAATTTGCCCCGCTTAAGTTAGCTCCCGATAAGTTTGCGCCAGATAAATTCGTCAACACCAAGCCTGCACCGCTCAAATCGCAGCTTTGACATTGTTTTGTAGATAGTAGCTGTCTAGTGTGAGCGATGTTTTCAGATAAAGCAGGATACGCAAGGCTAATGGTAGTAAGTGCAGTAGTAGTGACAATAAAAAGTTTCATAAATAAGAGATTGCAAAGGATAGGGCGCTAATTTTTGTAGATTAACATTTAATAATTCAACTGACGATATTATGCCCAAAATCATCTCAATAAGCGACTTGAGGCGGATTTATTTAAGTTTCGATCGATATATTAAAAGAAAGTAACAATAGCCAATTTTTAATTTAGATATGGAAACGCGCCGTTTAGGTAGATCGAATCTCCAAATTAGCCCTATTGTGATGGGAACTTGGCAAGCTGGAAAAAAAGCATGGGTGGGAATCTCTGATGAGGAGACAACTAAGGCAATTAGAGCCGCTTTTGATGCGGGAATTACTACCGTTGATACCGCCGAAGTTTATGGCGAAGGGCATTCGGAACGAATTGTGGCTAAAGCTTTAGCTGATGTCAGAGATAAGGTTATTTACGCTACTAAAGTTTTTTCTAATCATTTGAAGTACGACCAAGTAATCGAAGCTTGCGATCGCTCTTTAACTAATTTGCAAACTGATTATATCGATCTTTATCAAATTCATTGGCCTAGTGGCTGTTTTAAGAGTGCAGTTGTCCCAATTGAAGAAACAATGAGTGCCTTAAATAAGCTCCTTGAGCAAGGCAAAATCCGCGCTATTGGGGTTTCTAATTTTTCTCGTTCTCAACTTGAAGAAGCATCGCAGTACGGGCGCATTGACAGCATTCAGCCGCCTTACTCGCTGTTTTGGCGACAGGTAGAACAGGAAACTGTACCTTATTGCATTGAAAATGAAATTTCTATTCTTGCTTACTCACCTTTGGCGCAAGGATTATTAACGGGTAAATTTGCCGCCGATCATAAGTTTGATGCGGAAGATAACCGTGCGAAAAATAAGCTGTTTCAAGGAGAAAATTACCAAAGGGCGCAAGCGGCTTTGACAAAACTGCGTCCCATTGCCGATCGCTATCAAATTACTTTAGGTAATTTGGCTCTAGCTTGGCTAATTGCTCAACCTCAAACTAATGCTATTGTCGGCGCACGAGATACCGAACAAGCTGTAGCTAATGCTGTAGCTGCAAATATTCAGCTTTCTGCTGAAGACCTCCAAGAAATTGATGCGATCGGGCGCACCGTTACCGATCGCTTGGACGATAATCCGGTAATGTGGAACTTTGCGGCTTAAACGATGTTGAGAAGTTTCAAGAGTGTTGAATTTTAGTAAACTTACCCTTGCTAAAACCAAAAGTGGTGATAACTTTATTAATAGGACGCAACAAGCTAAAAACGGCAAACCAAAAAGGCGCTCAACCTAGTGTCCCCTGTTAGAGAGCCAAACTTGTAATTATTCCAAGCATAGGGTTAGTGGCAAAAAACTTTAATAGAGTAAAAGCCAAACTCAGGTCTAGAAAGATGCGACTGTGCTGGAGTTACGAGAGATGTAAACTTTAGTTATTTCTCCACTTTATTTGTTAACTTCTTTGAATAATTTGAATCCCGAAATTTGAGGGGTCTTGTCATAAACGGATAAGACCCCTTAAGTTTGTCTAGGCTACCTCTGCAAAAGATAAAATCCAGGATTTTAATAGCGAATTTACTTGCTCTGGTACTTCGTCATGGGGACAATGACCAGCCCGTAGGAAGTATTCTGTTAGATTGGGGCAATGTTGGCGGAATTTAGGCGATCGCTCTTTGGCGTTCATCCAAGGATCTCCTTCTCCCCACAGCATTAGTAAAGGACACTTTAACTGTTGGAGTAAAACATCAACTTTTTCGCCTTGGGGATTATTAAAAATTGCCGCAAATACTTGGGCTGCACCCGCATCGCAGGAAGGGCGATAAATTTCTTCTACTAATTGGTCGGTGACAGCGCTTTTATCTAAATAAACTCTTTCTAGAGTTTGGCGAATTACCCAAGGTTGGCGCACGTATTGAAATAAAATGAACCGTGCTAAGGGCTGCCCAAATATCCATTTAGCCGCCTCGCCTAAAAACTTTTGCCAAACTTCGGGCTGTTTGGGCGGTTGTACCTCTGCTTGCAAGGGGTCGGGTTCAGAAGATGAATCATCGACGGAAAAAGGCCCCGCACTATTGAGTAATACTACCCCCGCCGCCGATTCCGGGCGCTGGGCGGCGACACACAAGCAAGCGTAACCACCAAGAGAGTTTCCGGCTAATACTGTAGGTTGACCGATAACTTCGGTAATAAAATCATTCAGTTGATCGCGCCACAAGTCGGCACTGTAAGCCAATTGAGGTTTTGCCGATCGCCCAAAACCCAGTAAATCAATTGCCCAAACTTCAAAATCTGCTTGTAATTGAGCGATATTTTTGCGCCAGTGGTCTGTAGAAGCCCCAAACCCATGTACTAATAATAAAGGTGGGCGTTTTTGCCTTTCTCCCGCCTTGACATAATAAATTGAGTGTCCGCGCCACTGCCAATACTTACCGGGAGTTGGAGTAGTAGAGACGGCTGGTGTTGCCTGCATGATTTAATTAGAAATAATGTTAAGTTACTTTAATAATTCTAACGAGCGATCGCTAGAACACGGATTATGTCGCAAATAATTACTGGAAAAACTAAGCTACTGGGTGTAATTGGGCATCCGGTAGAGCATTCTTTATCGCCGATTATGCACAATGCGGCGATCGCGCATTTGGGTTTAGATTACGTTTATCTACCATTGCCAGTACATCCAGACAATTTACAAGCGGCGCTTTCTGGGTTTGCAGCCATTGATTTAGTAGGGTTTAATATTACAATTCCCCACAAACAAGCAATTAAGCCTTTAATTACGGAGATTTCCCCTACCGCTAAAGCAGTGGGCGCTATAAATACAGTTTGGCGCACAAGTAACGATACCTGGGCGGGTACGAATACTGATGTAGAAGGTTTTATTGCTCCTTTGCAGACTTATCACCAAGATTGGAGTCAAAAAACCGCCGTAGTTTTAGGTAATGGTGGTGCAGCGCGGGCGGTAGTAGCAGGTTGCGCGGAGTTAGGTTTTAAGGAAACTTATGTAGTGGGGAGAAATGCTACAAAGTTAGCTCAATTTGTAGCAAGTTGGGAGGCGATCGCAACGAGCTTGATAGTTCGCAATTGGGATAAGTTATCGTTACTCATTCCCCAAGCAGATTTGATTATCAATACAACTCCGATCGGGATGTATCCTCACGTTGACGAGTCGCCTTTGAGTGAGGAGGAAATGGCATTATTACGGGCGGATGCGATCGCTTACGATTTAATTTACACTCCTAGCCCCACCAAGTTTTTACAACAAGCACTAGGCAGGGGTGCGACTGCTATTGACGGGTTAGAAATGCTCGTGCAACAAGGAGCGGCGGCTTTAGCAATTTGGTTGCAGCAACCCGTACCTGTAGATGTTATGCGTCAAGCGTTACAAAGCCATCTAAATAAAAAAGCCTAGCTCGCCTAGGGTTAAAACCCCAGGCTAATAGCTTAAGCCGATTAAGAAGAAAATTTTAGACTTATGTAAGAAGTCTAATTACCAACGGCGTTGATCCGCAGGATCGCCGTAGGGATCTTCACTGGCTGGGCGCACGTCACCAGGATCGCCATAGGGGTCTTCACTAGCGGGGCGTACGTTGCCGTACTGTCCTCTACTCCCACCACCTCTATCCATTAGTTTCTTAGCCGCTATAGCCGCAATTCCAGCCATCGCGCCTTTTGCTAAGGGGTTGCTAAATATATTCCCTTGACTATTGCCCCCAAGCATTCCCGCCGCGCCACCTAACAATTGACCGAGTAAATCGGGTTGCTGTTGGTGCATACGACTTGTTGTTTGGGCTAGATAGTTAGAATCTTGATAGCGATCGTCTTGACCATCGCCATCTAAATCGGGAAAATTGTAATTTTGCTGCCGCGATTGTTGTTGGAGGTACTGACCGAATTGCATCCGCTCTTGGGGTGACATCCGGCTAAAAGCTTCTTGGGCAGATTCTTGGTAGACATCGGCGGGTAACTGTCTAGATACTTGCTGGTAGCGATTGGCTACTTCCTCATCAGAGTATCCTTCGTGAGGCGCACCCTGTTCGTAACGATTGACGAAACCTCGGTAATCTTGCTCGTTATTTTGACCGCCACCAAGTAAACTTTCTAAAAAACCCATTTTTAACTCCTATCGATTTGTGTTATTAAAATTTTTTACAGTGCGGGGGCTGGCTGTAAGTCTGTAAGGTCGCGCCCTGTAGGACGATTGTTGTAACCTTGAAAATCTCGGTATCTTTGAGCTTCAGTTTCCGATACTTGGATTCCTTCCGCAGGTGGCGTTACCCAGTGGACTTGACGTTGAGCATCTCTGTAATAAACGCGCCCATTTTTGGAGAGATAGTATTGTCCTTCTGCTCCTTCAGCTTTCTTATTTTTATGCTGGTTGTAGAGATAATAAAGAGCCGCCGCACCCGCTAAAATTACTACTTTTTGCTTGTTTGATATTCCTTGGCGCGGCTGTTGGGCGCGATCGCTATTGTTATAACTTTGGTTTTCAATGCGCGTGTTGTCTGTGGGCGCAGCAGTATTTGTTCTACTACCGCAACCAGTGAAAATTGAGAGCGATAACACTGCACTAAGTACGATCGCAACTGGGCGTAAAAATTTTTTCTTTTCGACTAAATATTTTGTATTCATCGGCTTATTTCATTGAGTAAAGAACCCCTTTAATTTGAGCTAGAAGTCTTTTTAAACGGCTATCAAAAAATCTTGTTAGCGTTCAATCAATTTACTCAAGGAGAAATTAGCCTGTAGTAAGCGATTTCTAGCCGCAACAATTGAGGTATTTGTTGGCAATGGTAGCGAAATTTACAAATTCCTCTATCCAACCTTTGGTAGAAGTTAGATTTAATACTTGCAACTATGGAAATACATAGCAAGGTATAGCAATACCGAGAAGGGCGATCGCAAGTTGGCAGTAAAAGCGATCGCAGAGCAATCCTACTAGCGATTAATCTGGATTAAATCTGTCAAAATACTATCCAAGCTTCCATTGACTTGAATGCGATCGATCTTCTCCGCAATTCGCTCTAATACCTCTAATTCCTTCAAACGCAAAGCAACGGGGTTGTCTTCCATTACTTTTGCGGTATTTAACATACTACGAGTAGCGGCGGTTTCTTCTCTACGTCTGACTACATTTGCTTGAGCGGATTTTTCTGCTTCTACTACTTTGCTCAAAATAGTTTTAATCTCACCAGGTAGAATAATGTCTTTTACCCCTACAGAATCTACTTCAATGCCATAGTCTGCGGTTTTGGTGCGGATATAGTCGCTCACGCTTGTATCAACAGCGCCTTTATTTTCTAATAAAGCATCTAAAGTCTGTTCGCCAACGGCTGCACGTAAAGCAAACTGCAACTCTTTGTATAAAAATTCAGTAACATTTGCCAAACCGCTTTTTGCTCTAAGCGGATCTTGGATGCGAAAACCCGCAGTTAAATTTAAGCGCAGAGGTACTTTATCTTTTGACAAGATATCTTGACCAGATACTTCAAGGTTTTGCAAGCGCAAATCAAATATATCCGTTTGAAAAGAGCGCCCAAACACCCACCAAGCATGAGTTCCTGGCGGTAGTTGAGTTTGAAACTCTTGATCGATGTATAACAAGCCCACGTGCTGGGGAGGTACTTGGCAAATATGTAAACTGTTGCGAGTTAATAATTGTACTTCTTTAGCACCTGAAACCAGTTCAGCTACTAATTGGGGGGTTAATTTAGCATCGCTGCTAATATCGATAATTTCTACCTCTACACCTTGCCAAAATAACTTGCGACTTGTGGGGGGTAATAGGGCGATCGCTTTTCCTAAATATCTGACAATTGCTACTTGCTGACTTTGTAATTGGACAACTTCGCAATATGCAGCTACAAAGTCAGGATGTTTTTCAATTAGCACTTCTTCCAAAGGGAAGTCTGGGTTAGGTGTAATTTGGCTGAGAGTCCGCACTGCTACATCTCTAGTAAAAGTCCAAAAAGCATATTCGCCTACTTCAAGAGGTCGAACAAAGTTGTTTTGGATGTAAAGTAAACCAATCTCAGATTCTAAAATTTGGACTTTTTTAATTCCATTGATATTGAGCGAAGTCAACTGTCGAACAAACTGGGCGGGTAACTCTAAACTGTCCTCTAAGTTGAAAATATGAGCTTCTACATCGATAAAACCACGCCAAAAAGCTCTAAGTTGATTGGGTGCAACGCTAATCCAATTTTGACCGCAGCGTACTAAAGCCGCTTGGTTAAATTCTGTTTTGACGATTAATAAATGTTGTTGCAACTCGGCGGCGTTGGTTGTTAGTAATAATTCTAAGTTGTCAATTTTTGCTTCTGGTTGGTTGCGGTTGTAAGTTGTCACTTGCCAATGAAAACCAAAATAGGTATGAGTCCCCGGCTGCAAAATTTTCTTAAAATCGCTCCGGTGATACAAAATGCCAATTTCATTAGGCTTAATATAAAAAGTTTTCCACATAGAAAGATTGGGCAACTTTACCCAACGAAATAAATTAAATAACTGCATTACTTTTGTAACACAAATACTACATAATATTTTCTACTCCGCTAATGCAGGGTTTTACAGTTTAGTGCGGGCAAAAGGTTCTCCAAAACTGGATTAAGAGAGCAATTAATCGCTCTTTGGTTGTCAAGCAACCTTAAAGGAGCAACTACGCTCAAATATGCCGTTCTACAACCAGTTCTATTTATCTATTTAGACAAACAGATTTGGAAGTTGAAGGACATACTCAAGTTAAAGAGAATTGACTTAGCGCTGGCTACTTCACTGCTAACAAAACACCTGCACTTGCAGAGTAATATCAAGATGTTAGGAAGTTCCTAACATTTACAAAGTGACTTGTCCCTAACAAGGTGTCCGTACCCAGGACGAGGGTTTTGGGGAAAGTACAGGATTTGAACCTATTAACAATCGGCGAAACACCGATCGCTCTACCATTTAGAGTCAACTTTCGGGTCGATGAAGTAGTTAAAACACTGAGCGGCATACGCTTACACGGATCGGTAGCGCACCAGTTGGGCATACAGAACCCCGACTATAGCTTGGGGCTAAAACTAGCTTCGGATCAAAGTTAACACAACACTAATGCGATCGCCACGAGTTAAAGCTTTGCAATCTGCTGGCGATCGTAGCTATCCCTTGCTGTTTCTACTTCAGAAATATGATTTTCTGCCCATTTGCAAAGCTGAGACAATGGTTCAATTAGTGTTTCGCCCAATGGGGTTAAAGAATATTCAACCATTGGCGGAATTACTGGGTAAACCATGCGACTAACAATGCCATTCCGTTCTAAACCCCGTAAAGTTTGGGTCAGCATTTTTTGAGAGATACCGCCAATTTCTTTTTGTAACTCGTTGTAGCGCTTTGTGCCTTTTGATAAACGATAAATAGCGATCGCAGTCCATTTGTCGGCAATTAAGTCTAAAACTTGCCGCGAGGGACATTGAGCATTGCAAACGCTAATTGCTGGATAGTTACGCACCATAAGGTATGTATAGCACTTTTGAGTACCTTCTTGGCAAAAAGAGTAGGTTATTGGCAGAATCATAAAAACACACTACCCCTCTATATAAAAACAGGAGCAGCTATGACTTACAATCTGCAACTGGTATCTAATGAAAGTTTTGATGAGGGGATGCAGACCCCAACAAATGCCGTTCCTACTTCTGATGAGAAGTTGCTTGATGCTTATTCCCAAGCCGTTATTGCTGTCGTGGAAAAAGTCAGCCCCGCCGTAGTTAATATCGATGTCCATAGGCAATTAAGAGGTAGAAGAAGAAATAATCAAAGTGTCGCGCAAGAAGTACGCGGGAATGGTTCGGGCTTTATTTTTACTCAAGATGGTTATATTCTCACCAATAGCCACGTTGTACACAATGCAACGGGGCTAGAAGTAACCTTAGCTGATGGTCGTCATTTTCCCGCCGAATTAGTAGGAGATGACCCGGAAACCGATATAGCTGTAATTAGAATCCACGCCCCTAATTTAGTAGCAGCAAAGTTAGGCGATTCTCAATCGCTAAAAGCTGGGCAAGTTGCGATCGCTATTGGTAATCCCTACGGCTTCCAAACTACGGTCACTACAGGCGTTGTGAGTGCGTTGGGGCGAAGTTTTAGAGCGCGATCGGGTAGGCTAATTGATAATATTATCCAAACCGATGCAGCGTTAAATCCCGGCAATTCTGGCGGGCCATTAGTAACATCTCACGGCGAAGTTATTGGTATTAATACCGCCGTCATCATGTCTGCACAGGGTATATGTTTTGCCGTACCGATTAATACAGCTAAAACTATCCTCACGCCGTTAATTAAAAATGGCTTTATTCAGCGCGGTTACATTGGTATCGGCGGGCAAAACGTCCCTTTACCTCGCCGTACAGTGTTATTCCACGAATTATCTGTAGAAAGCGGCGTACTGATTATTTCAATTGAAGAAGATAGTCCCGCCCAAAATGCCGGACTTGTTGAAGGCGATGTGATTGTAGGAATGAACAATCAACCTATTGCTAGTATTGACGACTTGCATAAATTATTGACTCACGAACAAGTAGGAATGCGATCGCAACTAACCATTATTCGCGGCAATGATAAGCTAATTATCGATATTGTCTCTGCAAGTAAACCAGCGATAGATGATTAAAACTAGGTTTTTAAGCAAAAAAATGTAATTGAATGCTCAAAATTGACCCAATTACAGCAATTAAAGGACTAAATAAGGTGTAAAGTATGAGCAACACAATTTTGGTTACTGGTGCTACAGGTAATGTAGGGAGTCAAGTTGTCCAGCAACTAATTACTTTGGGGATAACTCCACGAGTAGCAGTGCGTTCGATGAATAAAGCAGAGTCGCTAAAAAAATCTGGCGCTGAACCAGTGGAGATGGATTTAGAGCGCCCGGAGACTATTGTACCTGCCTTGGCGGGAGTGGATAAAGTTTTCTTAGTTAGTCCTTTTGTGCCAAATATGGTTGAACTAACAGCAATATTAATCGCGGCGGCAAAACAAGCAAATGTTCGCCACATTGTCAAACTCTCGGCTTTAGCACAGCCAGGAATTGCTTTAAGTAAGTGGCATGAGGAAATGGAAAATGCGATTGCATCTTCCGGTATTCCTTTTACATTTTTGCGTCCTAATGGATTTATGCAGAATTTTGTCAATGCAATGGCAGAAACTATTAAATCTGAAAATGCTTTTTATCTAAATGCGGGAGAGGGTAAAGTTAGCTTTGTCGATACTCGTGACATTGCTTCAGTAGCGGTAGCTGCTTTAACAACTAGCGGACACGAAGGACAGTCTTACATTATTACAGGATCGGAAGCACTGTCTCACGCTCAATCGGCTTCTATTTTGTCTCAAGTTTTGGGTAGAACAATCAATTATGTAGATGTTCCTGACGATGCGGTACGCCAAGGAATGCAAGGCGCAGGAATGCCAGATCCGATAGTCAACGCTTTACTGGAATTATATGCTAGTTACAAAGCAGGACAAGCGGCGACGGTATCGCCCACTGTAGAGCAAGTTACGGGGAAAAAACCGATAAGTTTTGAGCAGTTTGCTAAAGATTACGCAGAGGTTTGGCAATAGGTAAATAGCGATCGCACTTACTTTGTTTGCTGCCACAATTATGCGGCTATTTATTCAATCCCGCCTAGGGTTAAAGCCCTAGGCTAATAGTTCAAGTCTACTGAAGTAGACTAATAAAACTATAATTTTTTCTTTAAATATCTACCTGAAAACGAGCGCAATTTCAGCAACGCTATAAACTTAATCAATCAGATTGTAGATTTAACTAACATGAAATACAGTCGGCTTAAGCCGACTTAAGCTATTAGCCTGAGGTTTTAACCCTAGGCGGGGAAGATGTTTATCGACCAATAGAAGACGATGTTTTAACCCTGGGCGAACAAGGATTTTTTAATAAATTAACAACTCTAGCTTTTGTCTCTGGGTCTATTTATTCGTCTTCAATCGCAGAGTCTCGATCTAGAATCAATAAGTCACGCAACCCGTTTGTATCTAATTCCGTCAACCACTGCTCTCCTGCGCCTACTACTTGTTCGGCTAGTTCTTTTTTGCTTTCAATCATCGCGTTAATTTTTTCTTCCAAAGTGCCAGTACAAACAAATTTATGCACTAAAACATTGCGCTTTTGACCGATTCTAAATACGCGATCGGTAGCTTGATTTTCGACGGCAGGATTCCACCATCTATCGAAATGAAAAACATGATTTGCTCTTGTCAAATTCAACCCTACACCCCCAGCTTTAAGAGACAAAATAAAGATTGGTGGTGCTTGCGGATCGTGTTGAAAACGATCTAACATTTCTTCTCTTTGTTGCTTGGTAGTGCTGCCATATAAAAACAATACTTCTCTATTAAAATGTTTTTCTAAATGGGTTTTAAGTAACTTTCCCCACTCGGCAAACTGAGTAAAAATTAAAGCGCGATCGCCTTCTGCGATAACTTCTTCTAACATTTCTTGCAAACGCTGCAATTTACCTGATTTTTTATCAAAGTCGCTAGGTAATATATTTGCTTTGGCTGCTTTTTCTCCTACCATAACTGGATGATTGCAGATTTGCTTTAGCTTTACTAACAACGCTAAAATCATCCCGCGACGTTGTACGCCTTCGGCAGATTCAATTTGGGCTAAAGACTCCTCAACTACTTGCTGATAAAGGCTTGCTTGGTCTAGAGAAAGTCCACAAAACACAGTCATTTCTTGCTTTTCGGGCAAATCTTGAATAATTGTGCGATCGCTTTTCAATCGGCGGAGAATAAACGGCTGTACGAGCGATCGCAATGTGTTTAAAGAAGCGGCATCGCCATACTTTTCAATTGGCATCGCAAACCGCCGTTGAAAAAATTGTTTAGCGCCCAAATATCCCGGATTGAGAAAGTCTAAAATTGACCACAATTCCCCTAATCTATTTTCTACGGGCGTACCTGTTAAAGCAATTTTAAAATTAGCTTTTAATTGTCTTACAGCTTGGGATTGTTTCGCCTCTGGATTTTTGACATTTTGGGCTTCATCTAAAACAACTCCCTGCCAAGAAACACTTTCAAATGATTTAATATCTCGGTAAATCAACGCATAACTTGTAATCACAACTTCATGCTTTTGTACTTCTTTAACAAAAACCTCACCTTTAGAGCGTTTATCGCCGTGATGAATTGTTACTTTTAAGCTGGGTGCAAACTTTTTAACTTCTCGCTCCCAGTTTCCTAATACCGAAGTTGGACAAACTACTAATGTCGGCTGTGTTAAAGCATTTTGTTCTTGGAGATGTAACAAAAAGGCGATTAATTGAGCCGTTTTACCCAAACCCATATCATCAGCTAAACACGCACCCAAACCCCAACGCTCTAAAAATGCCAGCCAGCTAAAACCCCGTTGTTGATAAGGGCGCAACTCTCCTTTAAACTTGCTTGGTGTTGGTAAAACTGCGATCGCACTATTATCTTGCAATGTCGTCATCAATTCTTGAAGTACCCCTGACGCTTCAAAGCTGACTACGGGCAATTTTTCAATTGCCATTGTATCCCCGGTACTGAGACGCAACGCATCTTCAAGGGATAATGTCAAGCTATTTTTGCGGGCGGCAAAAAAGTTTTGGGCGGTTTTAATGTCAGGCGGCTTCAGTTCTACCCACTCGCCATTAATCTCTACAAGGGGACTGCCGAGGGCTACAAGGCGGTCAAACTCGCTTTTTGATATTGTTTGCCCGCCAATAGCTAATTCCCACTTTAAGGTCAGCAAACTGTGCAATCCCAAGCGTTGCTGTTGTTGGGGCGCAGCGTTGCTAATTTTTAAACCCAAACGATTCGCCCAACCGCCGCTACTACTAAGACTTGGCGGTAAAACTACCCCCAATCCGTTATCTTCAAACCGCCAAGCAATAGACTTAATAAACTCATAAGCTTGCAACGGAGTCAAAATACAGCTTTCAGGATAAGCAGATTCTAAACTAGGGGCAATGGGTTCGTACAATCTAGACGCTAAACCCAGCCCGCGCAAAAAAGTTTCTTGAGGGTTTTCTATCTCTCTATTTTCATACACCCAACGCTCTACTGGATGCTGCCAAATATCCGCCGCTTTTATTAAAAATTCTGAGTTATCTATAGCTTGGAGAGCATACGCCAAAATCCACTCATTACTATCTGCATTTGGAGGTATAAGCTGAAAACAGGTACGAAAACGATTTTGAGCCGCCGTCAACTGATACTGTAATGGTGCAATCCAAGCATTTAAAGACGATTCTAGACGCTCTAGCTGTCCTGGCTCGGATTTAACAATGTTATCGCTACGAGTTAAACTGTGCAGCCACTCTTTCCATAAAGGCGGTAGAGTAGGTAAATCGCTACTAACCACCGTTCTTACTTGAGCATCTATTGTCGTATTGAGAAAATCTTGAATTAGTTTTTGCGGCGCAATCGGTAAATTTATCGCGTTAAAAGTTTCCTGCTGATAGCACAAACAAGCTAAAGGCATAGTTTGGGTAAATTGTTCTAAGCGCCCCGAATCAATAGAACTATCTAACAAACTCTGCCACTTGGTTATTAAAGTATTATCTTCAAGTCTTTCTAAAGTAGGCAAAAACTTAGCTCTACTCATTACATCCCAACTCCACCGCGCAACTTGCGCCCAAAAACGCAAGTCTCCGCCCAAATAAGAATTTTCTTCAATCCCCAATGGTAGAGAGTTTAGGAGTTTCATTGCTCCAAGGGGGTTAAAGCAATATCCTTCAACTTGCCAGGGATATAGTAAATAAGACTTGTTAGTTGCTAATTCTGTAGCAACCGAATGTACCGGATATAGTAAATTTTTATCAATATGCGTCGGCAAAGCGATCGCTTGATTATTTGGTAGTGGATGATTGCTATCATCTAGCTTTTGAGTGCCGATGCCTTTACGAGGGCGTTTTGCTACCGCCGGGGAAACGGAGAGTAAGGAAGCTATTTCGGCGTTTTGCAAAGCTATCCAAGCTGTCAATTCCTCTAGATTCATCGCTAAAGGGTGCTTGGGTAAAGCGGTCAAGTCTGACAACCCTACAGAGCTTCGCCAAGTTTCTCCCCAAATAAATAAGCAACTACCTTGCTTTTGCAGTAACCAACTACCGTGTAAAATTGCCATTTTCTTCCCAAACTTCAGACTTACCCAAACTATAAAAAATACTTAGTTTTTTGCTATTGCGTAATTATTTATACATTCATTATGAAAATGTCTTGTTTTTAGCGCCTAACCTGTTCCATGTTAATAGCGATCGCTTTAAAAATTGAATTGAATTATTAGTTTAAGGTAAAGAGTAATTTTTAGATAATACATTGAGGGCGATCGCATGATTTATCCCCTCCCCCCTGTCCCCTTGTCC
>JAPJOW010000078.1 GCA_030826005.1 Aliterella sp. RAGGC_92
TAAGTATTCCTTGCGATGTTAAAGATTCTCAGCAAGTGGCGAATCTAATTAATAAAGCATTAGCAGAATATGGCAGCATTGACGTACTAATTAACAATGCAGGTATTTATAGTTCGGGAACGGTAGAAGACTTTTCTTTAGAAGATTGGCATCAAACTATAGATACTAATTTATGGGGATATATTCATACAATTCATGCTTTACTTCCGGCAATGATTGCCAAAGGTAGCGGCACAATAGTAAATTTAATTTCTATAGGCGGTAAAGTGCCAATTCCCTACTTAGTTCCTTACTCTACTAGCAAGTTTGCATTAACTGGTTTAACCGAGGCGCTACACTCGGAATTGAAGCCTAAAAATATTCATGTCTGCGGCGTTTATCCCAGTGTAATAAAAAGTAGCTTAATGGAACGAGCAATTTTTCGCGGGAGAGACGTGCAAGACGCGGAAGCGCGAAAAAATCAATTAGAGCAAGTTTTAAGCACTCCCGTAGTTGAAAAGCCGGAAGATGTAGCCAAAGCAATTTGGGATGGAGTCAAAAATAAGCGTTCTGAAGTTTTGGTAGGTTCAGCAAAGTTATCAAGCGGTGCTTACAGCTTGTTTCCAGGGTTGATGCAGTGGGTATTTAGACAGGGATTTAAACAAAAAACCTAATCTACATAAAGTAGATAAGGAAAGTGTTAGCTAGAAAGTTTCTCGATAAAATCAAAATAGATGTTAGACAAACTCGTCTAACATCTATTTTTACTTTAAACTTGAGGCAATTTTATTTTATGTTGAGAGCAATGGGCGTTAACTGCTGATTTAACAATGCCATCAGCAAGCTTATCTATTCCTGTTTCACCTAGCTTATTTTTTGTTGCCACAGGTAAATTAGCCTTACTATCAGTTTTAACCTTGTCTTTTACGTTAGAGTGTACTTTCCCTAACTCAAACTGTCCACACGCTGTATCAGCCATCTCTACAAGCGTTGTAGTAGGAATTTCTATTATAAAGTGGTCGTGTTTTGTGGTATCTCCCACTTGTAAAAAATCTGCTTCCACCGCAAGCTGCATCAGATAGTTTTGAATGCTTATCGGATATATTGTATCGTCAGCTTGTACAGGCAAATTAAGACCCAGTAAGGAAAAAAGTCCTAATGCTGCTACTGTTATTTTTTTTAACATGGTAGATGTATAAACGATCGCTTGAATTTAATTAACTTTATTGATGTTAGCAAGTTCATGTAGTACTTGTGTTGAAAGCAACTGTTAATAATACATAATTTTTTGTAAATGTAATTAAATAGAAAACCACTCCAAAGATGCTGATGAAAATAACCTACTCTTTGAAAGATTCTTCTTGAACTCCTAAGACTTGTTTTTTCTCATCAAGATTTCGTACCAATGATTAGCTTGAATAATGTGGAAACTTATTTTTGACTTAAAAACGCAGCTAGTTCGCAAAATCCCTCCCCTTCGGATGCGGTAGTAATGTAAGTTGGCTGGTACTGCATCTGGTTTGCATAGTCGCGCACGTTCGCAACGCCTACAGAATGTTTGAAGTAGCTAGGATTAAATAAACTTTCATCGTTGGGACTATCGCCGACAGTTACAACTTGCTCTGTAGTAAATTGGGGAAAATAATCGCGCAGCACTTGAAGTAATCCGGCGGCTTTATCTTGGCTTAAGGGTTTAATATGACACTGCACGTTGCTGTAAGTAAAACCCCAACCGGACTGCGCGCATAATTGCCCTAATTGTTGCAATTCATCTATTTTCAATGGTTGCACGTCAAACGTCCAATCTGTTAAACGAAAGCAATTATCCGCCGATTCTTTGATGTGGGGAAATTTTTGCTGGAGTTTCAAAAAAATCTCTGCTAACTGCTGTCTGTGGCTAGTTAAATCAGGAACAGAGCTTAGAAATACAGGTAATTGCTCCCCATTAGCATAATACAAACCGCCATTTTCAGCGATCGCCCCCTCTATCGGTAGATAAGTTGCAAGTCCACTTACCCATCCCGCCGAGCGTCCTGTTGTAATTATTACTTTAATATTTGCCGCCGCTAAATCTGCAAAAGCTTGGAGTAATTCTGGGGTAAATTTCCCCGCTTGGGTTAAAGTCCCATCCATATCGGTAGCTACAAGGCGAATATCACCTAAAGCTTGAAGTTTATCAGCCATTAAACTACCGCAATGCAATCAATTTCTACTAATACATCTTTGGGTAAACGGGAAACTTGCACGCAAGCACGGGCGGGAGCGGTAGCTTCATCAAAGTATTGGCTGTAAACAGCGTTCATTGTCGCAAAATCGTTCATATCTGCCAAAAATACAGTGGTTTTTACCACATATTCGCACGTTACCCCGGCGGCGGTTAGAATAGCTTTGAGATTTGTTAGCACTTGCTGAGTTTGCTGCGTAATATCCCCCGCGCCTACAAGTTCGCCAGTGCTGGGATTGAGGGGAATTTGCCCGGAGACAAATAGCATTTGTCCGCTTGCAGAAATTGCTTGATTGTAAGGGCCAACGGGTGCGGGAGCAAGGTTTGTATTAATAACTTGTTTCATGATAAACGGGGACGAATGCCGTAATGTCTGTAACGCCAATAATCTTTTAAAATGCGATCGTGGTCAAAACATAAGTTAGCAGGTATTCGCCACGATTCAAAAATTCCGTAGCTTTTAGCATCATCTCCTGCTTGAGGATCTCCTGTAGCAGTGGCTAAAAATACTACGCTCATTGTATGAGAGCGGGGATCGCGTTTTGGGTCAGAGTATACATGAAACTGCTCGATTAATTCTACTTCTAGACCGATTTCTTCCAACGCTTCGCGCCGTGCTGCAACTTCAGCGAGTTCTCCGTAATCGATAAAACCCCCAGGAATTGCCCAGCCTAGAGGCTCGTTGTGGCGTTCTATTAAGATAATTGGTCTATGAGGGCGATCGCATAGTTCGATAATAATATCAACAGTAGGAGCGGGATTGCGGTAAGTCATTAGAAAAAAAGAATTTTATCTATTATTCAATATTTTTGGGACGCGATTAACGTTATTTATATTCGCCGTGCGATCGCACGTCTTAAGATAGTTTCCAAGTGACTTGTCGCATGATAAATTTTTGGCGATCGCTTTTTGAGCGCAATATTTGTTATGCCTTTTCCTAGATCCAGTGGTATTTTGCTTCATCCAACTTCGTTTCCCGGTCGCTTTGGAATTGGCGATTTGGGGTTAGAAGCTTATAAGTTTATTGATTTTTTGGCGAAAAGTAATCAGCAATATTGGCAAGTATTACCTGTAGGCCCGACTGGCTACGGCAATTCGCCTTATATGTCTTATTCGGCAATGGCGGGAAATCCTTTATTGATTAGTCCTGAAGCATTGAAAGAACAGGAATTACTCGCCGAGGAAGATTTTGCTAATTTGCCTCATTTTCCCACAGAAAAAGTAGATTTTGAGCAAGTAATCAATATCAAAACGCCGTTATTAAAGAAAGCTTGCGAGAATTTTAAAACTAAAGCCGCACCCGTACAGCAAAAAGAGTTTTCTGGCTTTTGCGACGCTAAAGCATACTGGCTTGATGACTATGCTTTATTTATGGCAATTAGAGATGCTAAAGAAAATGCCGGATGGCATACCTGGGAGTCAGAACTAGCTAAAAAGCAACCTGAAGCCCTTGAACAATGGCGGCGCAGACTAACGGAAGAAATTTTTTACTACAAATACACTCAATTTGAATTTTTCCGCCAATGGTCAACCTTAAAGCAATACGCCAATATGCGCGGGATTCAAATTATTGGCGATATTCCTATTTATGTAGCTCACGATAGCGCCGATGTGTGGGGAAATCCAGAAAACTTTTGTTTAGACGAACAAGGTAACGCCGCTCAAATGGCGGGAGTTCCACCAGATTACTTTAGCGAAACCGGGCAATTGTGGGGCAATCCGGTTTACAACTGGGAGCAATTACAAGCAACAAATTTTAAATGGTGGGTGCAGCGATTTCAAGCCATGCTCGACTATGTAGATATCATCAGAATTGACCATTTTAGAGGCTTCCAGGCTTATTGGGCAGTGCCGCAGGGTGAAACTACGGCAATGAATGGCAAGTGGGTTGAAGCCCCCGGATCGGCTTTGTTTAAAGTATTAAACGATAAGCTCGGTAAGTTGCCTGTGATGGCGGAAGATTTGGGAGTAATTACGCCGGAAGTCGATGCTTTACGCGATGAATTTGAGTTTCCAGGCATGAAAATACTGCAATTTGCTTTTGGTTCTGACCCTGGCAATCCTTATTTACCTTTTAATTACTCGCGCAATTGTGTCGTTTATACTGGCACTCACGACAACAATACTACCGTAGGCTGGTTTAATGAACTTTCCGACTATGAAAAAACCAATGTCGAGCGCTATTTAGGCTGCATCAGTCCTGACGGCATTCACTGGGATTTAATTCGGTTGGCTTTAAGTTCTGTAAGCAATCAAGCGATTATTCCCGTCCAAGACTTACTCGGTTTGGGAACAGAGGCGCGAATGAACGTACCTAGCTTTGGCGATGGTAATTGGCAATGGCGCTATCAATATGATGACTTAACCGAGGAATTGAGCGACTTATTAAAAACCTTAGTTCAACTTTACGGACGTTCTCCCTTAGTAAAAGATGGAGAAATGGGGAGATAAACTAATGCTAACTTTCTTATCTCCTTGTCCCCTAAAGCCTTGGTGCGGCAAAAGTTAGCTCTTGAACCTCGCCCAAATTACCCATTTGCTTAGACTCTTTTTGATTGATAGTTAGTAAAACGCCTCCCGCATTCCCCGCTAACACTGTTAAATTGTCTTTGGCTACCCAAGTACGCTGAGTTCCCGACGGTAAAAGTCCTTGAAAGGCAACTTTGCCGTCGGCGACTACTCGAATCCAAGAAGGCGCTTTTAAAGTAACGCCAATTTGAATTTTTTTGCTAATTTCTGGAGTAGCGCTAACTGACTCTACCTGGCTTGATTCTTTAGGTTGTGAGGGTTTTGTACTATTGGCAACAACTGGTAATTCTGGTAATGGAATACTTGTTTGCCACTGGTTACGACTTAAAGAGCGCGATAAAGCATTTACAGCAAAAGCGATCGCAATTATATACAGCACGTACAAATGAATCGGACGCAATTGCACTACAGGTAAAATTAGTCGCAACCCTGGTTTAAGGTTAGAAGTGCGATCGCTTTTACCAATAGGAAAGCTACTAGCTAATCCTTCCGCGTCCAAACCCAACACTTCCGCATATTGCCTGATAAACTTTTGAATATATATTGGTTCTGGCAATTGATCCAACAAACCTTTTTCAATTGCTACCAATAAGTGTTGGCGAATTAAAGTTTTTGCTGCTACCTTTTCAATGCCTAGAGCTTGTTCTAGACGCTTTTGGCGCAACGTATTACCGATTTGCTCTAAAATTTCTGCTTGTTGTTCCTCTATTGGACGTATTGACTTGCTCGTTCTTTTACCACACCACTTCATTTTATCCACTCCTAAAAGGCATCTGGCTCCTCAACCGATGCGATCTAACGAATCTTTTGCAAAAAGCAAATTTCCCAATCTTCAAGGTAACGATAGCAACCTTTAGGTAACAATACATCTGTTGACGGTTGCAATCTAATCGCACCAATGGCGGTACGATGCAACGAAATTACAGGATATCCTAACTGTTCAGCGATTCGCCGAATCTGACGATTTCTTCCTTCCTTTAAAATAATTTCTAAACAAGTTGTTTGTACGGAATTTTTACTTCTATCAATTACTCTTAGCGAACAAGCGCGAGTTTTTCTTCCCTCTAAAATAACGCCCTGTCGCCACTGTTGTAGCACGGTTTCGGGTGGATGACCTTTTACCCAAACACGATAGGTTTTTGGAATGCTATGGCGGGGGTGAGTGAGTTTATTTGTTAGTTCGCCATCATTGGTTAATATCAATGCTCCAGTAGAATCTGTATCTAAACGTCCTACAGGGTGGATTCCCATACCTAATTGTAAATTTTTAGGCAGCAAGTCAATAACTGTTTTGCGTCCTTGGGGATCGTTGCAAGTAGAAACTACCCCTTTGGGTTTGTTGAGGAGTAAATAAACGAGCGCAGGGCGATGTAGGGGTTGAAGAAGCTTACCATCTACAGAAATTTTGTCTAAATCAAGATCGGCTTTTGTACCTAGGCTGGCTACAACTCCATTACACTGCACTCTCCCCGCGACAATTAACGCCTCTGCTTGACGACGAGAAGCGATCCCCCATTGGGAGAGAATTTTTTGTAACCTTTCCTCCATATGCAGTTAGTTGTAGTTTGCGCTATATATTTACAGGTATTACACAGGAATTTTTTAATCCCTGCTCTTTTAGATTGAACGCTTTGATTACTGATAACTCTCCAGCCGAAAATCCCCGCCGACTGATTGGCAAAATTCTATCGCCAGCAATCGAGTTATGGCTAAAATCTCAAGTACAACAGGTATCCAACCTAGAAGTACACATTGAAGGAAAAAGTCGCCAAATTCTGACGGGCAATATTCCGCGCGTTTCTATACTAGCAAGCAAAGCCGTTTATCAAGGACTGCACGTAACCCAAATTCACTTAGTTGCTACAGGTATATCCGTTAACTTAGGTCAAGTAATTAAAGGTCAACCGTTGAAGCTATTGCAAAAAGTGCCTGTAACGGGTAAATTGCAACTGCAACAGGCAGATATTAATGCTTCCTTGCGATCGCCAATCTTAGCTAACGCTCTAACCGACTTACTATTAAAACTAGCTCCTATTGCTGCCGATAGTCGAGTGCATTGGGATAAAGCGACTTTTGGCGACGGGCAAATCAGCTTAAATGCAACTATAGAAAGTAGTAGTAGTAGTAGCGATCGCCAATCAATTATCCTGCAAGCAGGTTTGAAACTAGCTACTTGTCATCAATTAGAGATATTACAACCAAAAATTGTCACTTCCCAAGGCGTAGCTTTGGCAAATCTAGATAACTTTAGTGTTGACTTGGGCGAAGAAGTAGATTTAGATGAACTAACTTTGCAGCCTGGGGGAATTGTCTGTAGCGGTAAAATAAACGTTGTTCCTTAACTTGGTAGCAGAGGTAAGAGGAGGGTCACAAAATAGTAAACCAAGGGAGCAGTAAAAACATAGCTATCCGCCCGGTCTAAAATCCCGCCATGACCGGGGATTAACTGTCCCGAATCTTTAACTCCCGCATCGCGTTTCATCATTGATTCGGTTAAGTCACCAAGCAAACTGGCAATTCCGATTAATAAACCCAACGCTAAACCCGTCCAAGGCCAACCAGACCAATCTAAATACCACGCCCCAGTTATAGCTACAACTACGCTACCAAAAACGCCAAACACCGCCCCTTCAACAGTTTTTTTCGGGCTAATGTCGGAAAGGCGAGTTTTACCAAAAAATTTGCCGATAAAGTAAGCGCCAATATCCGCCGCCCAAATACACAAAAAAGTTAGTAAAGTTACTTTTAAGCCTTGGGGTAAGGCTGGCAAATTTGTCCAGTTTTCCGCCCAGTAGCCGCCAAAAGGTAAATTGCCTACCGCATCTAAGCTTCGCATTCTTACCCAATAACTCGGCAAATACCCGCCATAAAATAGCCCCAAAATAGAGGTAGAAATATCTGCAATCGTGGCAAGTTTGGGCTGAAATAATAAGTAAAAACAAATAAATGTGCCAGCTACAGGCATCACAACATCGGCTAAGTTGGGGGATAAAGTAGCGACAACAAGCAGCAATTGACTAACAACTAAGGTAGTTTTGGCGGCGGGGGCTATACCTGTAGCGCGTACCAAATCAAAGTATTCTAACTGACCTAAATAAACGATCGCGCAAAACATTAAGGTAAAGTACCACCCACCGAGGAGAGTAGCACTTAAAGCTAGAGCGATCGCAATAATTCCACTAATAAGTCGAGACCAAGACATAAGCAATAGACAAAAAAGGCAATACTTAGAGCGCAAAAGCCGCTTAGTTTTATTTTTTACTTAAAACTGAAAACTATCTATCTAACTTTTACTTTCATATTCGCTTTAGTCTAGCTTCTCGCCGCTCAGAATAAAAATCGGATTTACCGCCGCAAAGGTTTGTTGCGTCCCTCGCGTCTCTAAACGGTTAACTGCCGATTGTACTACTTCTATATTACGGGCTTGGAGTTCTGCCAAAGTTTGCGAAACTGTATACAAAGTTTCTAAGTTACTAGCTGTAGCTACAACCCGCCCTTGAAATGGTAAATAATCCCATACAGCTTTTAAAATATCTTTTACTGGACGACCGCCTTCAATGCAAACTCTCCCTGGGGGATTTTTTAATTGAGACAAGCATTCGGGGGCGCTTGATTCTACTACTTCAACATTTGTGACTTCAAAAACTTCGCAATTGCGCCGAATCAAGTTTGCTACTTCTTCATCTCTTTCAATCGCAATGATTTTGCCTTGGGGACATAGTAACCCTACTTCTACGGGGATCGTTCCCGTACCTGCGCCAATATCCCAGAGTACAGAATCAGCTTGCAGTCGCAATTGAGCAATTAGTAATAGCCGAGTTTCGCGCTTAGTAAGGGGGATTCCTGGTAAACGCTCAAATAACTCATCAGGAATCCCAGAAGTAATGTAGGGCCATATTTGACTGGGCATAATATACCTGTATAGTTCCAGATCGTGTAGATTGCCATCAGCTTCAACAAAAAACTTTGCTTTGTTTTGACTTGGACGTAAACAGCAGCAATTGTTTGGAGTTTTTGAATTTAATGAATCCCCTCAAATCCAAATATTTTAGCGAGTCCACCTAGCAAAGCAACTAATAATCCAATCGCTACCCCTCGATTGATAAATTCCTGCGAGTCCAATCGTTTATCAATTCCTACAACTTTTTGGTCTAAAACTTTAACATCGGTTTTTAGTTGGGCGACATCTTCGCCGATTTTGTCTACTTTATCTTCTAGCTTATCTACCTTATCTTCTAGCTTGTCAAACTTAGTCTCAAGCTTGTCTATTTTCGCTTCTAACTTATCAAACTTAGTCTCAAGCTTGTTTTCTAGCTTGTCAAAAAGTTCCTTAATTTCATACTCAACGTTTAATGTCATAATTGCTAATTTTTCTGCGAAACAGGGAGCGATCGCACTTTCTCTCCTTGATTTTTGACTATAAACCGCTTGCTGGCAGTCAAAACCAAGGTTATAAAAGAGTTATAAGTCCCAGAAATAGGTAATGACTACTCAAATCTTAGGCGATTTCTACCAGGTAGAGCGGCAAATAGCTAAAAAGGCTGGGCGTAAGACCTTACTATGTCGAGATTTGCGATCGCAAGAATTAGTAATAGTTAAGTTAGTATCTTTTAACAGCGATTTTGAATGGGACGATCTCAAACTCTTTGAAAGAGAAGCCGAAACTTTAAAATCCTTGTCTCATAGCGCTATTCCCCAATATTTAGATTACTTTGAGCTAGAGAGCGATCGCCTTAAAAGTTTTGCTTTAGTTCAAACCTATATCCCAGCCAAATCCCTGCAAGAGCATTTACAAGCCGGGCGCACTTTTAGCGAAGCAGAGGTACAGGAATTAGCCACGTCACTATTAGAAATACTTATTTATTTACACGATCGCAAACCCGCCATTATTCACCGCGATCTCAAGCCTAGTAATGTGCTACTGAGCAATCGCACGGGCAATAGTATCGGGTCAGGTATATCTAGTTGATTTTGGTTCGGTACAGACGTTCGCAGCCACAAAAGACGGGACAATTACTATTGTCGGGACTTACGGATATATGCCCCCAGAACAGTTTGGCGGGCGTACCGTCCCCGCTTCGGATCTTTATAGTTTGGGCGCAACCTTAATTTGCGTACTCACAGGTACTCATCCCGCCGATTTGCCGCAACTAGATGGATGTATTCAGTTTATTCAACAAGTCAACATCAGTCGTAGTTTTGCGCTTTGGTTAGAGCGGACAATTCAACCGAGTTTAGAACGGCGTTTTACTTCCGCTTCACAAGCATTGCAAATATTGAAAAATCCGCCCCCTCTACTAGAAAATCGGCTGGTTGTAACGAAACCTCGTGGTAGTAAAGTCGTACTTCATAAAGACACAGATTCCTTAGAAATAGTTATCCCGCCCGCAGGATTTACATTAGAAATGTTGGCTTTGCTTGGGTTTGCGATCGCCTGGAATTCGTTTATCTTTTTTTGGACTGGTGCGGTTATATTTGCACCTTTTCCGATCAACGTACCATTTGTATTATTTTCGCTACCTTTTTGGATTGCTGGTATTGGGATGGTGCGAGATATTATCTGGGGCTTATTTAGGCAAACCCAACTTAGGATCGATCGCCAGCAAATGTGTCTAACTCACAAAATATTTGGATTCAAATACAACTCTATTCGCCCAGCGCCAAGAGAAGATATTACTAAACTGGAGTATACAAAAAAATCTTTTGAATTTGACTTCCTCCCCGACCTGAAGGTACGGGGATTCCTAAGACTCACGTATTAGGTTTCTGTTTCTTTCCCCTAGGGGTTTTTTGCAACTGCCCTTTGGACTTCTGCCCATCAGGTCTTATGTTCGCTCCACAGACTGACACCGCACGCCCTGCGGCAAGTATATTTTTACTCGCGTTGATATCCCGGTCATGGTTAATCCCACATTTCGGACAGTCCCACTCACGTACATTCAACGGCATTTTATCTACTATATGCCCACAATTTCCGCACCTTTTAGAGGAAGGAAACCATCGGTCAATCTTAATCAGTTCTCGCCCGTACCACTCACATTTGTAGGCAAGTTGGCGGACGAGTTCGCCCCAAGAAGCATCACTAATGTGAAGTGCCAGTTTATGGTTTTTGACCATATTTTTGATTGCCAAATCCTCAACCACGATGGTTTGGTTTTCGTTCACCAGTTGAGTAGTCAGCTTATGCAAAAAGTCTTTACGACTATCAGTTATTTGGCTATGTACCTTAGCTACTATTTGCCTTTGTTTATGTCGATTGTTCGAGCCTTTCTGCTTACGGGACAAAGATTTTTGTACCCGTCTAAGCTTGGAGCGCAAGCGTTTAAAGTGTCTAGGATTAGCGATTTTGTCTCCATTGCTGGTAGCTATCAAGCTAGAGATACCCACGTCCAGACCGATACTTTTATCGGTTTTGGGCAGTGGTTCAATAACTGTATCCACGAGCAAAGAAACGTGGAAACGTCCCGAAGCATCCAACTTGACCGTAATAGTCGATGGTTCGCATCCCTTGGGCAGTTGTCTACTCCAACGAATAGGCAGCGCCTCACTACACTTGGCAAGCCATACAGAGCCATCCTTCCACTTAAAAGCAGACTTAGTAAACTCTGCACTGCCGCCATGATGTTTTTTCTTAAAGTTAGGGTACTTAGCCTGTCCCGCCCAGAAATTAGCAAACGCCTTCTGCAAGTGTCTCAATCCCTGCTGCAAAGGTACGCAGCTAACCTCATTCAGAAATTGCAAGTCTTCCTGCTTTTTCCAAAGCGTCAGCATGGCAGAAGTATCGGCATAGCCGATTCTCTCCCGCCTTTCGTACCAGCCTTCCGTTCTCGCTGCCAACGCTCGGTTGTAGACCAAACGGGCGCATCCCATAGTTCTCCGCAACAAGGTTTCTTGTTCAGGAGTGGGATAAAAACGGTACTTGAAGGCTTTGAGCATACTTCACATTATAGCACGTCAACTGTGAAGCTTGTTGCACAAAGTATTTGCTTATTCGTCGCCCGCCCCGCTCACTCTTTGAGCTTTGGTCAAAATTGGTCGGGGGTGGGACTCCTTACTCGCCCTCCTATCCCTCCCTGCGCTGAAGCGACAGGGTTTCTCGGAGGATTCCGATGACTCGGAAGGCGCAAGGAAGACTATCGACCCTCAACTTAATATCCAAATAGGGGTAAAAGAGTATTCCTTGAAAGAAAAACTTACCTCCTCGGAACTCGAATGGCTGGCTAACGAATTGAGCGAGTGGTTGGAAATACAAATTGAGTACAAGTAAAGTAGCTTAGAAGATATTAGAGGATGTTTGAAGGAGACTTTATATGTTTGGTTTAGGATGGCTGGAAGTAGGGGTAATTGCTATAGTAGGAGTTTTTATTTTTGGTACTAAAAAAATTCCCGAATTAGGTAGCTCATTGGGTAAAACTTTGCGCGGTTTTAAAGAAGAACTCAAAGGCGATGATTCTAAAGACGAGGAAGACAAAGATTAGAATCTGTTAGGATGCGCGATCGCTCTTTGGTTAAAGATTTTTCATAAAGACGGAAGTAATGGCGATCCCCCTTTTTACGGAGGACTTTAATATTTCCCCCCCTTTTTCAAGGGGAGACAAAAAGCGGTGTAGCTTTGCTTCCCGCTTTGTTGTCGTGGGCTAGGGGGGATCTTCACTACCAAAACCAAGGTTTGTTTTAAACAATATTGGCAATAGATGCCTTAGCACTACCAGCGTCCACCACTACTGCGCCATTAGTTTGTCCATTTTGTACCACCGGGCGACGCGCTTCAATCAAGCCAATAGCCCTATTAACGCTTTCAGGTAACACTACCACCAGTCCACCGCTCGGAGCTTCATTTAGAGCTTTATTAATCGCCTCAATTTCATTCAAAATAGTTTCATAATTGCAATCTGGCTTAACTTGCATTATCCCTTTAGCAATCAATTCGGCAGCCGATCCCCGCTCCCGTCCTCGCGTGTCGTCATCTTCTTTGATGATGATGCGATTAAATATTTGTGCCGATAGCTTACCTAAAGTTACAAAATCCTCATCGCGGCGATCGCCAGGTCCGCCAACTACTCCTACTCTCTCCCCCGGCCAATTGCGGACAAAGCCACCCAAAGCTTCGTAGCTGTGGGGGTTGTGAGCGTAGTCTATAAGGGCATGATAGCCACCTAGATCGAACATATTCATTCTGCCTGGGGTTTGACTTACCGAAGCGCGGAAGGTATTTAAACCAGTGCGGATTTGGTCAATTGTTACTCCTTGAGTAAAAGCTGCAACGCAAGCTGCTAAAGCATTGGCAATCATAAAAGGCGCGCGTCCTTCCATTGTCAACGGCACGTTTACGGCTTGCTCAATTCGCAGCGTCCAATCGCCTTTGAGAATCGATAAGTAGCCGTTTTCATACACCGCCGCTAAACCACCTTTTTGGACGTGCTGTTGTACCAATTCGTTATTTAATTGCATGGTGAAGTAGGCAACTTCAGAATTAACGCGCGATCGCATTTGGGCGACTAATTCATCGTCCGCATTTAGTACCGCGTAACCTTTTGGCAATACAGCTTCCGCTACCACACTTTTTAAGTGTGCCATTTGGTTTACGGTGTCAATGTCCCCAATACCCAAGTGATCCGCCGCTACGTTTAGCACTATCCCCACATCTGCCGCATCAAAAGCTAATCCAGAGCGGAGTATACCCCCCCGCGCCGATTCTAATACAGCGATTTCAACCGTAGGATCTTGCAAAATTAGTTGAGCGCTTTGCGGCCCTGTATTATCTCCCGGCTCGACTAAATAATCGCCGATATAAGTGCCGTCCGTAGTTGTAAAGCCTACCGTCTGCCCGGTTTGCTTCATAATATGCGCCAGCAACCTAGTAGTTGTAGTTTTGCCATTTGTTCCGGTAACAGCCAAAATCGGCACGCGGCTGGGTTTTCCTGGGGGAAATAGCATATCAAGCACCGCTCCCGCTACGTTGCGGGGGATGCCTTGGCTCGGACATACGTGCATTCTAAAGCCTGGGGCGGCGTTAACTTCGACAATTACCCCATCGACATCTCGTAACGGTTTGCTAATATCGGTTGTTACTATGTCAATTCCAGCAATGTCTAAGCCAATAATTTTGGCAACTCGTTGCGCCAGCCAAACATTTTCGGGATGAATGTCATCGGTGCGATCTACGGCAATACCCCCCGTACTCAAGTTAGCCGTTGCCCGCAAATAGCAAATTTCACCCTTGGGTAACACTGAAGTTAGCTCATAGCCCTGCCTTTGTAAAAGAGCTTCGCTTGTCCTATCTACTTCAATGCGAGTTAAGACATTTTCGTGTCCTTCGCCCCGGTGGGGATCTTGGTTAATAATTTCAATTAACCTTGCAACTGTATTTTCGCCATCGCCGATTACATGAGCGGGTACGCGCTCGGCAACTGCCACAACTTTACTATCAACGACTAACACCCGATGATCGCGTCCGACATAATAGCGTTCGACAATTACCGATTTTGAGACTTCTTTAGCCGCGTCGTAGGCGCTTTCTGCTTCTTCCCAAGAGCGAATATCGATTGTAATGCCTCTACCATGATTGCCATCAAGGGGCTTAATTACAATTGGATAACCGCCGACATCTTCAAGAGCCTGGGCTAATTCGTCAAAATAGTTAATTACCGTACCTCTGGGTACTGGCACTCCGGCACTAGCTAATAGGCGCTTTGTGCCTTCTTTGTCGCAAGCAAGCTCTACGCCTAATATACCCGTGCGATCGCTCATTGTTGCTTGCAGTCGCTTTTGATGTACGCCGTACCCTACTTGAATTAAAAAGCGCGTACCCAACGCCATCCAAGGAATGCCTTTTGCTTCTGCTTCTTTGACAATTGACTCGGTACTAGGCCCTAAAGACGCATCTTGAGCTAGTTCTTTTAAGTCCTGCAAGTCTTGCTCTAAGTCTTGTTTGGGGTAACTACCCGTTTCGACAATACTTTGACACAGACGCACGGCGGCTCTAGCTGCATAACGTCCTGATTGCTCGTCTTGATACTCAAATACTACTTGATATATTCCCGCACTAGAAGTTTCGCGGGTACGACCAAACCCCGCCTGCATCCCTGCTAATTCTTGCAACTCTAAAGCTACGTGTTCGATGATATGTCCCATCATCGTTCCTTCTCGTACCCGGCTAAAGAAACCACCCCGGCAGCCTGGAGAGCAAAAATGTTCTTCTAAGCTTGGCAACGCCGCTACCAAGCCTTCATAAAAGCCAGGAATTTCATTTGAGGGCTTTTCCGCAAGTTCCTCCAAATCGAGCCGCATGACTATGAGTTTGTGTCGTCGAATACTCCAATAGTTTGGTCCGCGTAACGTCTGGATTTTTAATATTCTCATGTCTATATGCGTTTGTTTATTCGCCACCAATTAAATAGTTTCCACTTGGATTTGACTAATTAACTGTTCGTGGATAACAGTTTTTGGTTTAGCATTTGTGCTTGTAGTTATCACCTAGCTACGAGCAGAAATTTTTGCAGTTATGCTTAGTTTACAAGTGTTAGCTAGGAAGTTGATGCACGGGAGCTAAAACTGTGCGTTGATTTAGATGATAGCGATCGCCATGACTGAGGACGTGCAAGCGTAAGTTGTGCAGGCTCAAGGGATCGGTTGCGCCGACATCAGGCTGATTTGTATAACAATTTGCCCCCGGATCGACAATTGTTACCGTACCTTTACCCATCACTTGCAGCCAGCCATCGCCTTCTACCATCGCGCAGGTATCTTCATCAATGCCAATTCCCAGGCGATCGGGGTGAGTTGCGATCGCGCTAATTAATCTTGCCATCCGGTTGCGGTTTTGAAAGTGCTGGTCTACAATCACTTCTGGTAAGATTCCCAGCCCTGTCGCCAAGTCTACAAGCGATCGGTTGGGTGACTCGCCGCTACCACCTCCTGCGATCATGTGATGTCCCATAATCGCCGCCCCAGCACTCGTTCCGGCTAGAGTTATTTGCGATTTTTGAACGCGCTGCCGAATAATTTCCATTACGGGCGTATCTGCTAATACTCCACACAGGCGCAGTTGATCGCCACCAGTAATAAATACTCCCGTACAAGCTTCTAAACAAGCTTGAATTGTCTCGTCATTGCATTGTTCTCGTTCTCTAATATCGAGGACATCAATTTGCTTTGCGCCCATTTCGGTAAAAATGCTGGTATATCGCTCCCCGATGATCCCTGGTTCGCGGGAAGCGGAGGGAATAATAGCAATGCGAGCGTCCAACGAGCCGGAGCGACAAAAAAAAGTATGGAGAATTTCTTTGCCGTGAACTTTATCTTCTGCCCCACCAATAACCATAACTGCGGTTTTCGTTGCTTGGGGTGTCATCATTTCTAGTATTTGAGCTTCTAGTTGCAGCATAATTTTTTTTCAATAGCCTCAGCAGAATGTAATGCTCCAGTATTTTGATGCGGGTTAAATTACTTGACATAATGGGAGCTAAGTTCACCTCATAAGATCCCCCTAAGCACGGCAAAACTGGCACTTACGAGCAAATTTGCTGAGGCTTGCTCAATATCTCTCGAACGATTAACACTGGAGCATAAATAATTCGCAAGATGTCACAATATTTAAACATAATTTAATCAACTAAAATAACTTTTGCAAAGAGGAGAGCGATCGTCTTCTCCCTATCTTCCTTCCCTTTCTCCTACAAAACAGTGCGATTTGATATTGTTACCTTATTTCCTGACTTTTTTACCTCTACCCTGAGTTCAGGGCTATTAGGTAAAGCCCTAGAAAAACAAATTGCCCAAGTGCATTTAGTTAATCCCCGCGACTTTACAACCGACAAGCACCGCAAAGTTGACGATGAGCCTTACGGCGGTGGTGCGGGGATGTTATTAAAACCAGAACCAATTTTTGCGGCGGTGGAGTCGTTACCTGTTTTACCGCGACGGGAAGTTGTGCTAATGACACCCCAGGGACAAACTCTAAATCAGCCATTGTTAAAAGAATTTGCCGCCAATTACGACCAATTAGTAGTTATTTGCGGTCACTATGAAGGGGTAGACGAACGAGTACTGCATTTAGTGACTCGCGAAGTGTCTTTAGGAGACTTTGTGCTGACGGCGGGGGAAATTCCCGCTTTAGCTTTAATTAATGGCGTAGTGCGCCTGTTGCCGGGGACGGTAGGAAAAGTTGAATCCTTGCACGCGGAAAGTTTTGAGGCGGGATTGTTAGATTATCCGCAATATACGCGCCCGGCGGAGTTTCGCGGTTGGAAAGTACCGGAAGTATTGCGATCGGGCAATCATGCAGCAATTTCTCAGTGGCGTTACGAGCAGCAACTACAAAAAACCCGCAGATGTCGTCCTGACTTATTAGAAGACTGATTACTATTACGATTTTAGTGTCGATCTTGCCCTTTATTCCCTCTGCATACTGTCAGCAATTGGAAAACTATTTTTATATCGATTAACCGTTTCTTCTAAACGATGAGTTTCATCTCCAGCATTTTTGATTAATTCTTCCCAATCATCTGGAGGGTTGCCGCTTTCAAGCATCTTTTTAAAAACTCGATAAGCATCAGTTTTACTTTCATAAGTTCGCTTAGAGTTATCATCATTGACCCAAGCGAGAACAATGATTTTACTCTCTTGATGGTATCTAAAAAAAAGTCGATATTGCTGAAAAAATTTAGCTCTAAACCAGTGCTTGTAAT
>JAPJOW010000079.1 GCA_030826005.1 Aliterella sp. RAGGC_92
ACTAATTGCCGTACTGTCGCCGCCGATACTGGATCGATGGCGTACTTAGGAACTTGGCTCGCGTCAGCATAAATAGTTAGAGCATTAGGGTTATCTGAGCGCAAACTTAAGCCATTAGCCAAAGAAACTAAAGATTGTACCCTAGGAATTGCTTGCTGTGGTTGAAATAACCCGCCGGGATATCCTGCAACAAAACCGCCCCTGTAAGCTGTTTGAATTGCCCCGTAAGCCCAAAAGCTTGACTTGACATCTTTAAATTCTTGCCCCGCTCTTTGTGATGGTGGCGCAAAAGCTTTACTAATAATAGTGGCAAACTGCGCGCGGGTTACGGGGTCAGTAGGCTTAAAAGAGCCATCAGGAAAACCAGCAATTACATCTTTAGCAATCAAAGCCTCAATATAAGGCTGCGCCCAGTAGCCCTGAATATCGCGAAATGTACCTTGTCTAATTGCTGGACGATTAATAGTCGCCGCAACAAACGTGACATTACCAGAAATTTTCTCTTGCTCGATGTCATTACCTACTGCCGTTACTACATTACTGCGGGTTGAATTGTAAACATCGTAACGAGTATTGTTGCGAATGAGATTATTACCCGGATTTTCTGCCGTACCTAAATCCGGCAGGGCGCTGGCAGTAATTACGACCCCATCTTGTTTGCTATTTTCAATGAAATTGCCGCGTAACGTAGGACGAGCAGAATCAGAAATAAACAATCCGGCTCGATTTTGGTACAGTTGGTTATTGGAAATTTCTGGCGTAGAGCTACCACCCACAGCTAAACCAAAACCAGTATCCAAAAATAAATTATTGCGAATTTGACCGCTCGCCGTTCGCGCTACAGAGATACCATTCCCGCTATTTTGCGTAAAGACATTATTTTCTACAGTGGGGTTAGCATTGCCTGTCAGAAAAATACCATCGCGGTTATTAATTGTAAAAGTATTATTTTTGACGGTGGGATTAGCAGACTCAATCCACAATCCCGTACCCCGACTGCTAGGATTAGCGATCGTAACTCCACTAACCGTACTACCAGATTCAGCGCGAATTGCGACATTTTGACGGGCAAAAGTAGGGCTAACGTAATTACCGCTACCAATAATTACTCTAGTTTGACCTTTCGTCGATTCATCGCCAATCAAGGTTACGCCAGACTTAATAGTTAGAGGAAAAACTTCGCCAGTCGTCGCGCTATAAATCCCTGGTGCTAGTTGAATTACTGCTCCTGATTGCGCTTGATCGAGAGCCGTAGAAATTGTCTTGTAAGGCGCTTGAGCGCTTCCCGTTCCATTAGGTGTCCCATTTACCGGATCTACATAAATAACCGCTCCGCTTGTAGGAGTTGGGGTAGTAGGGGTAGTAGGGGTAGTTGTAGGGGTTGGAGTAGTTCTAGGCGTGGGGGTTGGCGTGGGTGTAGCCGTAGGTACAACCGTAGGCGTTGGTGTGGGGGTTGGCGTGGGTGTAGCCGTAGGTGTTGGTGAGCTTGTAGGTGATGGCGATGGTGTAGCGGTCGGAACAACTACAGGAGTGGGTGATGGCGAGGGGGTAGAAGTGGGTACAACTACAGGAGTGGGGGTTGGCGTGGGTGTAGCCGTCGGAACAACTACAGGCGTTGGCGTGGTTGTAGGTGAGGGGGTGGAAGTGGGTACAACTACAGGCGTTGGCGTGGTTGTAGGTGAGGGCGTGGTTGTAGGTACAGTGGGGACAACAACCTGAGCAAGAGGAGACGCGATCGCATTATTTTTAAGTAATATTGCGCCACTACCAACAAGCAAGGTTGCTGTTATTATCGCTCGTAAAGATAAGCTATTAGTGTTAAAAGTCTTCGATTGACGGATATTAAAACCCTGTTTAGGCATTGTGCTTGCTAATATTAATGTCTTGAATTACGTTACGTTGATTCGGTAAAAACGCAAAAACTTTTTACTTTTCTTTAACAAAAAAAGCTACCGAATTTAGAGTATTGCAGTAAAAGCCCATGACCAAGCTACTTAAGGTAGAGTTCCCATAATTTACTCAAAACAAATGCCGTAACAACCCTAAGTTAAGGTATAAAAACAAACATATATATTTAGATAACAACTACAGTTTTATTTATGGCTTAAGTTCGATGGTGCAACTAATAGTTAACAAGTATCGTCGATCGAATACTGTGTTAAGTCTATTTAAAAATGTCATTACTCCGTCAAAGTCTATTGCTATCAATAGTTGTTACGTTTTTTCTATCCAACGGTAGTGCTTTTGCAGCCGAAAGCGTGTTACTAAAATACCGCATTTTTCGCGAATCAGTCTCTGTTAAAGAGCTAACAAATTTTGCTCAAACTGGTGAATTGTCTACACCGTTGCGAGTCAATTTAGCATTGGCAAAGCAAGATCCCAAACTAATTCGCCAATACTTAACCGAGTCTGTAACAGTTAATCCATTATTGTTGGATCGAGTATTAAATAGTCCCCTGGGAAATGTTATTCTCGACCAACTTAGCGAAGCAATACACACACCCTCGCGCAAAGCCGATCGCCAAGCATTAAGAGCAGCATTGACTTTATCGGCAAGTAGAGATTCTTTCGGGAGTGGCGCTAAAAGTAATGAGATTAGCCTGATCGAGATAATTCAAAATTATCCTACCCCAGAAGTTGAAGTCGAAGGAGAAGTTTTAGAGCGTGCTTATCGCCAATTGCGTCAGTTAGAAGGCAATTTACAAGATTTACTCTTAAAGATTCCTTTTTAAGATGAGCGAAGTCAAGTTTTAACCAGGCGGGAATCGTGCAATAATAATCGGTCTGTAACACCTGACTTCGCCTTCTTTTATGGTTTCATCACCCCAAACCCCCACCGAACTTGCTGCGGTACTATCTGAACCAGTGGATCTATCTTTTCAGTTGCCCGATCCAGAAGATGAAGCGATTCCCGAATTAGACTTTCAGCAGCAAATTGATACCGCTTGGCAAGTGTGCGATCGCTTTGATTTGCAAACAGAGATTTGGCGGGGGCGGATTCTACGAGCAGTACGCGATCGCGAAAAAAAGCACGGCGATGCTCGTGGTAGCGGCTTTTTGGACTGGCTTAAAGCCAGAGAAATTAGCAAAAGTCAAGCTTACGCAATCATCGCCTTAGCCAACAGTGCCGATACCTTAATGGCAGAAGGACAACTAGATCCAGCCGCAGTGAGGTGTTTTAGCAAACGCGCCTTTATGGAGACAGCAAAAGCCGATCCAGAAGTACAGCAGTTAGTTACCGACGCAGCTAAAAATGGCGATCGCATTACCCGCCGCGAAGTGCGACAAATTGCCGATGAATGGACGGCGATGACTTCCGATTTAGTCCCCGATAGCGTCAAAGAAAAGGTTAACGATCGCACTATTGCCAGTCGCTATCTACCGCCTTTAGTTAGAGAAATAGAAAAGTTACCAGAATCCCATCAAACAATTTTGCGTCAAGAAGTCGCCCGCAATCCCGATGTAGATACCCTCAAACAAGTCACTTCTGAAGCTAGATACTTAGCAAAATACCTCGATGCCGCAACTAGCGTTCAAGTGTTTGATGACGGTGCGGTGGACTTGGAAAAGGCTTTAGAAGAAGCTTTAAGACTAGGCTGTATCAATACGGCGGCGGATTTGGTTAACCAAGCATCGCAGTTAGAACAAACGATCGCCAAACTCTACACTACCTGGAAGCGGGTTGGTAGCTTATCCGACAGGTTGTATGTAGATACGGGCGCAAGTACGCCCAATTTACGCAGTCTGTTAACTTGCCTTGAGCAACTAACAGGAGAAATAATGGAAATTCAAATAGGGGAAAATAGCGCAAGCGCGCACGCAGGGCTTCGCAATATTCGCCTGCAAATTCAAGAAAACACCACCGAATCTTAGCTACCTGCGCCACTTTTTATAAGATCGCAACCCAAGGTATAAAAAAACAACAATCAAATCTATCCCCAGCTTTTGCATACTTCAGTAGACTTCTATCAAAAGTTGGCAATACTACAAAAATTGACAATCCAATCTTTTTCTCTCAAACTCCTCCTTGTCCCCTTGTCCCCCTATCTATCAAACTACAAACTTAAAACAAATCTCTAGTTTTTAATCCCCGTAGCCGCAATACCGCGAATAAACTGACGCTGCCCGACGAGAAATAATAAAATTACGGGTATAGTCGCGATCGTAACGGCTGCCATTAATAAAGGCCAATTATTAGTAAATTGCTCTTGAAACTCTGCTAAAGCAAGTTGTACAGTCCTTAATTGCGGCTTAGTTGTAAAAACCAAGGGCTTAAATAAATCGTTCCATTCGCCAATAAACGTAAACAAAAACAGCGTCACCAAAGCTGGACGCGATAGGGGTAACATAACTCGCCATAATATTTGAGCGCGATTAGCACCATCTATAGCCGCCGCTTCTTCTAACTCTACGGGTATAGTTTGAAAATACTGCCGCATTAAAAAAATGCCAAAACCGCTTACCGCCGTAGGCAAAATTAGCGCTCCATAAGTATTAATTAAGTGTCCCCACTTCAAGACTAAAAATATCGGAATTACTAATAACTGAAACGGAATTACCAATGTAGCAAGTATAATCAGTAGCAGAGCTTGCCGTCCGCGAAATTTTAACCGTGCTAGAGCATAGCCTGCTAAAGCGGAAGTGATTATTTGCAAGCCTGTAACTGCTAATGCTACTAAAGTAGAATTAACAAAAGCTAAAAGGAACTCCCCGCGTTGCCAAGCGTCTCTATAGTTAACGAAAGTCCAACTTATACTGGCAGATTTACCTAGGACATTGGAGGGCGTAAAAGATGTAAGGAAAACAACGCCTAGCGGTAACAATACAAAGAATGCTCCTAGGATAAGTAAAAATGAACTTAAAGATGCTAAAACGCTCTCTAATACAGGCTTTTTACTATCGTTATCCATCAGTTTTTATTTAACTAAAGGTTTTATTGTGGTATAAAGCGCGATCGCTTCCCCTAGGACGTTAATATTTAACATAGTGCCTTGTTTAAGTTAAATTAACCACAGTGACTCTCACCCATAATTAAGTAAGAGTCATAGCAATAATGCTGTCCACCAATTCACGTTAAATAGGAGTGAATAGACCTATGCAGCAACTTGCTGCCAGCTTTGAACTAGATTTTCAGAGCGAAGTCTATAAGGATGCTTATAGCCGCGTCAACGCCATTGTAATTGAAGGGGAACAAGAAGCCCACGAAAATTACCTTACTCTTACGCAAATGCTACCGGAACATCAAGAAGACTTAATTCGTTTGTCTAAGATGGAAAGCCGCCACAAAAAAGGCTTTGAAGCTTGCGGTCGCAACTTAAAGGTAACGCCAGATTTGCCTTTTGCCAAAGAGTTTTTTGCCCCCCTGCATCAAAACTTCCAAGATGCAGCCAAAGAAGGACGAGTAGTTACTTGTTTGTTAATTCAATCATTAATTATTGAATGTTTTGCGATCGCTGCCTACAACATCTATATTCCCGTCGCTGATGATTTTGCCCGCAAAATTACCGAAGGCGTAGTCAAAGATGAATACAGCCATCTCAACTTTGGCGAAGTTTGGCTCAAAAACAACTTTGAAAGCGCCAAAGCTGAACTTGAGCAAGCCAACCGCCAAAACCTACCTATAGTTTGGCAAATGCTCAATCAAGTAGCCGAGGATGCCCAAGTTCTCGCTATGGAAAAAGAAGCTTTGGTTGAAGACTTCATGATTCAGTACGGTGAAGCTCTAAGTAATATAGGCTTTACTACCCGCGACATCATGAGAATGTCAGCTTATGGCTTAAGTGCAGCTTAAACAATTTGGGGGCAATTGTCTATTGCCCCAAAACGCCTTAAGTAACTGAATTGTTACGCTAAAAAATTTTATCCACTTACTCCAATTTGACCGGATTTATAGGTCTAATAAAGCAATTCATGTTTGGTCTAATCGGTCACCTTACCAGTTTGCAACACGCCCAGTCTGTAGCCAAAGAATTAGGCTACCCCGAATACGCCGATCAAGGGCTAGATTTTTGGTGCAGCGCTCCGCCTCAAATAGTCGATAATATTACCGTTACAAGTATCACCGGGCAAAAAATCGAAGGGCGGTATGTAGAATCGTGTTTCTTGCCCGAAATGCTGGCTCATCGCCGCATTAAAGCCGCTACGCGCAAAATTTTAAATGCGATGGCTCACGCCCAAAAGCACGGTATTGACATTACAGCCTTGGGCGGTTTTTCTTCAATTATTTTTGAGAACTTCAATTTACAAGAAAATAAGCAAGTCCGTAATATAAAACTAGAATTTGAACGTTTTACAACCGGAAATACTCACACAGCTTATATTCTCTGCCGTCAGGTGGAACAAGCTTCTAAACAATTAGGCATTGAATTATCTAAAGCCACCGTAGCAGTTTGCGGGGCAACCGGAGACATTGGCAGCGCCGTTTGTCGCTGGTTGGAAAGCCGTACAGATGTTGCGGAATTGCTATTAATTGCCCGAAATCAAGAACGTTTGCAAGAACTGCAAGCCGAGCTAGGACGGGGTAAAATTATGGGTTTAGAGGAAGCTTTGCCCCAAGCAGATATTATTGTCTGGGTAGCTAGTATGCCTAAAGGTGTGGAAATCGATCCAAAAGTTTTAAAACAACCATGTTTGCTAATTGATGGTGGCTATCCCAAAAACTTAGGCACCAAAATCCAACATCCCGGCATTCACGTACTTAACGGCGGCATTGTCGAGCATTCCTTGGATATTGACTGGCGAATCATGCACATTGTCAATATGGATGTGCCAGCGCGTCAGCTATTTGCCTGTTTTGCTGAGTCGATGCTTTTAGAATTTGAAAAACTTCATACTAATTTTTCTTGGGGGCGCAACCAAATTACTGTGGCAAAAATGGATCAAATTGGTGCAGTCTCAATTAAGCATGGATTTCGACCGCTTTTAAGCTGTTAGCTAAAATACCTAAATCAAACCAAGAAAAACGCGATCGCACACTATGGCAACTACTGAGCGCAAACCCCTGCTGTTGGACTTTGAAAAGCCGTTAATGGATCTAGAACTGCGAATTAACCAAATCCGCGAACTAGCAACAGAAAACGGCGTTGATGTGTCCGAGGAAATTCGGCGGCTAGAAACGCGGGCAAAAGCCCTGCGCCAAGAAATTTTTAGCAGCCTTTCTCCCGCCCAAAGGTTGCAACTAGCCCGCCATCCCCGCCGCCCTAGTACGTTTGATTACATTCAAGCAATTAGCGATGAGTGGATAGAACTGCATGGCGATCGCCGGGGCGTTGACGATCCGGCGTTAGTTGGCGGCGTAGGGCGGTTAGCGGGGCGACCGGTCGTCATGTTAGGGCAGCAAAAAGGACGGGATACTAAAGATAATATTGCCCGTAATTTTGGCATGGCATCCCCTGGCGGCTATCGCAAAGCCATGCGGTTGATGGATCACGCCAACCGCTTTGGGATGCCGATTATTACCTTTATTGATACTCCGGGAGCGTGGTCTGGGATAGAGGCGGAACATCAAGGACAAGGAGAAGCGATCGCTTACAACTTGCGCGAAATGTTCAGCTTAGATGTGCCAATTATTTGTACGGTAATTGGCGAAGGTGGTTCTGGTGGCGCTTTGGGTATTGGCGTGGGCGATCGCTTGTTAATGTTTGAACACTCCGTTTATACCGTCGCTACTCCCGAAGCTTGCGCGGCAATTCTCTGGAAAGATGCCAGCAAAGCCCCTCAAGCGGCGGTGGCTTTAAAAATTACTTCTTGGGATTTAAAAAATCTCGGTATTATCGATTTCATCATCCCCGAACCCGTCGGCGGCGCTCACTCTGACCCGATTCTGGCGGCTACAACCCTCAAGCAAGCTTTGGTAGATAACTTAGATGAATTAACTAAATTATCGAGTTTTGAGCTTAAACAATTGCGTTACCAAAAGTTTCGTCAGTTAGGAATGTTTTTAGAATTGCATAATTGATTGCATTTTTTTGTTAAATCCTCCTTAAGTGGTATAATCCTTAAAAGTATGTAAAGTTTTATTGCTTTAGCTCGTTATTAGGTAATTGAATTTATCTTAGCGATCGCAACTTATGCCAAAAATAGCAGTAATTGGCGAGAGGAAAGTATAAGGGTTTAATGACTAATCTGAGCAAGCCTAAAGCCTTGATTACCGGGGCAAGTAGCGGAATTGGCAAGGCAACAGCTTTAGAATTTGCTAAAGCCGGAATAGATGTTGCTTTAGTCAGCCGCTCTTACGATAAATTAATGGCTGTTGCCAGCGCCGCCGCCGCAACAGGAGTAGAAGCCAAAGCTTACGAGGTAGACTTAGCTGAAGTTGGACAAGTGCGCGAGCAAATCCAATCAATTGCGGCGGATTTTGGCGGCATTGATATTTTAGTTAATAACGCGGGAATTGGTTATATTGGCACGTTGAGCGAAACACCCTTAGCAGACTGGCTAGAAGTGATTAATCTAAATCTTACTAGCGTATTTCAGTGCATTGTGGGGATATTACCAACTATGCAAAGTCGCGCATCGGGGACAATTATTAATGTCGCATCGATTGCTGGCAAACAACCATTTCCTGGTTGGGGAGCTTATAGCGTTAGTAAAGCTGGCTTAATTGCGCTATCTAAAACCGTAGCCGCCGAAGAACGCGATCGCGGCATCCGGGTAACAGCAATATGTCCTGGAGCGGTGGCTACCGAGCTATGGGACGCGCTGGATTCGGATTTTGACCGCAAAGCCATGTTAACGCCCCAAATTGTCGCTCAATCGATATTACATACCGCCCTATTGCCCAAACAAGCCGTAATTGACGAACTAACATTAATGCCCAGCGCTGGAACTTTATAAAATGCGATCGCCTTAACTGATAACTTCTGACAATCGCGCCAAATCTTCTTTAATTTTTGACATGAGAGAATCTATGGACGGACAAAATTCAACAAATCTTGGCGTTTCGACTAGACCCGATCGCAATACTCAAAACGGCAAACAACCAAACTTACAGCCACCGTCGGAAGACCTCAACGAGCCAATGATGGAAGCGGTAAGAACGTTGTTATTAGGAGTAGGAGAAGATCCAGAGCGCGAGGGATTGTTGAAGACTCCTAAGCGCGTTGCGGAAGCTATGCGATTTTTGACTAGCGGCTACAACCAATCTTTAGAAGAATTGGTCAATGGAGCTATTTTTGATGAAGGGCATAACGAGATGGTATTGGTTAGAGATATCAGTACTTTTAGCCTTTGCGAACATCATATGTTGCCCTTTATGGGCAAAGCTCACGTTGCTTACATCCCCAATCAAAAAGTGGTAGGTTTAAGTAAGTTGGCGCGAATAGTAGAGATGTATTCCCGACGCTTGCAGGTACAAGAGCGCTTAACCCGGCAAATTGCTGAAGCTGTCCAGACAATATTAGAGCCAAAAGGAGTAGCCGTTGTCATAGAAGCAAGCCATATGTGTATGGTCATGCGCGGCGTACAAAAGCCCGGTTCTTGGACGGTAACGAGTGCGATGATCGGTGTATTCCAAGACGAGCAAAAAACTCGCGAAGAATTTTTTAATTTGATTCGCCACCAACCAGCATTCTTTTAGAAACAATTTTAGGGGCGCAAAGCGTTGCGCCCGATAATATTTGCAATTAATTGCGTTGTTAAAATTAGACCTCTTGCACAAATCCAAGAAAGCCCCCTAAATCCCCCAATTCTGGGGGACTTTAAATGCAATTAATTGCGTTGTTAAAATTATTCCTCTTGCACAAATCCAAAAAAGCTCCTTAAATCCACGCCAGGTGCTTCAACGGAGGAAACCTCACGGGCGCACTAGCTCCCCAAGTCTGAGACTTTAAATCCGATTTCCCCCAAAATTGGGGGCTAGGGGGGCGAAAAATTATTTACGCAGGAAGTCTATTACAGCTTTTTAAGACAATTGCTCGAACAAAGCCGCCAACACAACGTTAGAAAATAAAAATCCTTCTGGATCGGTAAGCTGAACATATTTTGAGCTTTCTTTATCTACAAATTCTAGCCAACGATGCTTTTGGTAAGGCTGCAAACACCGCTCGATTTTTTCTTTTGGCTCTGCACCAAATAACTGACTTAGACTCGATAAATTTATCCCTTCTTTGAGCCGTAACCCCAACATCAGCGTTTCTAACAACTGCTCGTCTAAAGGCGTTGGCGGGCAATCTATAACCCCACGAGCCGCCACGTATTCCTCAACCCATTTATAGTATTCAGTAGTCTTGCGGGGTCTTGTATAGCGCTGTCCTTGCACGTAGCTAGTTGCCCCCATGCCAAAACCATAATACGGGCGATTTTGCCAATAAACTCGATTGTGGCGGCACTGATGACCTGGGCGGGCATAATTAGATATTTCGTAATGTTCGTAACCTGCGTTAGTCAGAGTTTCTTTACTTTGACGGTACATTTGCGCTGTAAGTTCATCCGTTGGTAGCGGCGCAACTCCGGGTTGATAATACTTTCCAAAAGCTGTAACTGGTTCAATAGTTAGATCGTAGATAGAAATATGATTGGGTGCAATTTCTAGGGCTGTTGTTAGAGATTCTTGCCATTGAGCTAAAGTTTGATGGGGTAAGCCAGAAATTAAATCTAAGCTAAAACTCGGTACATTTGTAGAGCGAATTATTTCTATCGAGTTCCAAATATCATCAACTGAATGCGATCGCCCGCATACTTGTAGTAGTTCTTGTTGAAATGCTTGCACTCCTATACTTACCCGATTTATTCCCGCTTCTAGATAACCTTGCAACTGGTTTAAATCGAAGGTGCTAGGATCTATTTCCATCGAGATTTCTACGGGAGACGATAGCCCAAATTGGCGTTCGAGACTGACTAAAATTTGCGTCAGTTGATTTGCGGATAGCAATGAAGGCGTACCGCCGCCAAAAAATACAGTTTGCAACGGTTTTCCTAGCTTTGGGGTTGCCGCAATTTCTCGCTTTATTGCCTCAACATAGTAAGAGATGCTACGAGAATTTTCGCCTCTAGCGCGATCGCCTACAATACTGACAGGAAAATCGCAGTAAAAACAGCGTCTTCTGCAAAAGGGAATATGCACGTAGGCAGAACTTGGCATTTCTACAATTACAGAATCGAGGACTTGCTTTAAATCGCTTAACACCTTAATTTAACCAATTTCTACGTACTTAAAACTTTGATTGAACGTACTGTTATTTTCTCTAAAACCTAGCAGTTTAAGTATTTTGCTAAAGAACTTCAAACTTATATGTATGCTGGTAATAAATTTAACTAACGCTTAAAAACAGCAGAAATACTATCATAGAACAATATCAAATTAGGCGATCTTCTATTTAGAAGTTGCAACCAAATTATTCAAGTGGATAAAACCAATGCTTGATGCAATTATAATCCTTTCATTTATCATAGCAGGGGCTGGAATCGGCTTTTACAGCCTCGAACTGCTACCTATAGCAGTACAGCAGCAAGTTACAAACGAAGATGCTCTACGCCTGATTGTCGGGGTGTTTGGGGCAATTATTGGCGGCGCGGTAGGCTTGAGTTTCCAGATTACTTATCGTCGATTAGAAACCAAAGTTAGAGAAATGCCTGTTGACGTTCTCTTAACTCGCTCTATCGGCTTAGTGGCGGGCTTATTGGTCGCAAACTTAATGTTAGCACCACTATTTTTACTGCCAATTCCTGAAGATTTTGCGTTTATTAAGCCTTTAGTTGCTATTTTGGGCAGTTTCATCTCCGCATTTTCTGGTATTAGTCTAGCGGATACTCACGGACGGAGTTTTTTGCGGATAATTAACCCCAATACCGTTGAATCTATGTTAGTAGCGGAAGGTACGCTTAAACCTTCAGCAACAAAAGTTTTAGATACTAGCTGTATTATTGATGGGCGCATAGAAACTCTACTAGAAACTGGCTTTTTAGAAGGACAAATTTTAGTCCCGCAGTTTGTCTTACAAGAATTGCAGCAACTAGCAGATGGTGCGAAAGATTTAAAAAGAGTCCGAGGGCGGCGCGGGCTAGAAATTCTCAACCGGATTAAAGAATCTTACCCAGAAAGAATTATGATTAATTCTACAGACTACGAAGATATTGCTACTGTAGACTCTAAGTTAGTAAAATTTGCTCAAGAAATCAACGGTACGCTTTTAACTAACGATTACAACTTGTCTAAAGTTGCCAGCGTCCAAAAAGTTCCGGTGTTAAATATCAACGATTTGGTAAATGCCGTTCGTCCTAGCTATCTTCCAGGCGACAATATAGATATCAAAATCCTTAAAGAAGGCAAAGAACCAAGTCAAGGCATCGGCTACTTAGAAGATGGCACTATGGTTGTAGTTGAAGAAGGTAGTCCTTTTGTGGGTGCAGAGGTGCGAGTAATAGTGACTAGCGCTTTGCAAACTTCCGCCGGAAGAATGATCTTTGCCAAAACTCAAGCTTCAGCTTTAGCTTAGTATGGTGCGTCCGATTAGAGTTAAATCGTGCGCTCGGTGCAGTCTAGCTGTACCGATTTTATATAGGGTTAAAGATAAAGAACAAGGGCAATGGTTTTTTGTTTGCGACTTCTGTTTGCCAGCAATTAAGCACAATAACCCCTTTTATACCTACGGCGGTACTTGGAAAGCTCAAAAAAAGTCTTAATTGTTAAGGTCATTGCAATACAGTTTTAGAAACAATCCGCGTTTTTTTGCGATCGCTCTCTGACAATTCTTCTCCCGCCTGCAACCTTGTAGCGCTAGTTTGCAATACTGTAGCCGCGTTATTATCTCCCATTTGCAGCGCTGTTTTCGCCGCCGTTTGCAGTAATGTCGCCGCCCCGGATCTATCGCCTTGTTGCAATTTGGCCTCTGCCATCTGGGTTTGGCGATACTTTGCCAAAGCTAAAATATTTGTCTGTACTTGGGGGTTAATTTGCGGTTGGTAATTGCTGACAATATTTGCTTCTACAGAGACAATTTCCGATAGCAGCCCCGATCTATTTTGAGATGGATCGTCATAGCGCACTTGCAATTGAGCAATCTCTTGCTTACCTTGGGGAAGTTTTCCTACATACATATTTGCCAATACTACGCGGCTAACATCTTTTGACAAGTCACCTAGCCTTACCGCCAATCGTCCGTCGGTTTCTTGAATACCAGTTAATTCAACCGTATCGGGCGCAACTTGAGCAATGGGTTTTAATTCCGCGAGGCGCACGTTTGCAGCTAGGGAAAATAATAAATAAGCATTAGTTAAGCCAATTGACTGAATGCTATTAAATAACTGACCAAATTCAGCTTCTATGCGATTGGCTTCTTGGATATAAGAAAGCTTACCACCAGCTACATCTGCAATTTTCTCTAAAATATCTTGATTCCAGCGATCGCCGAAACCTAAAGTATTTAAAGTTAAGTTGTACTCGGCGGCTAGTTGAGCAAAGTTTAGACAGCGCCTATCGTCTCCATGTTCGTTCTCGCCATCAGTTAGCAAAAATGCTTGAGAAATTGCTTCTTTTTTACCTTTTCCTAATTCCTCAATTCCTAGCTTCATCCCCTCATCAATTGCCGTACCGCCATCTGCCTTAAGCTTGTTAATCTGTGCCTTGATTGCTTCTGGATCTTCAACTACTTGATTTGGTACTAATACTTTGGCGCGGTGATCGAATACGACTACCGACAAGCGATCGCCATAAGTTAATCTATCTACTAAACGATTTGCCGCTTGTTTAACTGTTTCCATCGGTCGCCCTTTCATAGAACCGCTATGATCGAGAATTAGGCATAAGTTTAGGGGTACAGTGCGATTGATGCTAGGAGAAACTGCACTGATAGAGATAGCTAATTGACGCTGGCTATTTAGTTGATTTGCATCTAAGTTGACATCATTTAACGCTGGCTGTAACAAAACCTTCATAACGATTCCTGACTATAACAATCTAACGATACAAGCAACCGACAGTTAAGATTTTTTTTAGTTTAGACAAAATCGAGTTATTAATAACTTGGTTTCGTTTTTATATTTTGCCTTTTATTGTGTTATTTTTTTTCTTAACATCCCAACTTTTTGATATCTTTATCTAGTTTAATTCAATTCTTTATCAATCTGAGGTAATTGCCACTTTACACTTAAGATCGGGTATAAAAATTATTTTCCTGTATTTAGCTGTTAATTTTTAGATTAATGTTGTCCGAGCTAACTTTTTGAGCGATCGCGGTTAACCACCTATAGACCTTACCTATACCTACTTTTATCAATATTTTTTTTCTTAAGCTTCTCGAACTACTTACCTTTATTTAACAAGTATTACTTAAAAAAATATCTATAGCAGTTTAAACCTAACTAAGTAATCCAGCCAAACAATGTTTTTATTTATACCAAAATTGGCTAATTAAATAATTTGTCCTTCTCAAAAAAAATATTTCAAGTATCAGACAAATTTTTAAAAAGGCAAAGTAAGATAATTAGAAAATCTTATTAGCTAGGAGCAGAAAGTATGAGTTTACCAAAGCAAAACCGCATTTATTGGATAGATTATGCTAAAGGTATTGGAATTTTCTTAGTAGTCCTCGGTCATGTGTGTCGAGGCATAAAACTAAGTTCAATTCTCGATCCATCAGTGGCGGAATCAATCGATCTATGGATCTATGCGTTTCATATGCCAATTTTCTTTTTTCTTTCGGGGTTACTGATTCCTTCCTCGGTTTCAAAATCTATAAAAATTTTCTTCATAGACAAACTTAAGACCATTGCTTACCCATATTTTGTGTGGTCAATTATTCAAGGTTTACTACTTTCGGCAACTTCTAAATACGCTAATAGTTCAGTTTCATTGATGGATCTGTTACGAATTATTTATCAGCCAATTTTAGTATTTTGGTTTTTTTATGTTTTATTTATTATCTTGATTGCTTACAAAATTGCCTGCGACTTGAAGGTTTCTTCCGTTCATTTCTTGGTTTTCTCTATCTTTTTATATGGGCTGCAATTATTACCATTTAGCTTTATTTCTTGGGAAGTTTTAAACTTAGTTTGTCGTTTCACCATTTATTTTGCTTTAGGTGCAACTATTAGCCACAAACTAATACCTAGTCTAAATCAAAGCAAAGTTTCTACATTACTTTTAGTTACTATCAGTGGATTTTTGACTATAGCAGCAATGGTTTGGCTGAATATGACAGAAAATCAATTACTCGTACCGTTCATTGCCACGCTCGGAATAAGTTCAACTATCACCCTAGCAGTTTTGTTAGAGCGATTCAAATTCGCTAGTTTTATCCAACAGTGGGGAATATTATCATTACAAATTTATGTAGCTCATACAATCTTCACGTCAGGGATGCGGATATTACTGCAAAAACTGTTTGGTACTACCGAACCATTTATACATATTCTTTTAGGAACTATGGCGGGTATTTATGCCCCGATAGCGATTGATTGGTTATGCAGACAACTTAAATTCCCTTACTTATTTACATTCCGTCCTAAAAGTATCGCCTAAATATTATATTTCAAAAAAAGCAGAACATCCGCGCTCCGTCGCCTCCGTTAATAATAACCAGCCTAGGAAGGCGACAGAGCGAAACTTTTGCCAACTTATCCCAGCACCGTAGCACCATCGAATCTTTAAGCTCAGGCGATTTATGACAACTTTATCATTATGTCTCTAGCTAGAAATCCGTACCTCTATTAGTCCTAGCCTCGCGCTAGTATTACAGATATTGGTATATTTCAGGCATTAGTTGCTATGACACAAATAAAGGCTGTCCAAGCCCCTTATTCCGGCGATTCTTCCTACCGGACACCGCCACCCGATTTACCCTCTTTGCTTTTAAAAGAACGAATTGTTTATTTGGGGCTACCCTTAGTTACACCGGATGAATATAAACAGCAACTCGGCGTAGATGTAACCGAGCTAATTATCGCTCAACTACTTTACTTGCAATACGACGATCCAGAAAAACCTATTTATATTTACATCAACTCTACAGGTACATCTTGGTATGGTGGCGATGCGATTGGTGCAGAAACAGAAGCTTTTGCAATTTGCGACACGCTTAACTATATTAAGCCCCCAGTCCATACCATCTGTATTGGTCAAGCAATGGGTACGGCGGCGATGATTCTTTCGGCGGGAACTAAAGGCTTTAGAGCAAGTTTGCCTAACGCTAATATTGTATTGCATCAAGCCCGCCGCCGCGCGCCCTACAGTCAAGCTACCGATATCCAAATTCAAGCTAAAGAAGTTTTGGTCAATAAAGAGATTATCTTAGATATTCTCGCGGCTAATACAAGTCAGCCAAAAACAAAAATTGCTAAAGATATGGATCGGATGTACTACATGACTCCTCAGCAAGCCAAAGAATACGGCTTAATTGACAAAGTGTTAGAAAGTTCTAAAGACCTTCCTCAACCACTAGCTGTTGCTCGATAATCTTTTATAACCCCTCGAACCAGAGAATTTATTTATGCCTATTGGAATTCCTAGAGTCCCCCATCGCTTTCCAGGTGAGCCTTACACCCAATGGATTAATATCTACGAACGCCTTTCTTTGGAGCGAATTATCTTTCTAAGTGGAGAAGTCACCGATGGCATGGCAAATTCCATCATTGCTAGACTGCTTTATCTAGATTCAGAAGACCAAAGCAAAGATATTTACATTTACATAAATTCTCCTGGTGGTTCTGTTACCGCAGGTTTGGCAATTTATGACACCATGCAGCACATCAAATCAAATATAGTCACGATTTGTGTGGGTATGGCAGCATCAATGGGTTCATTTTTACTAGCGGCAGGTACAAAAGGCAAGCGTTTGGCGTTGCCTCATTCCCGAATTATGATCCACCAACCTGCCGGAGGCGCGCAAGGTCAAGCTACAGATATTGAGATTGAAGCACGAGAAATTTTGCGGATGCGCCATCAACTCAATCAAATGCTGGCAGACCGAACCGAACAACCTTTAGCAAAAATCGAAAAAGATACCGATCGCGATTACTTTATGTCGGCGGAAGAAGCTAAAGAATATGGTTTAATTGACCGGGTAATTGAAGGACGTTAATTACTTTAGCCTTTAGAAATTGATTCTAAAGGCTAATCAATATTTAATTTATGGATATTGCCGCTTGTTATCGCTTATTAGAACTGCCGCCTCTAGCAACGTTAGAAGAAATTAAAGCGTCCTATCGACGATTAGCACGGCAATACCATCCTGATATTAATCCGGGCGATCGCACGGCAGAGGAAAAATTTGTGGCTTTAGCCGCAGCTTATAAATTGCTGATTGATACGGTACAAAAACCGCCCGTAGAAAAAACCGCCCCCCCGCCTTTCCCCAAAATCAAAGTAACCCGC
>JAPJOW010000334.1 GCA_030826005.1 Aliterella sp. RAGGC_92
GTGGGGCGTCACAGCTTGGTATCAGAGCAAGGATTCAGAACAAAATGAAATAAAAATTTAGACTGTATATCTCAATCCTAAACTTACATTAAGCAACAAACAGCCATAGGCTAGATACTTCTACTGCTTGCACGTCAATAGTTCCGGCGGGGGTGAGACGATTAAATTTACCTTGAACTACTTGGAGGGGTTCGGAACAATTGGGACACTGCAACTGAGTTTTATTTAAGCCTGTAAATTCATAATGGCAGACGGGACAAGCATCTTGAATTAGATTACTTTGCAGCCAGAAACGGAAGCCAAAAAAGCCTAACACGGGTACTAATAGCAGTAACGCAATTAAGATTAAAAATCCGTTGACTAGCCAACCTAAACCTAGGCTACTAATTAGCCAAATTACTCCAATAACAGCAATCCAACGTCCTAAATTAGAAATATTGAGATCGAAAGATTTAAGACTCATGTTTAGGGGGTGTTAAGTGCGCTACTTCTAGGATAACTAATAGCGACCGTGTAATAAAAACAACCACCGCCGCAAACTACCTCTAGTAAAAGTTAAATAGCGTTGGACGTGGGTAAGGGGATTTAAGTAACGATTAATTAGAGAAGTTAAATTACTCCGTTTTTGCGGAGAATGCCACTGGCTGAGAATATCTAAATTACCGTCGAGATATCTTTGCTTGCAGGTACGGCGCTGAATTTTACCGCTAGAGGTCTTAGGTATAGTACCAGGAGCAAGCAATGCGATCGCATAAATATCGATTAAATGCTCGTCAAACACTGCCCATCGGATAGTTTCAGCGATATCTTTGGCTAATACATGGCGATAATGGCGCTCTAATTCTTGGACGATAACTAATTTTTCTTCTCCATCTACTTCGACGGAAAAAGCTGCACCGCAACTAGGTTTTAAGGCTGGATGACACTGTTCTACAGTTTGTTCGATGTGTTGAGGGTAGTGGTTAAATCCCCAAAATACTAGCACGTCGTGCTGGCGACCAGTAATAAATAGTTCGCCGTTCGCTAGAAAACCCAAGTCGCCAGTCCGCAAAAAAGTACCTAGTTGGGGATTGTCGGGAAAGGAAACTTGAAAAGTGGCTTTTGTTTCCTCTGGAAGATTCCAGTAACCATGAGCAATTCCAGGACTTGAAACCCAAATTTCTCCAACTCGATTATCCGCGCATGGAGTTAAAGAATCGGGGTTGGCGATCGCAATAAAACCATCTAACCACGCCTGACCGCAACCGACAAGACTTTTTACGCCTTCTTTATTACTATCAGCAACTACTACTTGATTTTTTTCTAAAGCGGCTTTATCAACATATTTAACTACTGGCGGCGCAGTTTTTTCACCGCCAGAAATGAGCAATGTAGCCTCCGCCATTCCGTAACAAGGATAAAAGGCTTCTGAGCGAAAACCACAGCTTGCAAACGCTTCTACAAAGCGCTCCATAGTTTCAACGCGCACGGGTTCAGCACCCGTAAAAGCTACTTCCCAACTACTTAAATCGAGATTTTGTTTTTGGGCGGTGGTGACGTGCTGACATAATAGCTCGTAAGCAAAATTGGGAGCGCCGCTAGTTGTTGCTCCGTAACGAGAAATAGCTTGAAGCCAGCGTACGGGTTTTTGCACAAAAGCAATGGGAGAAAGAAAAATGCAAGGACTCCCCAAATACATGGCTTGAAGTACGTTACCTATTAATCCCATGTCGTGAAATAAAGGCAACCAACCGACACCAATAGATTTTTCTGTGTGTCCAAAGGCTAGTTGGAGCGCTTTTTGATTGTGGAGTACGCAATCGTGAGTAATCATTACACCTTTAGGCACTCCTGTAGAACCGGAAGTATATTGCAAAAAGGCTAAGGTATCGCTACTAATATTTGGTTCTTTCCAATCCGCAGCTTGGGAGGAAACCTCGTCAGTTATTAGCCATTCTAGAGGTGCTGCATGAGTCCCTAACTGATTTTTGAGCTTAGGTAGAAGGTTTTTGGTAGTTAGAATAATTTTTGCTTGGGAAGATGCTAAACGCGCCGCTAAATCTTGACTTGCGTGGCGATTTCGTGGGGGATGACAGGGGACAGCAATTACTTTTGCATAGAGACAGCCAAAGAAAGCGGCGATAAATTCGAGTCCGCCATCGTAGGGATAAACTAAGAGGGCAATATTAACTTGTCTTGATTGTAAGTTTGCGGCGATTTTTTGTGCTTGTAAATCTAATTCCTGATAAGTGACGCTGACGCTTTGGTTTTCTCTATCTGTTAAAAAAGTGTAAGCCGTGCGATTGCTTTGGTACTGGGAGCGATATTGCAGTAATTCGACTAAAGTTAAATAATCTTTTTCACCGGGCATTAGCTATAGTGTCTAGTTAAATATTATGTTTGTTCAAAAACACGCGATTGTTACTGGTGGTTCTAGTGGTATTGGTAAAGCTACAGCGCAATTATTAGCAAGTCTTGGCAGTCATATTACAATTATTGGGCGCGATCGCACTAGGCTTGAAGCAGCAAAAGTTGAAATCCAGTCAAAATGCCTGCATTCCCACCAGCAAGTTATTACTTTAAGCGCTGATGTTGCAGATAGGTTACAAGCAACTACAGCAATTAATACTGCAATTGAACGCAATGGCTTACCTAGCATATTAATTAATTCGGCGGGAATCGCTCACCCTGGCTACTTTCAGGAGTTACCGCTTGAAGTATTTGAGCAGACGATGGCAATTAATTACTTTGGTTCTCTTTACTGTATTAAAGCCGCATTGCCAGCGATGCAACAAAATAGTCATATTGTTTTAGTTTCATCGGGTGCGGGATTAATTGGCATTTATGGTTATAGCGCTTATAGTCCTAGCAAGTTTGCTGTGCGGGGTTTGGCGGAATCTTTGCGGGGAGAGTTGAAAGGTTTGAGAGTGGGAATATCCATCGTTTATCCACCAGATACAGATACACCTCAACTTGTGGAAGAAAATAAAACTAAACCACCAGAAACAAAGCTAATTACAGCCACAGCAAAGCTTTGGAGTGCTGAAGCTGTAGCCAAAGAGATTGTTAAGGGTATAGAGAAAAAAACTTTTGCGATCGCACCTGGCTTAGAACTTAATAT
>JAPJOW010000080.1 GCA_030826005.1 Aliterella sp. RAGGC_92
CATAAAGATATACTGACGACGGAAATTGTAACCATAACTACAATATTCGATCGTTAAAAGAGGAGGACAAAGAGTTGGCAAGGAGACGGAAGCGGAAAAGTCGTCGTCGTCAAGAGGGTCGCCGAATCCTAGAACACGTGCCTCAATTTAGCATCGAAAGTGGAGAAGATAAGCCCGTAACTGCCGCCAGAAAGTATATTCAAGCGGAGGGAATTTTACCACCAGCGCTGCTACTTGTGAAACGGAACGAACACACGACCGATCGTTATTTTTGGGCAGAAAAAGGATTGTTTGGAGCGCAATACGTCGAAGAAAATCATTTTTTATTCCCTAGTCTGCGGTTTTTAGAAAATCCTACAGAAAAGGAATTAGTTACTATCCGTAAGTAAAGGTATTAGTCGGTGATAAATCCTTAGAAACATTAATTTTAAGGTTTTCAATGAGAAATACCAGGGTGTGAGTTGTTAAGTCTAGTCAAGCATTGACCCTACTCAAGCGTTAGGTTTGGGTGGGGTAATTTTTTTATTGGTGAGTTTTTGCAGGAATCAACCCAATAGCTTGGCGTAGTTCGAGGATTTCATCGCGGTGAGCTTTGATCCAAATCGATACATCTTCACTACTTGTAGATTGCAACTTCAATGATACTTGCTCGATGCGACCAGCTTTTTTCCAGTAATAAATTCCGGCTATTGGCGATGCCAGCACGAGCAACAGTAAAACTTTACTTAAATTCGGAAAAAGTATCGACAGCACCAAAACTAAGCTAAAAATACCAGCACTTGCCAGCAAGGTCAGAAGAATTGCCAGAAAAATACTAGGTCTGACTAACCCAGTAAAAGTAACCGAGTTATTATCTTTATCTATGCTGGCGACGCGATAGGCTCTTTGGTCAAAATACTGTTGTAGTTGAGCCATTAACGTTGCTTCAGGCTGGTTGGAGATTAATTCTATTTGCTCGGTGCGGTCTTTAGCAGAGGCTCGAATAAAGAAAAACAAGCCCGTTGCTAACACCAAAGTCAACACGAAAATTGAGGGGATAGTAGCAGTATTCACAGAAGAAGGAGTTAAGACTCATACCAACAACTTCTCTATTATTGGCTAATCTGGGGAATCATTGATATATTCTCGCCAAAGCCGAGCTAAGTCTTGAGACTGAGTTTGCCATTGGGGACTAATTTGATACATTCTCCTCGGACGACCGCGCCCCTGGACTTTTTTCCAGTAACCAGCGATCGCTTTTTCATCTTCTAGAAACTTAATGGCACTGTATAAAACAGTATCCGACAGCCGATAGCGGGGATGCTCGGTTTCCAGCAAGGCAATAAGCTCTGTACCGTAAGATTCTTTTTCCACCAAAACCGAAAGAACGTAACATACGGCTAGTTCTTGACCTAAGTAAGTCGGAGGACGATGGCGAAAAAACTCATAGATATGCTCAAGGTTCATTGGTCGCTCTCCTAGTAAAGTTTTTGTAGACATAGGATTGGGATTAGCGTTTGCGGTGGCTTGAGACAGAAAGGCAGAAGAAGTAGAAAAAAATACAGTTAACTTTATTTTTCTTGGCTTGTCAATTAATCTCTCAAATACTTGTATATTTGTGAATTTTTATAGAGATTATGGGCGTAAAAACCTAGAAAACATCTGATTTGAGAAATAGTAATGACTGCGTGTTACTACTATTACTGCCACGATTTGAGAAAATAGGGAACTTTTGAGATAATTTGAGTCATAAACTGCTAAAAGTTGATTTGACGCAATTTTAAACGGTTTATTTAGGTTTGTCTGCCAAAATCGCTAAATTATCTATTGCAAATGGCAAGCGATCGCGTTTAATACTTACAAAAACAAATATATATATAAGGTATAGATTGTCAGCACCCCTACGGGGATTATATATTGTGGAAAAGTCTGAATTAAAATCTCCTCCCGCCGCCCTCCAGCAAATAGCTGTGGCGTTCCGTTTGGCTGGCTGGGCTAGTTTCTGGGTTCAGTTGGTATTAGGGGTCGTTTCTACCTTGGTGTTAATATTTGCAAGTCTTGGGCGAGATATAGGTACTCAAGGGCAAAGAAGCGCTGGAACTGGAATTGGTATAGTCTTTGCGGTTAGTGGCATTATTACTTTAGGCATTGGGGGCTATATAGCTTTTCGCTATACCCGGATTGGTAGACGCTTGCAATCAACCAATCCCAATAATCGCCCGCGTAAAACCGATACAATCCAAATTCTGAGATTGGGGCTAATTGTCAATTTGGTAGGAACTTTACTAACTATTTTAGGGGCGCAGGCGATCGCGGGAATTTTGCTTTTGCGTTCTTTGTCTTTACCGCAAGGCTTTGGGGCGGCGATTTACAACCCCCAACAAATTATCCGTCCGGTAGATATTTTTGTAGTCCAAGCAAATACAAATACAGTGGCGGCTCATTTTGCGGGACTTATAGCTACTTTATTTTTACTCAATCGCGTTACTAAACAGTGAGCGAGTAGCTATTGTATGCTGAACTATGGGCAGAAAAATTAGGTAATCATCCGTGCTGGATATTAAACAAATTAGAGAAAATCCGCAAAAGGTGCAAGAGTTACTAAATCGTCGCGGCGAGTACGATTTAGCGCCGATATTGCAGCGAGATAAGCTGATGCGCGAACTTGAGGCAAAAAAATCCCATCTCCAAGCCCGTAGTAATGAAATTGGTAAGTTAGTCGGGCAAAAAATCAAAGCTAATCCTCAAGATGAGGAAATTGCCGCTTTAAGAAGCGAAGGTAATGAAGTTAAGGCTCAAGTTAGCGAACTAGAACCCCAAGAAAGAGAGTTATTTGAGGAATTAAAAACACTACTATTGGCTTTACCAAACTTGCCTAGCGACGTTACACCCGTAGGGAGAAGCGAAGCCGAAAATGTTGAAGTCCGGCGCTGGGGAGATGAATTTATCCCGCAAAACCCTGATATTTTGCCCCACTGGGAAATTGGCGAAAAATTAGGTATTTTTAATTTTGAGCGCTCGGCAAAAGTTGCCCAAAGTCGGTTTGTGACGCTGTTAGGGGCGGGGGCGGCTTTGGAGCGGGCATTAATTCAATTTATGTTAGAGCGCCATATTGGGGCGGGGTATATTGAAGCGATGCCGCCAGTATTAATTAATACTCAATCCTTAACAGCTACAGGACAGTTGCCCAAATTTGCGGAAGAAAGCTTTAAATGTGCAGATGACGATTTGTGGTTAAGTCCAACGGCGGAAGTACCAATTACAAACTTATATCGCGAAGAAATTTTAGCGGCGGAAAACCTACCAATTCATCACTGCGCGTATACGCCTTGTTTTCGCCGCGAAGCTGGATCTTACGGGCGCGATACGCGGGGTTTAATTCGCCTGCATCAATTTAATAAAGTTGAATTAGTAAAGTTTGTGCATCCACATAATTCTGAAGACGAGCATCAAAAATTAGTCCAAGATGCGGAAGCTATTTTACAAGCCTTAAAGTTGCCTTTTCGAGTTTTAGAATTATGCAGTGGCGATATGGGATTTTCGGCGGCGCGATGCTACGACTTGGAAGTATGGCTACCATCGGCGGGGAAATATCGGGAGATTTCTAGCTGTTCTAATTGCACGGATTTTCAGGCACGTAGAGGGCAAATCCGCTTTAAGGAAGCTGGGAAAAAAGGTACGCAGTTCGTGCATACCCTAAATGGTTCGGGATTAGCTGTAGGGCGCACAATGGCAGCGATTTTAGAAAATTACCAACAGCCCGATGGGACTGTAAGAATACCAGAAGTACTACAACCATTACTTAAACGCGATCTTTTATAGTCGCCCTAGCTCGATCGTGTACTTTGTTATACTTCCTATCAATTTGTGCGACACAAGCTTTATTGAAGCCAAACTATGCCTCTTACCTGTTTTGTGCATACCCTGACAAAATAAGTACACCAACCAAGAATTCCCAAAAACTTGGAGAAATCTTCAATTAAATCTGCCAAGCTAGGTCTTAGTAGGTGAAAGGTTTGCTGGAATAAGTCAATAATAATTGACAAACCAAAAAAGTTGAGGGCTAAAAACAAAAGTAGAAATTCTGTTTTTAAAATTGTCTTCCTAAATCTAACAAGGTAAGTTAGCAGTGCTATCACATAACTTACATAAAATAATTTTTCAGGAATATTCAAGTAGTGCGGAAAAACACTTTCGTGGATTAAGAACAAATCGTCGAATAGAAGAACAATTGTTAAAACACTTGAAAATAAGAAGAATAAGGCAAACTCAGTGTGTTTAACAACGCCTTGGAAGACTATAAAGCTAAATAAGCAAGTAACTGCCGCAGAACACCACAGCAAGATCCCAAGGTTTGAGAGCAAGCCAATGTAAAATGGCGCGCCCATTATCGCTGACGGATCGCGAGTGAAATACGATATTGATATGCCCGCCAGCCGACTTGCAAAGGTTAGAGTCAGTAGCGCAAGCAGCGCTGGTATATAAATATGAGTCAATACTGAAAGTAGAGGTTTAACTTGACAGCGCCAAAGCGATTTCACGTACATGATGACTTGCTTCTTTCTACTGCAACTGACATCTCTAACTCAATTTGGCATTCATTATGGTTAGATTAAGGAGATACTAACACAAGGTTAATACTAAATAGCTAAGTAGTGTTGTAATCTTTTTTCTTTTAGTTCTACAAAAGGAAGATAGCGATAAAACTTAGGGAGATTCAGACTGGGTGCGATAAGATAATTTCCGTTTCCTGCCTTGGGAAATTTTGCTGGTGGTAAGAAAACAAAAAGCAACCGCTTGGCTAAAGTCAAATAGTCCCAAAAGACTATGTTTAGAGAATTTTTTTGGCTATAACCAGATGCTGCTTTAAAAAGCATTGCAAAAGCTTCCGGTAATTCAGATTTGATAGCTGGTTGAGGAGTACACCTTGTTATTGAACTTGAATATACTGCCGGAAAACGTAAAGTCAACAAGCCTCGACTTACCTCTAGCTATTTCTCATCCTAGTAGATGCGATCGCCTGATTAGTACAGCCTAAATCCTCGTAATTCCTGCCTCCTTCACCCCGTTCAAGGCGACATCAGCGTAGAATTAAAGAAATGTTGCGTTTAATTAAAATTTTCTATGTCAGTATTGGCAGCGATCGCCGTTTTAGCGGTGCTTATAGTAGTACACGAGCTAGGACACTTTATAGCCGCCCGTTCTCAGGGTATTCACGTCAATCGTTTTTCTTTAGGTTTTGGGCCAGTTTTATTTAAGTATCAAGGAAGCGAAACTGAGTACGCGGTAAGAGCGTTTCCCCTGGGTGGCTTTGTCGGCTTTCCCGATGATGACCCGGATAGCACAATTCCTCCCAACGACCCCGATTTGCTCCGCAATCGCCCGGTAATCGATCGCGCGATTGTCATTAGCGCCGGAGTTATTGCTAACTTAATTTTTGCTTACTTACTACTGGTAACTCATATTGGTTTTGTGGGGATTCCCCAAGCAAGTCTACCAGGGGTTTTAGTACCGGAATTAGCCGCCAATGTCAGCCGCGTAGCAACAGAGGCGGGAATTAAACCCGGCGATGTAATTTTGGCAGTAAACGATCGCACTTTTGGCAACTCCCTGCAAGAGATGGAGGCTTTGAGTCAAATTATTAAAACCAGTGCAGGCAAACCACTTGAACTAAAAATTGAGCGTAAAACCGAACAATTGACAGTCAATGTCACCCCGGAAGCCAAAGCAGGCGATCGCGGCAGTATTGGTATTGCCCTAGCCCCTAATGGCAGTGTAGAACGCACAAAAGTGGGTGTATTGGAGGCTTTTAGCGCGGCGGCGACAGAATTTCAACGTATTGTATTACTAACAATCAACGGTTTTGGGCAGCTAATTGGCAACTTTGGCGAAACGGCGGGACAAATTTCGGGGCCTGTGGCGATCGTTGATTTTGGTGCAAAAATTGCTCGTTCTGATATCGCTAATTTACTGCAATTTGCGGCTTTAATTAGCATCAACTTAGCAGTAATCAACACTTTACCCTTACCTGCTTTAGATGGCGGTCAACTGGCATTTTTGCTATTTGAGGCTTTGCGTGGCAAACCTTTACCAACAAAAATTCAAGATGGGGTAATGCAAACCGGGCTGATGTTATTGTTAGGTTTGGGAATTTTCTTGATCGTGCGCGACACGGCAAACTTGGAGTGGGTACAAAGACTGTTTCAGTGAGCATTACTCGCAAATGGGCAGCTAAAAAGCAACGGGCATTAGAGATTTTGGTGCGTCTGAAAAGGCTTTATCCAGACGCACCCTGTACGCTCAATTATGCAACGCCCGTCCAACTTCTGGTGGCAACTATTTTATCAGCGCAATGCACCGACGAGCGCGTTAATTTAGTTACGCCAGAGTTGTTTCGCCGCTTTCCCGATGCGGCGGCTTTGGCAAAGGCGGAGGTGGAAGAATTAGAAGCTTTAATTCGTTCTACAGGCTTTTTTCGCAATAAAGCTAAAAATATTCAAGCAGCTTGCGCTTTGCTAGTTCGGGACTTTAACGGACAAGTACCTGCAAGCATGGAGCAATTGTTAAAGCTTCCAGGAGTAGCCCGAAAGACAGCGAATGTAGTGCTGGCTCACGCTTACAACATCAATGCGGGGGTGACGGTAGATACTCATGTCAAGCGATTGAGCGATCGCCTAGGCTTGACGGAATATTCCGATCCAATTCGCATCGAGCGCGATTTGATGCGCTTGTTGCCTCAGCCAGACTGGGAAAATTGGTCAATTAGATTGGTATATCATGGCAGATTAGTTTGTAAGGCAAGAAGTCCGCAATGTGACGAGTGCATCCTTGCAGATTTGTGTCCCTCGGCAGTGCCGCCTGTAGATAATTAATGTATTTTTCTATAAAATCCTTACTACCCGCTATCTATCCCGGCGCTTTCATGCAGTCAAGTTAATAAAGTTTCCAATTTGGCTAATACTTCCTCAACTAATTCGACGGGAGCTTTTTCAATAAACTTAACTTGGCGTGCTTTCCAATCAAAACTTTTAATATGGTCGCTTAAAACAACGCCAACCGTTTGCATCCCATCAAAGAGTTGAACTTCAAACTTGAACCCTTTTGATTTTGTAGTTATTGGACACATTAGGGCTAGTGATGTCATTCTGTTATACTGGCTGGGCGATAAAATAATAGCAGGTCGTTCAAATCCCTGTTCGTGTCCTTGATGAGGACTAAAGTTTATTTTTACAACATCGCCTCGCTCTGGTATGTAAATCTTTTGACTACCAGACTTCATTTCCGATAGCGCCTCCCATATCAGTTTCGCTATGTACGTTATCTGGTGTCATCCCTTCTAGAAGCTCGTCAAGAGTATATTTATTTTTCCTTGGTCGAATCACAATATTACCCTCCACAACAGCGAAGGTTATGGCAGTCCCTTCTTTTAAATTCGCTTGTTTAGCTATCGGCGCAGGTATGCGAATACCTAAACTATGCCCCCATTTAGCCACTTGAGAAGCCATATATTGATAGTCCAGTTAATTATTTATTGTATATACAATAAGTATACTTTTTCTGTTTCCCAAAATCCACAGAGGTTCTACTAACATCCAGCAAACAAACTTCTGGCAGCTTAATTTCAGTAAAATATATCTCCTAAATCAATCTACAAAGTCACAGTTTGACCAGTTTGAGCGGAACGTCTAGCGGCATCTGCAACTTTGAGGGCGTACAGGCTTGCGGCGGTACTAACATATAATTGCGTACCATCAATTAAATGGCTCAATACCATAGCTGTATCTTTAGCAAATAAACCCCGGCGCGTCCCTACTTCAATGGGTTTTGTCCCTTCAGCATCGATTAATATTCCGTCTTCTTTGTCAAAACTTAAACCACCTTTTTCGCCATCAACGGTAAATTTGCGTTCTTCCAGCCAGATAGTTTCGCCTTTCCCATAAACAACCTCAGCGATAAGTCCGCTAGTAAATTGCAACTGCGTTGTACACAAACAAGCTTTGAAAAACTCCCCCTCTGTACCCCAATAGCGGTTTTGACAGCTAATAGTTGCAACAGTACCAAATAAATCTGTCAGGCGGTGCAGCCGCGATAATGCACCACTCAGGGGAAAGCCAAATAATGTTTTGTTGTAAGTCCAACGCTGAGGTGCGGGAGATTGGTGATTTAGGGTGCTATAACGGGCGTAAAATGGGTTGCCAATTGCTGGTAAATTCTCTTTTAAGGCTTGGTGCAATCCGCCTAGTAATTCGATGTGTTCTACGTGCAGTAGTTTATTTTGCCGAGATGCGAGGTTAATTAATTCTTCCGCCTCGTATACGTCTAAAGATAAGGGATACTCAACTACAACGTGCTTCCCGTGCTGCAAGGCTTGACGACACGCCGCACCATGTTCGCTATTGATAGCTGTAACAATTACTAAATCTATATCTAAACTTACTAATTCTGCTACAGATGCGATCGCTTCGGCATTATATTTTTGAGCAAATTCGGCGGTTTTATCGGCATCATGACCAACTACTGCTACTAATTTAGCGCGATCGCCCTGCTGCAATGTCTCGGCTCTAAGTTTTGCTGCAAACCCCGTACCCACTAAACCTACTCTAATCGGTGTATTTATTTCTAATGAATTAACCATAATTTTCCTTACTTTTATCTTTTACGTTTAATGCGTCTAATTTGCTCGGATTCTTCTAATATTTCTTCCATCCCACCATCAGCAATATTTTGAACGTAGTTAATTTTAATTTCTTCTAATAAGTCTACAAGTAAAGTTTGAATCTCTTTTAAGTTGTGTTCTTTTTGCAATTCTAATTCTAGAGTTTTAGTAAAATTATTTGTTAGTTGCTGCCACATTTTTGCGCCTTGCTTATCTTCTGTCATATTTACAATTGCACTATAAGCAGATTTTGTTATTTCACTTGCTAACTGTTTAGGTAAATTACTTATTCCTGGTAGGTTTTGCAGTGGTTTGTATACCGGAGATTGGCTAAGTATGGTTTGCAGATTGTAATGAATTAATGCTTCTATTTCTGGCTGAATTTTGGGAATAACTTGATGAACGCTTACTTTTACTAGGCGAGATGCGATCGCGCTTATTTCATTAGTATTATTGATATCTATATAACCGCCGTGAGAACGTAGCAGCCGACGACTAATACTACCATTACTAATTGCTTCTTGAAGCTGATCTATAACTCGTATTCCCACAATTTCGGTAATTTCTTCCGCAAAATTGGCAACAAAATCGCGGTTAATTTGCGATCGCACAGGTTCGAGGTTTAGTAGCTGAGATTGGTACAGGCGAACTGTTACCGGAATTACTCGCAACCACTGAAAAACAGGTAGTAGTAAAAAAACATCATACCAGCGCCGCAACATTGCTTCTAATAAACTTAAACGATTGCGGAAACTAATAAAAACTGCCCGGATTAAAAAATCTAGACTAAAAATAGCTATAAACGGTAAATCTATTAGCCAAAACTTATCGATAAATTGTCCTGTTTCTCCAATATCTCGATAATAGTTAGTTTCAATTAACGGACGCAATTGAGCATTAAAAAAGCTAATTTCTCTCTCCCAACCTACTTGAGATAAATATAACTGACTCCAAAATAATGTAAATGCTTCGTGGGCTGATGCTTCTATAACGCGGTTATTAAAAATTGCTACATGAGTACGCATCAATCTTTTGATTTTGGCTAAATTTCCGGTTTTTCCCGCCACATCAAAAGGATTATCTTCAATCATTTCATTACTAAGCTGACGCAACTGTTGCAATACGCTTTCAACTTCTGGTGATTGCAAACCAGTTTGCTGCACTTGGGTTGTTAATTGGTCTACTTTATCAAGATATCTTTGAGTTTCGCGATGAGGTTCTATACCTTTTACTTGGTCATAGTATCTAACTATCGTTGGCGCTTCTATAAAATACCAATCTCGCAGATATATATAACTTAGATCGAACGTAACTAAAACTAAATTTATAACAGCAATAATTGCAAGTAACTTTTCTAACCACAGGTTGCGACGAGGGGACTTTTTTTTAGCTTTTACTTGTTGAACAGTTAACATAGCTTAAATAAAGTTTATATATTTTCGGTTTAGCGAAGTCTTATCAAAATACCATTATTTTCTCTGCCCGCACTTAAGAATAGCTAAGATAAGGAAACACTGGCTTCTTGCGTACTCCTAATGACTTCAACTGTTGTAAAACCGCCTCGTTTAAATTCTCCTACTCTGCATTCGCTACCCAACGGCTTAACCATTGTTGCCGAGCAGATGCCCGTAGAAGCCGTTAATCTAAGTTTGTGGGTTAATGTGGGTTCTGCTAATGAACCTGACGAAATTAATGGTATGGCTCACTTTCTCGAACACATGGTTTTTAAAGGAACTCAGCGCATTGCAAGCGGAGAATTTGAGCGCCAAATAGAAGAACGAGGAGCGGTTACAAACGCTGCAACTAGCCAAGATTATACTCATTACTACATCACCACCGCCCCGAAAGATTTTGCCAGTCTAGCGCCTCTGCAAGTAGATGTAGTGCTTAATTCGCTCATCCCCGACGATGCTTTTAGTCGTGAGAAGTTAGTTGTATTAGAAGAAATCCGCCGCTCTGATGATAATCCCCGGCGACGCACTTTTGCCCAAGCAATGCAAACCGCCTTTAATCGTTTACCCTATCGCCGCCCGGTACTGGGAGAATTTGACGTAATTTCGCAACTACAACCGCAGCAAATGCGCGATTTTCACTCGTCTTGGTATCAACCAAAGTCTATTACCGCCGTTGCTGTAGGTAATTTGCCTGTAGATGAATTAATTGAAATTGTCTCTAATAGTTTTGCGGAAAGTTTGGGGGAGGAGGATTCCTCCCCAAAGCTTTTCAAGAGAAAAGAAGCTGCTAATCCCTCACCTATAGTTACTCATCAACCTCTAGCAAATACTCTGACTGAAGAACCCGCTTTTACAGAAATTGTCCGCCACGAATTAAAGGATGATAGTTTGCAACAAGCGCGGTTGGTAATGGTATGGCGCGTTCCAGGATTGAGCAATTTGCAAGAAACTTACGCTTTAGATGTATTAGCGGCAATATTAGGATCGGGACGTACTTCTAGGCTAGTGCGGGATTTACGCGAAGAAAAAGGACTCGTTTCGAGCATTTCTGTAAGCAATATGACTCAACGCTTGCAGGGGACTTTTTATATATCTGCAACCCTTCCGGTAGAAAACCTAGCGCAAGTAGAAGCCGCTATTGCCCAACATATAAATACTATTCAAACTCAACCTGTAGAAGAATGGGAAATTGCCCGCATTCGCACTCAAGTAGCTAATAGATTTATTTTTGCTAACGAAAGCCCAAGCGATCGCGCGGGTTTATACGGTTATTATCAATCTATGGTGGGAAACCTAGAACCAGCTTTTGATTACCCTTCTAGAATCCAAGCCCTCGATGCGGGGGTAATGCAAGCCGCCGCTCAAAAGTATCTTTCCGCAAATGCTTACGGTGCGGTTATTCTCAAGCCTTAATTTAGCTATGTGGACGCAAATAGCCGAACATATTTCCCAATCTCAAGGGGAATTTAAAATTAAAAGTCATCGTTCTGTAAGTGGTGGCTGTATTAATCAAGGTTATGCAGTCAGCGATGGCGAACTTACTTATTTTGTGAAACTAAATCAAGCGGCTAAAGCTGAGATGTTTGCAGCCGAAGCATTAGGGTTGCAAGAGATGACGCAAACAAATACTATCCGCGTCCCAAAACCCATTTGTTGGGGAGTAGCTGAAAGTTCCGCTTATATAGTGTTGGAATGGCTGAATTTAGGCGCAGCAACTACTAATTCTTGGCAACAAATGGGGCAACATTTGGCTGCTATGCACCGCGTAATTAGCTCTAAGGGTTTTGGGTGGGAACAAAATAATACGATTGGTTCTACCCCCCAGATTAATAATTGGACAACTGATTGGGTAGAGTTTTACGCTACTCATCGCCTGGGCTATCAATTTCAACTAGCTAACCGCAAGGGGGGGAATTTTCCGCAGCAAGAAGAATTATTAGCCGCCCTTCCTCAATTGCTATCGCACCAAGTGCAACCATCATTAGTACATGGCGACTTGTGGGGAGGTAACGCCGCTTGTACAGAAAGAGGAGAACCCGTAATTTTTGACCCTGCTCTATATTATGGCGATCGCGAAGTAGATATAGCAATGACAGAACTATTTGGCGGTTTTCCGGCGGCTTTTTATCAAAGCTACAACAATAGTTTTCCTTTAGAGCCAGGTTACGAGCAACGCAAACCCTTGTATAACCTTTACCACATTCTCAATCACTTCAATCTATTTGGTGGTAGTTACGCATCCCAGGCTAATCGCACGATTTCTCAAATTTTAGGTTAAAAAGCGATCGCATTCTATAGTTAAAATGCTGCTGCGCTAAATTTGCCTATGAAAACTGATACTCTGTTTTACCAATTATTTCAAGAATTTCCAAGTATCTTTTTTGAACTAATCGGTCAATCTAGCACTCAAGCGGATGACTATCAATTTACATCAATTGAACTTAAACAAGTAGCCTTTCGCCTAGATGGGCTATTTTTACCACCAACAGACAAACCAAGTTTACCCATTTACTTTGTTGAAGTGCAGTTTCAAAAAGACGAAACATTTTACTATCGTCTCTTTACAGAAATATTTTTGTATATATACCAATACAAAGCCGTAAATAATTGGCAGGCAATTGTAGTGTATCCTAGGCGGGGTGTTGAATCCCCGCCGCCATTACCTTATCAATTTCTCCTAGCAGGCGATCGGGTACAAAGAATATACTTAGATGAATTAGGGCAAACAAATCAGTCTATTGGTGTAGGCATTGTCCAATTAGTAATAGAAAGCGAAAAAGTAGCAGCTACAAAAGCTAAAGAGCTAATTGCTAAAGCAAAACAACAGTTAGTAGATGCACAGACACAGCAGCAAATTATCGAATTTATTGAGACGATAGTAATATACAAATTTCCTTCTCTTAGCCGTCAGGAGGTTGAAGCAATGTTAGGTTTAGATTTGATTAGAAATACAAGAGTTTACCAAGAAGCCTTTACCGAGGGCGAACGCCAGGGTCGTGAAGAAGGCGAACGCCAAGGTCGTGAAGAAGGCGAACGCCAAGGTCGTGAAGAAGGCGAACGCCAAGGTCGTCAGGCAGCAAAATTAGAGACTGTGCCAAGCTTAATAGAATTGGGGTTGAGTATAGAGCAAATAGCCCAGGTGTTAGCAATAGATGTTGAAGTTGTCAGACAAGCAGCAAAACAATCTTAAATTCAACCTATACGCGCAAAATTTTGACATTTTGCAGCAATTACCTAACTTTTGACCGTAACTATAGCGATCGCAACTCTTGTTAAAATCGCAATAGTTGCTCAATTGCTCTAATGGCTCAAGCTCAATCTCGACTTGCTAAACTACTTTCATACCTCCGCCCCCATTGGCAAGCAACTACTGTAGGTATTGTTGCTTTATTCGTTGTCAATGCTATTGGTGTATATATTCCGCAGTTGATTGGGGAAATTGTTGATAAATTTCGCTATGCTTTCAGTTTTGACCAAGTTTTACGATATGTCATTCTAATTATTGTTCTTAGTTCGGTGATGTGGGTTATCCGCATGGTGTCCCGCATTGCTTTATTTGGGGTGGGGCGACAGGTAGAATTTGATCTTAAACAAAAGATTTTTCAACACTTACTCAAACTTGAACCTGCTTATTTTGCCCTAAATACGGCGGGAGACTTAATTAACCGCGCCACTAGCGATGTAGAAAATATCCGGCGCTTGTTAGGTTTTGCGGTGTTGAGTTTGGCAAATACTATATTTGCTTACGCCCTGACGCTTCCAGCGATGTTAGCAATTAGCGTGCAGCTAACTTTAGCAACGATCGCTATTTATCCCTTTATGCTAATTACTGTACAGTTATTTAGCGATCGCCTCCGCAACGAACAAGTGCGCGTACAAGAGGAACTTTCCCTCGTTAGCGAGTTGATTCAAGAAGATATGAGCGGGATTGCACTAATTAAAATCTACGCCCAAGAAGAAAACGAGCGCCGTGCTTTTAGTCAAAATAACCAACGGCTGTTAGCTGCGAATTTACAACTAGCCAAAACCCGCAATACTTTGTTTCCGCTAGTGGGGGGACTTGCTTATGTGAGCTTGCTAATTTTACTGTGGTTGGGATCTAGCCAAATTATTTCTGGACAAATTACGATTGGTGACTTTCTTAAACTCTTAATCTATGTAGAGCGTTTGGTATTTCCGACAGCGCTATTAGGCTTTACGATTACAGCTTACCAACGAGGTGAAGTTAGTATCGATCGCATTGAATCTATTTTAACGGTCACGCCCAAAATTCAAAACTCTGAGCAAGTTATCCGTTTACCCAAAGAACAAGTAAAAGGCGAACTAAAGGCTGTAAACCTCAGCTTTACTTATCCCGGTGCTACTACTCCAGCGTTAGATAATGTCAATTTAACAATTTCTCCGGGGGAAACTGTAGCAATTGTAGGGGCGATTGGTTCGGGGAAATCAACTTTAGCTAATGCTATACCGCGTTTACTTGATATTGAACCTGGGCAATTATTTTTAGATGGGATCGATATTACGCTTCTTGACTTAGATTCTTTACGTCAAGCGATCGCCTATGTTCCTCAAGATAGCTTTTTATTTAGCACTACAATTAAAAATAACATCCGCTACGGCGATCCGGTAAGCGACCAAGCCGAAGTTGAATATAGTGCCAAAGTTGCCCAAATAGACGGGGAAATTCGCAATTTTCCCCAGCAATATAAAACTATCGTCGGAGAACGCGGGATTACTCTTTCTGGCGGTCAAAGGCAACGTACCGCGTTAGCTAGAGCGATGCTTGTAGATGCGCCCGTACTAATATTAGATGATGCGCTTTCAAGCGTAGATAATCAAACTGCTACCGATATTTTAAATAATCTCTCTCACGGAACTAAACGCAAAACCGTTGTATTTATTTCTCATCAATTATCCGCCACCGCTACCGCCGATAGACTTTTGGTGATGGATAAAGGGCAAATTGTGCAAGCTGGTACTCACGCCGAATTAGTGCAAAAGCCAGGGTTATATCAAACTCTTTGGAATCAGCACCAGTTAGAAGAAATATTGAAGTAGGGCGCATGGGTTGCACCTTCTTTGAGACAGGTTTTAGGAAACCGTCGGAGATTCCCAAACAGGAAACGTAGGGGGCGTAAAGCATTACGCCCCCTAACCTTTTCAACGCAACCATCCCCAAGTGGGAATAGATTTATTTGGCGTAGGGCTTAAACTTTTTACTTGGGGTGCGGGTTCGTCTTCTATCAACATATCTTCTAGCAACTCGGTTACTTCCTCCCCGCTATCAGAATTATTTAACTGCTGCGATAAAATATTTAATTCGCTATTAATAACTTGTTGGGCTTGGGTATCGTTTTTTGTCGTCGCTAATTGCGAATGCAAATCTAATAGCCCACTGCGTAATAGCTTTGTATCGGCAGACTTAGGTAATTGCTTAACCATTTGGGTAATAGCTACTTGAGTTTCTTGGGCTACAGAAACTCCCTTAGTTGGCGCGGCATCCCCAGCCGGAGTGAAAAGCATTAAAGTGGAAAATAGTAAACAAGCTGTACACATATTGTTACTTAACCTCAAGACTAATTAGCATTACATTTTACTGTTAGTTTTGGCGATCGCAACGGTGTTAGAATGATTGCCTAACGCGATTGATTCTAGTGGAAGTAACTAGAGGTAAAGGGAAAGTTTGGTGAAATTCCAACGCTGTTCCGCAACTGTGATGAGGTTAAAGCCTTTAAGTCAGAATGCCTGCGATCGCAAACTCTACATTAATGTGCGAGGAACACTGGTTGTGAGAGCTACAAATAATCTTAATTACGTTCAAAATCGGGCGATTGATTGGACTTTATCGTTGCCCGTACAGTTGACACTATATACTTCGCTGTGCGCTTTGACGCTGTGGACGGTATATTTTTCCACTTACCCCGCCGCCCACGATTCGATGCACTCTTTGCGCCACCACACTTTAACGATTAGCTGTCATTAAGCATCATGTCAAAATCTCAGCGCTCGGCGCTCATTATAACCTTTACAGGTTTGATGAGCTTACTTTTGTTGGCAGTTGTGGGTATATCTCAAACACCGCCGCCCGCGATTCAACTAACTACAAATCCACCAATTGGACAATTTTACCCTTTTGAAGCGGAAGCTCTAACGCCTCAATCGCCTACCTTACTGACGTTGACAGCGCGAAATCCCGCCGGGGAATTGTTGACAAATAGTTTATTTAAAATTCAAATATTTACGCCGCCTCCTACTCCTTTTTTATCAACAGATTTTCCGGTTGCCGAAGGTACGAAGCTACTAGAATTAAAGGCGATCGCTCCTGAAGGTAAAGTTCAATTTCAACAAATGCTGCCAATTCGGGGCAAATACCAGTTAGCAGTAAGTGTTACGCCAATTCTTGCCAATCAGTTTAGCCCCATCGAGCAAACTTTAACTTTAGATATCCCAGAAAATCCCGTTAAGTATCGCAATTACTTAATTTTACTAGCAGTTTTATTAGCCGTTGGGATTGGGGGCGGTTGGGTAATGGGTAAACAACCTTTACCCCAACAAGGGGAAATTGCCCCAGCCAAAGTACGATTATTATTGAGTGGAGCGGTGTTAGTAGCGATCGCCAGCTTGCTTGTAGTTAATGTTAGCGCCGAAGTATCCAAGTCTCACGATCATGCTCATTCCTCACCTAAAGAAACCGCCGTTAGCAACAATTCCCAGCTACAAGTAAAAATAAGCGGCGACAATCTCACCGCCGTAGGAGAATTAGCTAATTTACAAGTTGAAGCTATCGAGCCAAAAACTAATCAGCCGCTAACAGATGCAATTTTTAAAGTTAAAACAACTCAATTAGAAAATAACTGGGTAGCTTTCGCTTATCAAGGCATTCCCGATGCTACGGGTAAGTTAAACTGGCAGCAACAATTTTTTGATGGCGCACCGCATAAGTTAGAAGTAGAAGTTATCCCATCTGCAAATAGCCAATTTAAACCCGTTGTCGCTACCGAGGAAATTGAAGTAGCGGCGGTGGCTAC
>JAPJOW010000081.1 GCA_030826005.1 Aliterella sp. RAGGC_92
CCATTTAACTGCAATAATGCTAAGTCGCAGAAAATTAAATCCGGCTGAATTTCAAATAATAAGCTAAGAGCTTTGCTGCCATCGTCTAGAAAAACTGTTTCAATTTTTTGATGTTGGCTAAAAAAAGCTTTGAGGACTTGGCAATGGGCTAAATCTTCATGGATGCACGCAACTTTAGGAGGTTTTGCGAAAGAAAATTGCGGATAATAGTTACTAGATGGGGTGCAATTAGGAGGATGAACTAATTGCACCCAACCTTTTTGGATAAAAGGATAAATTGCTTTAGCAACGGTTATAGGATCGCGATTGAGATAGCGGGCTAACTGCTGTAAAGAAGTTTTACCATCAGCCCAATGCTCCAAATGATTGAGGGTAGATTCTGGTAGATATTGGTGCAACTGTAGCTTATCGGTAACAATCGGACACTGAGCAAGAGAAGTAATGTGGGGATGCAATTGCTTCCATTGTTGCACCTGCTGCATAATTTTGGCGATCGCCGAGCTAATTTTTAAGGTAGTTAATTGCGGTGTTAAGGGGAGGACGCGCTCAAAAATAAACTTACCTTGATGTAAACTCAGTAATTCAAATAGCGTTTCTTGAATAATGCTATGAATAATTCTGCGTCCTTGACTTGGGGTCAAAAAATTGTGTTCTAGAAGCGCCCACAAGTAGGTATATTCAGGAATATTATTATTAGTTGTCTCCCCGGAAGCAACTACTTGCATCGTGTCCAGGATGGGGGCGACTTGATAGCGCCGGAGGTAGTCCCGCAGGCGAGATAAGTTGGTATTGCTGTCGGTGGCATAGATAATTTGACCGTTGAGAAAAAAAACGAACCAAGAGCGAGTTGGCAAAGACGGAGAACTGTGTAATCCTAGGCTTGAATCGATCTCTCGATCGGGGGTATAACTGCCACTATAGGCTTCGACAAATAGTTCGCCAGTTCGCTGACCTAGCTCAATCAACTGTAGAATGCTGCGAATATCGATTTCATTGAGGTTGCCTTGCATTTAACTAACGATCCTATTATTTTAATCGGTGCTATTGTCTGAGTTAATTCTGCCCAAGGTTATAGAAGAATGTCTCTAGGTACGTGAAAATTTATCTAAGGTTTTATGGATTTAATAACTAGGATTGGCAAAAAGTTAAAAATAATAAATATTTTTTATTCAGTCCGTTGGAGCGTAGTTGCCAGTATGTAACAAATAATTCGCACGTTCAGTAGTTTGAGAATTATTTAGTAGCGCTCTAAGCCTGCGTCAGTCCAAAATAAAAGCAAGACAGTTTTGCTTAAGTAGTCTGCAAGCTAAAAGTAAAGGAGAAAAATTCTTTGTTTTGGTATTCCATTAAGTTTGATGCAGACGGACTAAACAATTTTTCGGCAAGGTTTAGCCCCAAAATCGGGCATTAGGTATATTTAAGAGGGCGATCGGTGTGCTGTATTTAGCAGAAGTACAAAAGCAAAAAATTAAGACTGGATTTATGGGGGCCGCCAAAGCGGAGCTAAGGTTGCTTGCTTATCAACGACCAGATCAAAGCTGGGCTGCTGTGCAAGGAGAAGAAGCGATCGCCGCAGACGAAGCTAACAATTTTAATGTTGGGGTGCTAGTATTAGCGGACTTGAATGCTAACAGACAAGCACAGCAAATCCGCGAAGCTGGTCGTCCTTTGGTGGGCATACTGCAAAGTTTTTCTCGCCAGATGGAAAAAGCTAAAGGTCAAGAAGAAGAAATTGAGCAATGGAAGCAATCTTTAACTTATCAAAGCGAGGAGTTAAACCGCCGCAACATGGAGTTGGAGGGACGGCTAGATGAATTGCAGCATATAGAGGAGGATTTTCAGCGTTTGGAAGTGCAGAAGCAAGCGTTTGCCACCGCGCAACATAGCGTCGAACAACTGCAAGCGGAAGTCGATCGCAATCGAATTGAATTAGAAGGTGCTTGGGAACACTTGCGAGGCGAACAACGCCGCTTAGAGGAGCAGCAAGGTACGGTATTAGACGATGGCACTAAGCAACAATTGCAACAACTGCTCGATCTTTTAGCGCAAAGTGTTGCCCCAAAAGCAGCTTTAACCGAACAGCTAAACTTTTCTACCGAAACAGTTAATAACCAACAAAATATTTTAAGCTATCACTGGCAACAATTCGAGCAACAACGTGCCAACGCCGATCGCCAGCAAGAAGAAGTCGAAAGTCTTAAGTCAATGTTGGTCAGCCGTAAAACTGAATGGGATACGGCGCAAAAGTCTTTAGAGCAAGCATTAGTAGAATTACAGATCCAAAAATCTGCTCTTAATAACAAGCAAGAGTACGCGCAAATTTTGGGCATCAAGTTACGCAAGCAAGAGGAAATTTATCACCAATTACATCGTTTAATCGATCCGGCTCATTTGGGTAGCGCTCAAAACGTGGATGTGAACGCGCTGGAAAATATGCCTTTAGACCAACTACAGCAAGTAGTTCAAGATTTGCAAAGAGACTTAGAGGGTGCTTCTCGTTTTGTTAACGATCAAGAAGAAGAACTCAAACTTTTGCAGCAAAATATTGATGACTTGCAAAGAAAGTTGAGCCAAACTACTGGCAGCGATTTTTCTTTGCTAGAAACTGAATTAGCTGATGAGCGAGACACTTATGAATTTTTGGATCAAACTTTAGTTGGTCAGCGTCAAAACTTGCAGGAGCGCAAACAAGTTTTGAATCAGCATCAAGCAGTATTATGGCGGCGGCAGGGAATTACGCCTGCTAATAGACAAGAGGATTATAAAATCGATTTAAGTCCGATTCTCGTTCAAGTTGACGCGATTAAGCAACAATTTGCCAAAGAATTGCAAAAGCTGGAACAGGAAATTACCCAGTCGGGGGCGCAGGTGCAGCAATTGCAAGCAGATGTCGATCGCCAAACTTCTACCCAAGAGTCGATTCATCAGCAGTTGCAGGAGTTGGAGGAAAACTTGCGCTCTCAAGTAATAGTAGCGGGGGAGTGCGGGGGGAAAGTAAATCTGTATCAAGAAATGCTCCAACCTATTCAAGATAATTTAGATGGGTTAAAGCATAAATTAGCAGCGATCGCTTCTAATATCGAACAGATGAGAGTTCCCAACGATCGAGTTCAAGTAGAACAACTCCGAGAAAAGTTGTTGAACTAAGGTTTTATTAAACAGATCCAGCCATTTTCTACTTTAGCGATCGCGCCTCCCGCAAAGGGATCGGTTTGGGTTTTATTGGGGGCGGAAATTAAGGCTATTAGTTTCTCAATTTGCTCGAAATTAGGACGGCGATCGATAGCTTGAATGAGCATTTGGCGCAAAACTCGGCGTTGTAAGGCTAAGGGCGCAGCTTGCAAGACTTGACAATTGAGTTTCAATGGTTCATTAGGGTGACAAGCTTGGGCGTGCAATTGCTGGGCGGCAAATTCTAGGTACTCAACTTCGCCGTGCAATAACTCGGCGGTTTGGGCTAGAGCAATTTCTACTTGAGGGTTGAAGGCGTGTAAGTAGGGCAGTAATTCGTGGCGGATACGATTGCGGGCGTGTTTTAAGTCAAAGTTCGTACTGTCTTCCCAGACGGGCAACTCCATAGCTTGACAAAACTGGGCAGTTGCGGCTCTTGACAATTGCAGTAAGGGACGAATTAGTTGCAGTCCGTTATTGAGAGTTCGCTGCCAAGTTAGCGCTTGCAAGCCGTCAGAACCGCTACCACGAATTAAGTTGTAGAGCAAAGTTTCCGCGCGATCGCTTCTTGTGTGTCCGGTAACAATATACTTATAGTCGCAAGCTAAGGCGATTTCACTTAAAGCTTCGTAACGCCATTGTCTAGCCGCAGCTTCGCTGGGCAGCGAAGCTGCGGCTGTAGCGCCGTAATAGGGGATTGACCAGAGGTTAGCCAGTTTTTCGACATGGAGAGCGTTAGCCTCAGAATCAGCACGCCAAAGATGATTGCAGTGAGCGATCGCCAGCGTCCAATCCCATTTAGGTTGCAAGTCTATTAAGAGTTTGATCAAGCATAAAGAATCTTGTCCGCCAGAGACGGCAATTAGTAAGCGTTGCTCTTTAGGTAGGAGATGGCGCGATTTTAAGGTACGGTGCAAACTAGCATGGAGGGGTGTCCAAGGGGCGCGGCTCATGGTTTAAAATTGCACGGGTAATACCAAACCTACACCAATAGCTAAGTCATTATCCGCCCGGACTCTTAAAGTTTCAAAAGGTGACGAGCCGACCCGGTTAGTTAAATAAGCTTCTAGTTGGGGGGTATTTTCCGAAATACCAAATAAGTCCGAGGGTTGCCAGCGCAAGCCAACAGTCCAAGGAATAGCATTTTCTAGATTGTCTCCGGTAAAAGCATTACCTTCACTTGTAAAATTAATTCCAGCTTCGGCGACCGCATCTAAGTCTCTACTTAGCGCCAACGAGCCGCCCAAGTTGAAGCCAGCAATTTGCAAGCCATTGCGTTGAATGTATCCCAAAGTAGGAGTAAACCAAAGGGCGCTACCGCTTGTGAATTGATAATGAAAGGGCGCTGAAAGCGTAATAATAAATAATTCGCCGTCGCTTTCGTTACTAAAAGCAAACCCACCTTTATCTAAATCTCTTTGCTCGAATTCATTGCGATTGTCATTGATAAGGTTAACTAGCACGTTGTTAGAACGCGCCAAAGTTGCTACACCGCTTAAAGTAAACGGATCGCCATCCGCTTGATGAAGAAATCTAATTTTGCCGCTAAAGCCAAATTGCGATTCGTCGATGATGCCAGAAACGTAGTCAAGAAAAATCCCAAATTCTAGGTCATCTAAAATTCCGTAACGCAGAGAAGTTAAGATTCCTTGACTTCCACCAGCGAGATTTAGGAGTAATTGATTGCTCGCTACCGTACCGCCATCTAAAAAGGCAAATCCAGCTAGGCTGCTAGGTGGTGGTTCTTGAGTTGTACCAAAACTTTGGGCGTAGCTGCGATTAGCGCCCGTAACTCCGGGTAAAAATGTTACACCCAAGCCCAAAGAAGTATAAGCGCGATCGCTTACTACAGACATTGCTCCGGTATTACCTAAAGTATTAGAAACAAATATATCGGTTGCTAACCGGGGATTGACTAAGTAACGCAAGCCCGCATTAAAAGCAACGCTGCGAGCGGGAAGTCCGGTTTCGCGGTTAATTGAGTTATTACCTGTAAAAGGCAAAAAAGCATCGCCCCAGACTAAAAGCCGGGGTAAAATTCGATAAGTTACGCCGCCAGCTACGCCGAAAGTTGTGCCAAACGAGCCAGGCTCGGCGACGGGTGGCGTACTAAAATAAAGGGCATGACTATCGGGCAAAAAAGCAATTTTTGGGGATACCGTTAATTGCAAGCGATCGCTAGGAGAAATTGTATAAGGTATTTCCACAGAAGTAACTAGCCCGCTATTTCTGCCTTGGTCGGCGATCGCTCTAGTGGTAGGATCGGTAAATCGGTAAGGTCGTCCTTGCAACCCTGTAGAGAAGGCAATTACGCCGCTAATTGCCTGGTTTCCTGATTGATTTTCCCAAATTCTTTGTTTGCCTTGAAAAGTTATTTCTTGAAAGAAGTTTGGGCTAGTGTCATCGGCGTTAATTCTTTTGACATCAAAACTTCCTTGCTTGCCGGGTCCTGAGTTATCAACCGTTTGAGCGTCTACAGTTAGTTCTAGGTTATCTGTTACGCCCCAAGTAATGCCGAGTGTTGGCTGACCTGTTAAACCTGTATCGGCGGCATCGCCGGACAGAAAAGATTGGCGGTAACGTAGATTAACTAGAATTTCTCCTTGGCTTAATTGTTCGGCGGTTGTCACTACGGGGTGACGAGTGGATAAAGGCGACTTTTTTTCGGGTGCTGGTGTTGATTGCGCTAGTTGTTGAGGTGTTTGCAATCCTTCGCTTGCGTTTACAGGCAAGGCTTTTGGGCTTTTGATGGCGGGGGAGTTAGCGATTTTTCTTGCCATCGCCATTAAGTTTTGCGGCGAGGATTGCTGTTTGAGGGTATAAACTTGCCCTTGTTGCTCCCACACAATTGAGGATTCGGGACTTGTTAACAAATAACCGCGCAAATTTTTATTTAGGGCAACTGGTGTAGCGGAGGCTTGATATTGTTTTAATTGTTCTGTGGCAGTATTTAATTTGCGATCGCTTATACCTACACTTGCAACTAAACAAGATTCTTGTTGCTCAAGGCAGTTAAATATATTAACCGTTAAACTGGATTGATTTACTGAAGTAACTTTAATATACCTGGGGTCTGGCGTACCGATACGAGTATCGAACCAATTAGGAGATGGTAGACGAATTGCCCATCCGGGGGGTATGCTGCGGCGGATAAGCTGTTGCCACGAATTACTTTTAGGTATGGCAGATACTTCAACTGCATTACCTAAGGTAATTAAAACTAACGCTGTTGTTAGCAGAGGACGTGGAGTTGTTTTAAATTTCACTGTATTTAATGGTTCATGAGTTAACGCTGGGAGTTCGGGCTTTGTAGTAATAGTAATTGTAAGCATTACCACTATGTTTTTTCACACCATTAACCACCAGTCCCAAAACATTAGCGCGCGAAAGTTTTAAGCCATCTAATGCTTGTCTAACTACATTCCGGTCAGTTTTTGCCATTCTGACAACTAGAACAATTCCGGCGGTGTGAGTCGCTACGATACTGCTATCGGCAAGTCCTAATATTGGTGGGGTATCGTAAATAACTAAGTCAAATTCACTCCGCAATTCCACCATAATATTTTGCATCTTTTTAGAGGAGAGCAATTTGATAGGGTCGGGGGGGATTTGCCCGGCGGTAATGACGAACAAGTTTTCCCATAAAGGCGATCGCTGAATTGCTTCATATACAGGTAAATTGGTGGAGATAATATTGCTCAATCCCTGTTCGTTGGGCAATCCCAAGCGCGAATGAACTTGAGGTAGGCGCATATCCGCGTCTACAAGTAGCACTCGCTGTCCCATAGCGGCGGCGGCTTGGGCTAGTTGTACCGATACTGTAGATTTGCCGTCACCTTTTTGGGCAGAACTAACAACTAAAGAATTAATGGGGGTATCTGAACCCAGGAAGTTGATATTAGTGTGCAGGGAGCGGAAAGATTCGACAAAAGGAAAGTAAGATTCGTTTTGAGTGTTGTTGATATTAGGCAATACTAATTTGTAGCCTTCTGCTTTCTTTTCTACCTTTGCTTGAGCTAGAGGTGCGAGTTGCTTGAGACCTCTATTAAAGGGAATTACCCCTAATAAGGGTAATTTTGTCAAGTCTTTGAGGTCTTCAGGAGTGTGGAAAACGTTATCTAGCCTTTCTGCTAGTAGCGCTGCTGCCATTCCTGCGATAATTCCGGCGATCGCGCCCAATACTAAATTGCGCTTAATATTAGGGGAAATTTGTTCTTTTTCTACTTTAGGTGCGGCGATTACTTGCCAGGGAATTTCGTTTTGGGCATTTTCTATCTGTAAGGATTCGCGCTTTTCTAAAAATCGGTTCAAGCTTTCGGTTGCTACTTTCAACTCTCTTTGCAAGTCTGTATATTGACGAGCTAAGGTCGGCAACTGCTCGACGGATTGATTTAACTGATTTTCTGCTTGGGCAATTTCTGCTAAACGTACTTCTAAGCCTGAAATTTTTGTTGATAACTCTACTAATTTATTGCCCAATATCCGTTGCGCTTCTGCTCTCAATACTGGCAGTAGATTCTCGCGTTTATTGCGGAGTATGACCATATTGGGACTGTCTTCTTGAAATCTCGTTGAATCCGAGCCAATTTGACTTTCTATATCCCGCAGTTGACCTACTAATTTTTGATAAACTGGAGCTTCTTTTAGGGCTTGGGCTGTATCCGAGCGCTCTTGAGTATTTGTCGCTGCATAAAATGCCGGATTATCGGCGAGGGCTGCTCCCGATTGAGCTTGGAAACTTGCGTATAAAGCACGAGTTTCTGCTAGTTCTTTTTGCGTATCCAAGCGCTGCAATTGAATGTTGTCTACTTGCTTGGATAGTTGTTCGCCTTTAACTTCTGGATCTATAAAGTTGTATTGCTGTCTAAATTGTTGCAGTTGTTTTTGCAGGCTATTGACGCGCAATTGCAATTCGGGTAGTTGCGAATCTACAAACTGAATTCCTTGGCGTAGATTTGTTTGCCGCTCTTGGAGGCTGTATTTTAAATAATCTTTTGCTAACTGTTGCAGAACAAACTGAATTTTTTCTTTTTCAGTATCTTGGTAGCTGACTTCTAAAATTTTTGTTTTCTCAAAGCGTTCAATTGTCATATCCTCCAGCATTGATTTATAGTCAATATCTGGGTATTGTTGAGCTAGTCGGCTAACGATTGGTGCCATTAATTCCGGGCTTACCAAAACCTCAATTTGCGTGTTGTAATCTAAGCCTTCTTGTTGCAAATTAGGAGGTACGCCAGGAATTTGCGTTAATCCTTCTAGTTTATTTTCTGTCGTTACAGGCTCAACTAAAAGTCTAAACGTGCCTTCGTATTTAGGTTGTTGAGCAAAAGTCCAAACCCCAACACTAACAGCAAAAGAAACAGCTACACTGCCAATTACTACTATTCGTCGGCGCACTATTGTTAATAGCTGCCGTAAGTCCATGTCATCGTCAGACTGAGGAGAGTTATTAGGTAAAGAATTTGTATAAGTTGGCAGCGATTGCTGTAAATGCTTGCCATTTTTTTCAAAACTGATTGGCTGCGTCCGTTGCTGATCTTCCATAATTTAGCTACTAATTAGCGATCCGGTGAAGGATAATTTTTTTTAATTGTATTTAATTGCAAATTTTCCTTAGTTTAGCGTTCAATGTCTGTTTTTTAGCAATTTACTTAAGTTTGCCAGCAACAGAATTTACCTCCTCGGCTACACCACTAGGTTATTTTGGCTCGATCGCTGCTTTACGCAGTAACTTTGAGTATTCAAGAGCTATAATTTCGGGTGTAAAGTTGGACTTTAAGTACTGTCGTCCTGCCGTACCCATATTAGTGGCTAGTTCTCGATTTTGAGCAAGGTAACGAATAAATTTTGCAAGTCCTGTTCCATCTCCGTTGTTAAAGGTTGCACCGCAATTGGCATCTGATAAGAGCGACTTTAAGTAGGAATGTGGTTCGCAAATCGCTGCTACTGGACGACCTGCGGCTAAGATACCATACAGTTTGCTAGGGGCAACTAATCCTTCCATCCCCGAACTAATGCTGACTAAGGATAAATCGCAGGCTGTAAGTGAATGAGGTAAAACGTGTTTTTCTTGGTAAGGCAGGAATCGGCAATTAGGCAAATTTAGTTTATTAACTTGTTGGACGCAGATTTGTTGTTTTGCTCCGCCGCCAATAAACACAAATTGAATATTCTCGTCTTGTAGTTGTTCGGCGGCGGACATAATGGTATCCATTTCATGGCAGCGACCCATGTTGCCTGAATACATTACTGTAAATTTATCTACTAGGTCGTGTTTTTGAGCAAACCAGTTGTCTTGTTTAGCAAGGGGTACAATCCAATTTGGGTTAGCCCAGTTGTGAATTACAGAAATTTTGTCTTTAACTTCTGGACATTTGGCTTGCACTCGTTCTTTCATGGTGGAACTTAACACCACAATACTTTGGGCTTGAAGCCAAATTTTTTTGTTTAGCCAATCCCAACCTCTTACTAACCAGTTTTTAGGGGAAACTACTTTTAGTTCTACGGCAACATCTGGGTACAGGTCATAAATTAAACACACGTAAGGTGTGCCGAAGCAACGGTTAGCCAGATAGCCCAAAACTTGAAGAAAAGGCGGGGCTGTTGTAATTAGTAAAATATCTCCTCTACCGGCGGATTTAATTAAGTGCAATCCCGATCGCACGCAAAATAAAACTCCGTTGATTGCTTTGCCACGAATGCGCGAGTTCCAAAGTCGAGCCGTGCGACTGCGCCTAATTAATATCTTATCTAAACGTTCTTTTAAAGGAGCAAATTCTTTTTTAAACGCATAGCCTGGCTGTCCTGTGAATACTTTTACATTTATTCCTTGTTTTCCTAATTGAATAGCCAATTCTTCAATTAGTTGACCAGTTGCGGCATAATCTGGAGGATAAAATTGTGTAAAAATAGATAGTTTAAGAGCGCTATTTTGCTCGGTTTTCTTGTCAGATTTTTGCTTTACTATCTTTAGTTTAGGTTTAGCAGGTGACAAATCTTTTTCTAACATCCGTAACTTTCCAGCCCTTTAAATTTTTAATAGTGTTCCCATGAACTGATAAGTATTTACTATGTAACTGCTAGGTTTTTCTGTTTTTTGGCAAAAAATAGCTTGTTCTTCCAAAAATTAAAAATTGTTTTGCTATAGGAAAATCAGAAAAAAGTAAAAAATTATAAGTTAAAACAATTACGTTCAGCTACAGTTCCATAAGTAGCAAACGTAAAAAGGTAGGATTGCACAATAAAATCACAAAAGGAATTTAGCCTACATTTTATTTTGGTACAAGTGTAGTTTTACTGAGTTCAGTATTTTTATTGATACTATTTTTATTTAAAAAATACGGTGGCAAAAAAAAGGATTTTATGCTTATTGTGAAATAGAATTTTATTATTTAAGTTTTGAATGCGATCGCACCCAAGGTTTTGCATTGCACGGAACTTTGTAAGTAAGTAAACAGTTTTAAACACAAAGCTATAACTTGAATCTTGAGAACAAATTAAACTTAGTGCGACGTTCGCTCCTCGCCTGTAACTTCTGGAGAAAAAATAATAAGTATTAAATTATACGTTGCTTTAATGGTTGAGCGGGGTTGCCAGCGTAGATAGTCATAGGTTGAAGATTGCGCCCAGTAACACTAGCTAAAGCTAAAACTGCACCTTCGCCTACCGTAACACCAGGGCCTACAACGGCACGAGCAGCGATCCAGCTACCTTGTTCGATATAAATGGGAGCAGGAATAAGTTTAAAATTGCGATCGCGATAGTCATGATTTCCGGTACACAGGTATACGTCTTGAGATAAACAAACATGACTTGCGATCGTTATGGGAGCAACATTATCTAGCCAAGCGTTTTCGCCAATCCAGACATAATCGCCTACTGTCAAGCGCCAAGGAAATTTTACTTGCACGCCAGGTTTGATTGTTACTTGCTGTCCGATTTTTGCGCCAAAGCGACGTAAAAGCCACACCTTAAACCCCGTAAAAGGCAGCCAATAACTGCGAAATAAAGGCAAGCCCACAAAATACCAAAGGAGTTGTTGAACCAGGGTTGCGCCAGGAGTATAAGTGCCAACAGTGTAATTATCTAGACGCATTAAACTATATCTACAATAATTGCTGGAAAATTCTGATATTTGCAGAAATTGCCAAAATTATTTTTATTTTAAGCTGTAGCGCATCAAGTATTAAGTTATCTGGTAATTATTTACTTAAATCTGCTTGCTTTGCTTGCATCATCATTTGAACTATTTCTTTAAGCTTGTATTTTGCTTGCCATCCTAGTTTTTCTTTAGCTTTAGCGGGATTTGCTCTACCCACCGCAATATCGGTAGGACGAAACAGACTAGCATCGCTAACAACATACTTTTGCCAGTCCAAGCCGACACAATCAAAAGCTGCGGCAATAAAGTCTGCTAAAGAGTAACTTTCCCCTGTAGCAATGACATAATCGTCTGCTTGCTCTTGTTGCAACATGAGGTACATAGCTTCCACATAATCCGCCGCCCATCCCCAATCGCGCTGAATAGAAATATTGCCTAAATGTAGTTTTTCTGAGCTTCCTTGAGCAATACGACAAGCTGAGGAAACAATTTTTTGAGTAACAAAGCGTTCGGGACGTAAAGGCGAATCGTGGTTGTAGAGAATGCCAGAACAAGCAAATAAACCGTAAGCTTCGCGGTAATTAGCAACTTGCCAAAAAGCGGCGGATTTAGCGACGGCGTAAGGACTTCTGGGGCGAAAAGGCGTAGTTTCATCGGCGGGTTTGTCGCTGCTATCGCCAAAGCACTCGCTAGAGCCAGCGTTGTAAAATTTGATTGGTTTGTCTAAAAAGCGAATTGCTTCTAGTAAGTTGAGAGTGCCAATGGATATACTTTCCAAGGTTTCGACGGGTTGCTCGAAGGAAAGACCAACGGAGGTTTGTCCGGCTAAATTATAAACTTCGTCTGGTTGAATTTTTACTAATACTTGCAATACGCTGCGAAAATCATTAAGGGCGACAGATTCTAGTTTTAAGCGATCGCGTATTCCCAAGCGGGTAAGATTGGGAAATGAGGATATTTGAGCATCGCGGGACGTGCCGCAGACAGTGTAACCTTTATCGAGGAGTAGTTGGGCTAAGTATGCGCCATCTTGTCCTGATACTCCACAAATTAATGCTTTTTTCAAAGGCTTTAGCCTCCTTAAAGGTGACGGGCAAAATAATATCACTTTATAGTAAGCCGTACTGCCAAAAATGCGATCGCGCGGCTATCGGTAATGGGAGGATTTTTAGCAGATCGAGTCACTCAGTGAAACTTGCTCCGGTATGCTTTGTAAATATCCACAACAACGCTCGGCAAACGTCACGCAGCACCCGCCATAATGGCTCGATGGGTTTATCGGTAGGAATTGAAATCGGAGTAAAGGCAATACCTTGACTGCCAAAAATAAAAGTAGCGATCGCTTTGGCTCGGCGCATATGGTAGTCCGCCGTAATTAAATACAAGTGCTGAAAGTGGCGGTTTTTAAAATCGCCAACTAGAGAAGTAAAGTTAGTAACGGTATCTACCGCACGGCGATCGATATGCAATCGGGTGGGGGAAATATGGGCAATCCCAAAAGCCCAACTCGTACCATCAGGAGGAGATCCCGAAGAAACCCAGATATCTAAGTCTGGATGAACGCGAGCAAATTTAGCTGTAAATATTTCTCGACTAAGATCGCCCCCTAAAGTAAAAATCGCTTGGGGGTGGGGGGCATAGAAGTGAGCGATCGCTATACGTACAGGAATAAAGCCAACCAGCACCAAAACCAATACAGAAGTTGCCAAATACCAACAATAATTTCTCTTACGCTTATTATGAAGAAACTTCATCAACTACTGTTTATTAATTAAATATCAAATATCTTTGTCCAACTTCTCAGTTTCTATCAGACGAATCGAAAGTAAAGTTTCAGCCAGCATTCGCTCAAAAGCATAGTACCAGCCAGCCCAGCCATCTAATATACCTTTTTTGAGAATCAAGCAGTAAAACAAAATTAGGAAAGGGGCAATAATTTTTTGCTTGCGGATGCGATCGCTAAAACTCAGTTTATTTGCTGGAGTATTGAGGATCTTTTGGGATTCAATTATCATGTATTTATTTTGAGCGGTCAACCAGCGATCTAAAGGCTTGCGATCGTCATGATATATATATGAGTTCAGCGTACTAAAGTGACCATTTACATAAACTCTATGAGCGTGTCCGTCTTCTTGATAAACTGCTCGATCCTTGCGGTAGAGAACTTGACGAGGTGGATACAGCGTACCTCTTAGGGGTTTACCAAAAACGCAGTATTTGAACTTTACAAAGTAGCTATCTATTTTAGACGTTACGGCAATAGTAGCGATTTCTTTGATTAATTCTTCACTTAAAATATAGTCTGCGTCTATTGATAGTACCCATTCAGACTTAATTTTTTCTAAACCGTAGTTACATTGAGTGGCAAAAGAAACAAACTTGTTTTTAAAAATTTCTACTTGTGGGTAGGAATGTAAAATATCTATTGTGGCATCCGTACTGTAACTATCGATAACTACAATCCTCTGCGCCCACGTCAAGCGTTTAAGCGTGCGCTCGATATTAGGTGCTTCGTTAAAAGTGAGGATTAGGGGAGTTACTTTATCAAGCATTGCTTTATTAGTACTTGAGGTTACTCTCCACTAGGAGAACAAGAACATAACATTGATTTCCATAAATAAGGCAGCCTACCACCAAACTTGAACTCAATAGCTTGATAGCCTTCGTCTTCTAATAAGCTAGTTAAAGTTTTTACAGAAAAAAACTTGATATGAGCGCCATCCCAAAGCGATGTAAAGTGTCCATCCATTTTATTTGTAAGGGCTAGGAGCAAGTTTTTGAAATAGCCGTGATACGGCGTAGTAAGAATTAACGCTCCACTAGGTTTAAGGCATTTTTTAGCTGCCCTCAATAATTCTCTGGGATAAAATAAGTGTTCGATGACTTCCGAGGAGATAACAATGTCAAAGTAGTCTTGCAACTGGGCATAAGGTAAATCGTAAATACTTGCTTGGATAAATCGGCAATCTGGAAAGCTTTGACAAGCTGAGTTGAACCCGATATTTGATTCTTCTACTCCGACTACTTCATAACCTTGCTGGGCGATCGCATGGCTAAGACTACCATTGCCACAACCCAAATCTAAAACGCGCGGCTTGGGGTTACTAGCTGTTTTTTTGGTAGCAAGCATTGGCAAAAGCGGTGGCAGCAAGTAAGCATGGTGGTGTACTGGTTCGCTGCCTGTGTAGAAGGTTTGTTCGCGTTTGTTTAGGTCTGCGTTCATAAAAATGGCGCTCGATTTAATTTAAGGGAGCTAGTTCTTGCTTGACAACTGCTTTGTAGGCGTTTTGGAGATTTAGGGCAATGCGTTCCCAAGTATACTGTTCCAGAATTAGCCGCCGGGCGCGATCGCCTGTTTCTTTAGCTGGCTGAGGATTTTTAAGACAATCAATAAGTTTGCGTGCAATATCGTCAGCATCAACTTTGACTATATATGCTGCCTCAGCAACGCCAGCTTCGGGAAAATTGCAACCTGTCGTGATTATACAAGGCAATCCTGCGGCCATGCCTTCTAAAACTGACATACTAAATCCTTCGGAGTAGGATGGCGCAACGTATATACTTGCTGCGGCAAGGGCAGCATATTTAATAGCACCCGTAAGCATACCAGTAAAAGTAACTGCCTCCAAACATCCAAATTGGGCAAAGTAATTTTGGACGGTAGGCAAAAACCCGGTATTGTCTGGGCCGGCAACGATCGCATGAGTTTGGGGAAACTGAGCGTATACTTGACTAAAAGCTTTTGCCAGTAAATCTAACCCTTTTTTGGGGTCAATCCTAGCTAAAAAAATAATTAAGGTTTTGTTGCGGGTATGAGGAAACTGTTGATAAAAAAGTTCTGGATCTGTTTGAGTTTCACAATCATGGCGATGAATGCCATTAGCAACAAAAATCATAGGAGTTTTAATCCCGTAAGACTTAATACTATTGGCTTCGGGAGATCCAGTTATTTGAATAGCCGCAGCTTTTTGGAGTGCTGGTTTCTCAAGTAGCTCATAGTACAAACGTTTTTTTTCTGCTTTATATGCCATTGCCCAAGGCTCTAGCATTCCATGAGGAGTCATGATGTACGGGATCTTGTGAAATTGACAAGCCCAGTGAGCAGGTAAAACAGGATAGGAAAAGACTGCATTAGTATGTACTAAATCATAGTTGGTTACGTGCTGGAACAACCATTTAGTTAAAGAGAAACTAATTTTGTAATCAGCTACATCCCAGTAAGGAAAATACTGAATGCGGTAATTTTTTTCATTTACCCACTTAGACAGGGGGACATCTAAATTAGTAAAGCCGTTAGCGGTGGTGGTTACAATATCAACGTTATGACCCAGATTGCCGACGGCTTGTGCCAATTCAAGGACAATTTTGGTAGGGCCGCCATAAACATTGCCTACGGCAGGAATAACCATTAGAACTTTCATAAAAATTGGTGGGTTCTCATTTTTGTTAGTTTAAGAATTTGCGCTGATTTTATTAAGGATTCATAGAGGGCAAGCAATTCATCAGTCATTCTTTGCCACGAATAATGTTCTATTAAAGCTGTAAGTTGTGTTTCTGTGTAAGTAAATTTGGTGAAATTAGTTTGAATATGAAGTATTGCTTCCACTAATGAGGATACTATTGGTTTGCTGATTACACCCTGTCCTCTACAAATAATTTCTGGAATTGCCCCTTCATTAGTTCCCACAATTGGTAATTGATAAAAGGCTGCTTCTAAGGCTGTAAAACAAAAACCTTCTTCTAAAGAAGGCTGGACGTAAATATCGCTATTAGCATAGGCGGTGTCAATTTCTTGTCTGGGAACGTCAGATTTAATTGTGATGTGTTTACTCAAATCCAATTCTGCTATTCGTTTTTGCAAGTAGTCATAATATTTTTGGACGCGAATAGTTCCTAACATAGTCCAAGAAAAGTCTAAGTTGCGATCGCGCAGTTGGGCGGCGGTTTCTAAAATTAAATGTTGTCCTTTATGAGGAATGTAAGCGCCAATTGTCAGTAAACGACAAGTTAAATTTGCGGTTTTACTAGATGTCGCTTTAACATTAGTAAGAAACCCGTCTTCTATAGGGACAATTTTGCGATCGGGAATCATTGTAGATAATACTTGACCAAATCTGTAGCTTCCAGGAATATAGGCATCGTATTTGTGGCGTAACAATCTGCGATAGTTAACTGCTTTCATCAGATTGAGTCTAATTTTTTCGGTTAAGTAAGCAAGAGGAGAATCATTGTCCCAAGTCTGACTGCATTCTCTGGGCGGGACATTATGCAGGGTTACGCATGATGGAATTGGCAATTTTTCAATTTCTAGTCCTTCCATTAAGTACATTCCAACCAATACGTGCAATATGTCAGGAGAAAGTTGAGTTATAACTTTACTAAGATAAGCATTGACTTGGGTAACAAAATCTTTTCTTGATTTTCGATAGTTGCTATTTAATATCTGCAAAGAGCTAATGTAGTGAACCCGGAGAAAATCACTTTTATCTACTACGATTACATCTTTGCTATCTTGAGTATTAGGTACAATGAGGTCAACTTCAATTTCTCTCGCACTTAAAGCATTGCTTACAGACTTTACATAAGTTGCTGTACCACCAATTAAGGAGTCATAATGTTCAGAAATTAATAATATTTTCATTTTTTTCAAGCTTACTTCTCCTCTAAGAGATTTAACATTGTTTGGGCATATTTAATACTATTTTCGATATAAAAATTTTTTCCATTTGTTTTTAGAAAAATATCTAAAATTACTTGCTTAGGACTATTAAATAG
>JAPJOW010000082.1 GCA_030826005.1 Aliterella sp. RAGGC_92
AAAAATACAAATTACTTTAGTTCAAAATAAATTGCTTTTTTAAAGTAACTATCATAAGGTATAGATTTAAAAATTGAGTAAAGATAAGGTTTTCAGCTAAATAGAATCAAAAAAATTGACATAGCAATCGATAAAATCTTCATTGCAGCTACCCGTAACAATCTTCTACATTTGTTACCTGAAGCACCGCGTTAGGTTTGCATCTCCCAGGAAGCATTTTTAAGTTGTTGAGACTTGTTTGGCTACCTTATCCGAGCAGAAACACTCAGCAATTTTAACTTCAAACTGGGTATTTGATATTACTTATTCTCACCGTTCACAAGTGCTACTAGCTTCTGCCCTAAATCGGCTGCAAATTATATGAGTAATTAAAAGCAATGACTGAAAATTATACTCGCGCAATGCCAATCGATCCTGGGTCTTACAAAGAATTTGACACAGATAGCTTTGTAGAGTCAGCATCAGATAATAGTTACGCTTACATCCAGCCGCAAAAAGTAAGTGAAACAACGCCTACCGAGCAAGATACCGCATCAATTACCGTTGCAGCAGCAGTAGTTGCCATGCTCGAAGAACTAGGAGTAGGCTGCGCTTTTGGCGTTGCTGGCGGTGCAATGGCGACGCTTTGGGGTTCATTATCGAACAGCATACTCATGCAAGTATCAAACTTTCGGCATGAAGGGGGCGCAGCATTTGCAGCCGTTGAAGCTTACTTTGCAACCAATCGCCCTACCGTAGTTTTTACCACCGCAGGACCCGGAATTACTAACGCTTTAACCGGACTATTTGCCGCTCGTGGCGAGGGTGCTAAGGTAATTTTCTTGTCGGCTTGCACCTCTGCGCCGCAACGCGGTAAGTGGGCAATTCAAGAAACAACCGCTTATACCCTGCCGAGCGAAGGTATATTTACTTCCGGCGCGTTATTTAACTATGCAACCACTGTAGAATGTGCGGCACAGCTACCGCAGATTTTTCGCAGACTTGCTTTAGGATTATCGCAACCTGGAGGCTTTGTAGCGCATTTGAGCATTCCAACTGCCGTGCAGACAAGCTTAGTCGAGCAGGAATTACCAAGACTAGACTTACAATGCGATCGCACTCGTCCTAGCAGCGAAACAATTGCTAAATGCGTAAGCAAGCTAACGGAAGGACGTTTTGCAATTTGGGTAGGTTTTGGCGCTACAAACGCCGCCGCAGAAATTCGCACTTTAGCGGAAACAACGGGGGCGGCGGTAATGTGTTCGCCGCGCGCCAAAGGAATTTTTCCTGAAGATCACCCGCAATTTGTCGGCGTGACAGGCTTAGGCGGGCATTCGTCAGTAATGACATATATGCAAGAACAAAAGCCTCTACGAGTATTGGTACTAGGGACGAGACTTGGAGAACCAACTTCATTTTGGAGTCAAGCCATGATTCCTAGAGGTGGGTTTATCCACGTAGATATCGATCCTCAAGTTCCAGGAGTCGCTTATCCTCAAACGGAAACCCTGCCCGTCCAAGCAGACATCCAAGTCTTCGTGCAAGAGCTACTAGCGCAAATGCCCGCCGTAGAACAAACTAATATATCTTTACCTCATCCTGAAATTGAAGTTGTTTCTCCTGGTACAGACAACTTAGTGCGCCCAGAAGTATTGATGGCAGCAATTCAACAAGTCATTGTTGAAGGCACAGATGCAGTAGTGATGGCAGAATCGGGTAACTCTTTTACTTGGTCAACAAACTTGCTGCGATTTAATCAAGCGGGGCGTTACCGGGTAAGTACGGGCGTAGGCGCGATGGGTCATACAGTGACGGGGGTAGTTGGAGCAGCGATCGCTCGTAAAGGTCTAGCGGTGGCAATTGTGGGCGATGGCGCGATGCTAATGAATAACGAAATTAGTACCGCCGTAAAATACCAAGCCCCGGCAATTTGGATCGTCCTCAACGATGCTCGCTACAATATGTGCTACCAAGGAATGAAATTATTGGGACTTACAGGCGCAGATGCGTTAATTCCCGAAACAGATTTTGTCACCATAGCGCGCGGAATGGGAGCAGAAGGCGCGCGCGTAACTAATGAATCAGACTTAACTGCGGCGCTGCTTAAAGCGATCGCCCACAATAAACCTTTTGTAATCGATGTCCTCATCGATCCAAGTCGCCCCGCCCCTTCTAAAGGGCGCAATCAAGGACTAGCGGCGCAAGGAATCAAAGCTACTAATACAGCTAAACAAGTTTCCTTTCCTTTGGTTTAATTATTGTTTTGCGTTTAAAAGGAGAGCTACCGTGAAGCTTTTTGAAACTGTTAAAGAAATGGGTCACGAGCAAGTTCTCTTTTGTCACGGACAAAATCCAGACATTAAAGCAATCATTGCGATCCACGATACTGGCTTAGGGCCTGCTATGGGTGCAACCCGTTTGCTGCCTTACGTCAATGAAGAAGCCGCTTTAAAAGATGTTTTACGTCTAAGTCGCGGCATGACTTATAAAGCTGCTTGCGCCAACATTCCCGTTGGCGGCGGTAAGGCGGTAATTATTGCTAATCCCCAAGATAAATCTGAAGGGCTATTTGAGGCTTACGGGCGATTTATTGAAAGCTTGAACGGGCGCTTTATTACCGGACAAGATGTTAATATCACGCCCCAGGATGTCTGCACGATTCGCCGTCAGACTAGCTATGTAGTTGGTACTTCCGAAAAATCTGGAGGCCCTGCGCCAATTACCGCTAGAGGAGTGCTGTTGGGCATTAAAGCTGCCGTTAATTTTCGCTTGCCAGATCGAAGCCTTGACGGACTAAAAGTTGCCGTCCAAGGACTTGGAAATGTCGGCGGAAATTTGTGCAAGTATTTGCACGAACATGGGGTTGAACTATACGTTACCGATGTTAGCAGCGAAAAAGCCGAGCAAGCCGCATCGTTGTACAAAGCCAAAGTTGTCTCCCCCGATGAAATCTACAGCTTAGATGTTGATGTGTTCGCACCTTGCGCTTTGGGCGGAATTTTAAATAACGAGACGATCGCGCAAATTAAAGCGCCAATTGTCGCGGGGGCCGCAAATAACCAACTAGAAAACGAGCAACTGCACAGCCAAGCATTGAAATCGAAGGGAATTTTATATTGCCCCGATTACGTGATTAATGGCGGCGGGCTGATCAACGTTTACAACGAAATGATTGGTTATGACGAAACCAAAGCTTTTCAACAACTAAACAATATTTACGACACTTTGTTAGAGATTTTTGCGATCGCTCAAAAAGCAGAAATTACTACCTACGAAGCTTCTCGACTATTGGCTGAGGAGCGGATTAGTAAAGCTAAAAATCTAAAAAACAAAGGCTCAAAGGAGTAATCAGTGGAAAAAAATACATTTGCTACCTCGGCTTTTATTGCCACTTCCCCGGAGACGGCTTTTGACTATCTCTGCAAGTTGCAAAATTTAGACGAGTGGACGTTGTTTAGCCGGATGATCGAACAAATTGACAACGATACTTGGCTGGGTACGGCTTCAGGCTATCAAAACAATTTGTACTATCACATCAAAAAGCTGCAACACCCGCTTTTTTACGGCATCGAGTGGCATTGCGGAGTTGAGTACAACCAATATTTCCAAGTTTATCCTGTATTACTTTTTCCTCCCGACTATATCGAACCGGGAACGGACGAACAAGGCGTTTACTTCCATTGGTTGAGCTTTGTTGACCCGATTCGCCGCCCGCCGATGATTATGGAAGGTATTCATACCGTTCATAGTTCCGAATGTCGTTCTTTGAAGGGCAATTTAGAGCGCAAAGCCGGACTTAAGCAAGCAGCTAAAGGGCGTTACTACATTGATGTAGACACTATGTACATCGACGCACCGATTGAAATGGGTGTGGAGTATTTAAAAGATGTCCGCAACCTAGATGAGTGGGCGCACTTGCTGCATCCCCAAGGCGATATTACGCCTACTGGTGGAGAATTTACCGACGAGTATGGGCAAAAAGTCCAAGTCACTTTCCGCCTGAATAGTTTGAGTAAGTATTACCTGCTCGAACAGGAATATTTTTATCCTGACTATAACTTCTACCAAAGGTCGCCAGCGATTTTAATTCCTTGCGCTTATGCTTTTAACGATCCAGCCGCATCGGGATTTATTCAGCACCGAATTAGCTTTTGGAAAGTAGGCGAAACTCTGCCTCATGGCAAGTTGCAAATTGAAGATTACGGCGCTGAGAGTATGAATATCAAGCGCACTCTAGAAGCTAAAGCTGGTAATACCGAAACTTTTGCTCGTGGAATGAGTTATATTCCTCGCTCTTTGGTGGGTGCGAAGTAGTCTTATGCGACGGAAGCTATTTACTCTAGCTATTTTTACAGGGTGCATTGCATTATCTCAGCAATCTGCTAATGCGGCGACTTTCTCTGTAGTTGCAGACGGTTTAGACAATGCTAGAGGCTTGAGTTTTGCTCCTGACGGCGCTCTTTACGTTACCGAAGCCGGATCGGGCGGTACGGGGGCTTGCGTCCCCTCCCCGACGGGTGGCAATTTGTGTTACGGCACTAGCGGCGCAGTCACAAAAATTGCTAATGGCACAACCGAGCGCGTTTTGACCAACCTACCTTCGATCGCTTTAGCTGATGGTACTAGCTCCTTTGGCGCTCAGGATATCAAGTTCGATCGTGGGGGCAATCCTTACTTACTGATTGGCTACGCTGCCGATCCAGCTTTAAGAGATACTGCTTTAAATAGTCCCGATCTGGGTAAGTTAGTTGTTGCAGACTTTACTACTAATTCGTGGCAAGCCGTCGCCGATTTTTCTAGCTACGAAGTAGCTAATAATCCCGACAATGCAGATATTGGGAGCAATCCGACAGCATTTATTCTTGATGGCGACAAAGCGATCGCCGTTGATGCGGGAGCAAACGCTCTATTCAGCGTGGGAACTGATGGTAGCAACTTACAAGCAATCGCTACTTTTCCTCAAGCCCCCTTAACAAATCCAGTCTTTCCACCTTCGGATGCCGTCCCCTTTGACCCCACGCAAGTCCCCTCGACAGACGAAGTACCCACAGAATTTCTCATCCAAGCTACACCTACTGGAGTAGCTAAAGGCGGAGATGGTGCTTACTATGTCAGTCAGTTTACTGGTTTTCCTTTTCCTGAAGGTGGAGCGAGGATCTACCGAGTCGATCCTAATGGGGAAACCAGCGTTTACGCTGACGGATTTACGCAACTGACGGACTTGGAATTTGATGCTGCGGGCAACTTGTATGCCTTGCAGTATGCCAACGAGTCCGCCTGGAAGGGAAACTTTGATGGCTCGGTGATTCAAATTGCCCCGGACGGGACGCAAACAACTCTCCTCAGTGGAGAGGGGTTAGTGTCGCCTTCTAGTTTGGCAGTTAGCCCCGATGGTGAAGTCTATATCACCAATCAAAGCGATCGCCCAGGCGCAAGTCAAGTTCTCAAACTTGACACTAAGCCCGTTCCCGAACCTACTTCCGTCATTGGCGTACTAGCTTTTGGCGCTTTGGGACTCAATAAATGGCGCAAGCACCGATTTTCTGCTTAATCGCTAAGGGCGAATATAGCTTTGTAAAAATATTCAAGCTGCTTCTTTGCCAACTAGATTTCACCAAATACCAGTAAGTTTTTGAAAAATATGAAGTTCAAGTTATCTGCTTTTACCTTTTTCTCTTTTTGTCTAGCTGCTGTTGCGGGAGTACCCGCCGCTCAAGCCGCATCGCTGACTACAATTGTTGATGGCGTTAGTAACGCGCGGGGTGTTAGCTTTGGCCCCGATGGCACGTTATATGTTGCCGAACCTGGTATTGGTGGCGATGGCAATTGCCAACCTTCTCCTAGTACCTTGTTCCAGCCAATTTGTGCGGGTAATTCTGGTTCGATTGTCCGAGTCAAAACGGACGGTACAACCGATCGCATATTTACTGGCTTCCAGTCTTTAGCCGAACAACCTTCGGGCAATCAAGGCGCGGGTCCTGCAAACTTGGAATTTGACTCCAATGGTAATGCTTACTTACTTACTGGATATGCAGGCTTTCCCGGCAACCGCGATCTGGAAACCCTTACCTTGAGTGGAAATTATCCCCTCTCTCCACAACAACTTGCTACTTTTCCCCCTTCCACACCAGATGAGGTCTTAAATACGCCTCAATTAGGACAACTATACAAAGCTGACCTAGAAACTGGAGAACTAACCAGTATTTTTGACTTTGCTACCTATGAAATTACTAATAATCCTGATGGTGGAGATACCGTTACCAACCCCTACGACTTAACTATTAGTGGCGATACAGCTTATGTAGTTGATGGCGGTGGAAATGCCGCTTATAGTATCAAACTCGATGGCAGTAGTTTTAATGTAACCGCAATCCCCGATAACCTTGTCGATCCTGCGTTAATCCCACCCGACCTGGGTTTACCACCAGGATTGTTAGAGGAAGTGGATGGAAAAGTTGCCATCCAATCTGTACCAACAGGCGGCGCAGTCGGACTTGATGGGGCTTTTTATGTTGCGGAATATGGTGGATTCCCTTATATAGAAGATCAAGCAAAAATTTACCGCATTGGTGAAGACGGTCAACCAGTTGTTTACGCCGAAGGATTCAACCAGATAACTGACCTAACCTTTGATAAAGACGGTAACTTGTTAGTTTTACAATTTGGCGACGAGTCTCAGCTTACTGGTGACTTGACAGCTTTACCAGGTTCATTAATTCAATTAGCTCCTGATGGAACTCGGACAACTTTAGTTGCCGCCGGTGAAGGTTTGGAGTCGGCAGATGGGATTGCCATCGGTCCTGATAACCAAATCTACATTACAAATATGGGCGTTGGTCCAGGCAACGGCAGCGTTGTCCGGGTAGATAGAGGCGCAGAACCCGTCCCCGAACCTACTACTGTATTGGGAGTGATGGCTCTGGGGGCGGCAGGGATTGGCTCTAAGTTCAAGGGCAAGCTCAAACAGCTAAAGCAAAAATTTATTGCCTAATAGTAATGCGATCGCTTGCTTTAAGCGATCGCTCTTATTTAATTACACCCACTTCAGGAGTTGAATATTATGAAATTGCTCAAAAACTTTTCGTTTGCGATCGCAACAAGTTCTGGCTTAATGTTTCTAGCTGCCACCCAAGCTAATGCGGCTTCGGTGACTTTATCTTATGACAGTAGCATCGGTAGACCCGCAGACTTCGCCGCCGGAGAAAATCCGTTTACTCCAGGTACGATTGCCATTCCCCAAGGCATTGCGGTACAGGAAGGAACAGGGAACGTCTTCGTGGCTAATGACGTAACCGATCAAATCCAAGTGTTCAGTTCTGAGGGTGATTTTCTTCAAGCCTTTGGCGGTACGGGTAGCGGGCCTGGGCAATTTGACGGGCAATCAGCGATCGCCTTTGAACCAACTACGGGAAATTTCTATGCGGGTGATGTCAACAACAACCGGATTAACATATTTGATTCCCAAGGTAACTATCTCAACTCCATTGCTCAAGGTCAATTTAGCTCACCAATTGAAGGCAGAGTTTTCTCTGGGCCAACGAGTATTGTGTTTGATAATAATGGCTATGGATACGTGGGTGATTATAGCGGCGATCGTATCTTGAAGTTTAATTCAGATGGCGAAATAATTGATTCAATTGGTAGCAGTGGCACTGCACCTGGACAATTTCAAGGGCCATCAGGCGTAGGAATCACGCCTGAGGGAAATTTAGTTGTGACTGACCAGTTTAACAACCGCGTTCAAGTGATCGATCAAGAAGGCAATGCGCTTCAAACTTTCGGACAACAAGGATCTGGAGAGGGAGAGTTCAATCAGCCGATTGATGCTGAAGTGGACGCGGAAGGAAACATCTACGTGACAGATTCTATCAATAGCCGCGTTCAGGTATTCGATAAAAATGGTAACTTTTTGAGTGCATTTGGCGAACCTGCCCTTGATGCAGAAGGAAATGTCGTACCACCTTTAGCTTTGGGCGCACCCTCTCCCTATGGCGATCCCCTAGACCTCGAACCAGGTAAGTTTAACTGGACGGGAGGTTCAGACCTAAAAGATGACAAGCTCTATGTAGGCGATTTCTTCCAAGGGCGCGTTCAAGTACTAGATGTAAATAGAGCAGAACCCGTACCTGAACCTTCTTCAATGTTAGGTTTAGCTGTTTTGGGCGGTGGTGCGTTAGCAGGCAAATTAAAGCAACGCAAAAAACGCAAAGCAGTACAAGCTTAAACCCTGATTTCTCGCTGCTTTTGCTTGCAAGCAAGATGCTATCTCTTTTGCGCGTCCTGCTTGCAATAGCTACACAAATTTTCAGATTAGACCCAATAGGAGCAAGTTAAATGGCAGATCAACCTAGTAGCACTCAAGACTTAAATGCACTATTACGCCAGTCACCCTTTGGCCCGTTGTTGGATATCGAAGGCGTTGGTGGGCAGAAGCTAACAGTAGAAGATATTTTCGGCAATATCGGCGTGCCGGGTGGTGGGGAAGCTTTTAGTGGTGGCGCTAACTTCGATCCGGCAAGTTCGCCCTACGGTGGTAATCCCTTTGCTGGTGACAATTTCTGGAATCTTTTTGCCGGGGGCGTAAATCCTGCTAGTGCATCAGGTAATACTGCGGCAGGCGGCGGATTTACAAGTAGTAGTACCAGTAGCGGTACGCCAGCAAATCCTTTTGCTACCGACGAAAGCTTTTGGAATATCTTTGGTGGCGGCGTAAATCCGGCAGAATTTTCAGGAAGCAATATCCCTGCTTTTGCGGGTGGTAACAGCCCTCTAGGAATGCCTGGTAATGGATCGAGTACTCCTGTACCAGAACCTTCTTCGGTCATCGGTGTAGCGGTAATCGGGCTTGGTATTGCGGCTACTAAATTTAGACAATACCAACGACGGACGGGAAAAGCTTTTAACAAATAAGCGCGCAAATTAAGCGACAAGTGGTACTAGATGCGTCTACGTCCACTTGTCTGCTTAATTCCAACTTTTGAAAAAAATTTTTATAGGAGAACTATTACTTGTGGCAGATAACGAATCTAGCACTAATTTTTACGTAGGTAATGGTATCGGTAATCCTTATAGCACTGGTGGTAGTAGCAATCCCTTTGCTGATGGGGTAAGTCCTTTTACTATTGACGATATTACTATTCCCTTGCCTGAAGGTGAAAACCCTTTTACTAATGGTGAAATTTCCTTTACTGAGGGCGAAAACCCCTTTGCTAGTGGCGAACTTTCTTTTACTGCTAACCAAGATCGAGGAAGCAACAATGCCACTATTGGTACTGGTAATTGGAACTTGAGTAGCAACAACGCTACGATTGGTAATGGCAATTGGAATATCGACGAAGCAACCTACAACGCCACTATCGGTAATGGCAACTGGCTGCGCGAACAAGCAAGTTACAATACAACCATTGGTAACGGTAATTGGTACTGGGACTCTAGCAGCGAAAACTCTACGCTTGGTAATGGAAATTGGAGTTTTGGCAGCGATAATTCTACTATCGGTAATGGCAATTGGGACTTTGGCAACAATAACGTAGTTATAGGTAATGGAAATTGGGTATTTACCGATAATACTGTTGTAATTGGTAATGGTAATTGGTTTCTAAGTGACGATCCTAGCCTTAGTGAGGCAAGTCAAAGTATTGAAACTTTAGAAGCGATGTTTCCAGATTTGAAGTCAGATATTGATAGCCTTATTGGTTCATTGACAAGCGAATTTGGTGAAGAATTTACTATGCTAACGGGCGATCTCGATCCCAACCAACTCCAAACTTTTGAGCAACTTATCCTCTCTCAAGATGATGGTTCAGCCCTAAGTAGTTTTTCCGATAGCGATCTTACCCAATTGTTTGCATCGCTAGGTAGTGTATCGGGCATGGAAGGAACAATTGGCGATCCTAGTTGCTTTTTTGGTGGGTGTGGAGGTAATGTACCCAGCGAACCCGTCCCCGAACCTAGTTCGGTGCTGTCGGTATTAGGGATGGGATTAATTTACTTTATATCGGCGAAGAAATTTAAAGCAAAACGCAAGCTAAATTGGAAAAATTAGCCCATGAAAACTGCTATAGCTGATAAGCGCGATCTACTACATGACTGGGTTTCCCAGCATACAACCACTCAAGGGCTGGCTTGGTTAGATAACAAATGCCAACAAATTGCTGAAGGGGCAAGTTTGCGCGTATTTTTTACGTCTTTTAGCGCCGTACCAAGATATATAGGCAAAGAAAACCTATCTCTAACTTTAGAGCAACTGCAAGCAGCCCAAGAAATGCGATCGCACTTACATCCGCAAACTTGGACGAGTGATGGGGCTGCGAGAACTTTACTACTACTCGCTCTCCCTCACAATAGTGCGGCAGAATATTTACAAATTCTAGAGCAACTTTTTACCACCGCCGATATGGGGGAATTAGTTGCGCTTTATCAAGCATTGCCCCTACTACCATACCCCGAACAGTACCGCCAAAGAGCGGCGGAGGGGGTGCGGAGCAATATGATTCCTGTATTTAATGCAATTTCTTTATTCAATCCTTATCCGCAAGATTATTTTGACGAATTGGCGTGGAATCAAATGGTACTCAAAGCGCTATTTGTGGGTAGCTCTTTGCGAAATATTCAAGGCTTGGAACTGCGCGCTAATGCAACTCTTGGGCAAATGTTAACCGACTACGCTAACGAACGATTAGCAGCTAATCGGACAGTTTCGCCGGAACTTTGGCAATTATTAGAACTTATAAGAGCAAAAAAATAATAACTATGTTTATCGATCCTCATATCCACATGACCGCGCGGACGACCTATGATTACTTGATTATGCGCGAATCGGGTATTGTTGCTGTTATTGAACCTGCGTTTTGGTTAGGACAACCCCGGACTAATGCCGGATCGTTTCAAGATTATTTTAGTAGCTTAGTTGGCTGGGAGCGCTTTCGCTCGGCTCAATTTGGCATTCAGCATTATTGCACCATTGGCTTAAATCCTAAAGAAGCAAATAACGAAGCTTTGGCGGCGCAAGTGATGGAGTTATTACCCCTATTTGCTTGTAAAGAGGGTGTAGTAGCGATTGGTGAAATTGGCTATGACGATATGACCGAGGCGGAAGATAAATGTTTTCGAGCGCAGTTAGAACTAGCCAAAGAATTAGATATGGTGGTGCTAATTCACACTCCCCATCGCAACAAAAAGGCTGGAACAAGTCGGAGTATGGATGTGTGTATAGAGCATGGAGTAGATCCGACTAAAGTAATTATCGACCACAATAACGAGGAAACGGTAAAAGAAGTTTTAGACCGAGGTTTTTGGGCGGCTTTTACAATTTACCCGCATACAAAAATGGGTAACGCGCGGATGGTGGAGATTGTCCGTCAGTATGGATGCGATCGCATTATTGTTGATAGCAGCGCTGATTGGGGCATTAGCGACCCTCTAGCAGTACCAAAAACGGCGCAGCTAATGTTAGAGCGCGGAATTTCTGCCGATTACGTCCGCACGGTTTGCTATCAAAATGCTTTAACAGCTTACAGTCAAAGCGGGCAAATGAAAGAATCTGACTGGCTAAATCCCCAACCAATCGATCAGCGTCAGTCTTTTAATGATAATTCTGTACTGCGCGGACAAGAGCCTGTAGTTGAATCGGCGAGTAATTACGCCTTAATTGAATAAAGGCAATCAAATGACTACTTTATTAAACCAATACAGTTTAAATACTCGTATTTGGGCGTATTTGCAGCTAATGCGTCCGGCAAATATTGTCACGGCTTGGGCAGATATTCTTACAGGTTTCGCAGCTTCCGGCGCAGCCTTGGAATCTCCTTTAGCTTGGCTAATCTTGGCTACCACAGGGCTTTATGGCGGCGGCGTAGTATTTAACGATGTGTTTGATGCTGATTTAGATGCCATTGAGCGCCCCGAAAGGGCGATTCCTACGGGTAAAGCTTCTCGCTTGGGTGCAACTATACTAGGAATTGCGCTATTGACTATAGGCGTAGTAGCGGCGGCGCAAGTATCGTTACTAAGCGCTGTAATTGCTACCTTGGTAGCTATCGGCGCATTAATTTACGATGCTTGGAACAAACACAATGTCATTTTAAGTCCTCTAAATATGGGGTTGTGTCGTGGTGGTAATTTACTTTTGGGCGTGAGTGCGATTCCTGCAATGGTTTCAAACCTATGGTTTTTAGCACTCATTCCCATCTTTTATATCGCCGCAGTTACAGCCATTAGTCGCGGGGAAGTACATGGCGGTAAAAGTAGCACGGGGAAACTAGCTTTATTATTACTTGCGATCGCCCTTAGTGGAGTTATAGCTTTAGGATTGCTGCCCAACTACTTTATTTTTGCAGTTTTACCATTTTTAGCTTTACTAATTTGGCAAGTTTTTCCGCCTTTTATTGCTGCAACTTACAATCCTAGCGCCGATATTATCCGTAATGCTGTAAAAGCTGGGGTTTTGTCGCTAATTATTTTAGATGCAAGTTTAGCGGCGGGTTTTGCTGGCGCTTTCTACGGCTTGCTCGTGCTGGCTTTATCCTTCGTTTCTATAGCTTTAGCAAAAGTATTTGCCGTAACTTAAGTTATGTTAATTGACATTTTTCATGATACTGCTTGTCCTTGGTGTCGAATCGGTAAAAAACATCTTTTTGATGCGATCGCCTCAGTCAAACACGAGACAATAGATATACGCTGGCATCCTTTTCTCCTCGATGACACTATTCCTGCTCAAGGTATAGGCTTTCGCTCGTTTATGAAGTTGCGAAAAGGTATAGATGCAAATCAATTAACGCAACTATTTGATTATGCTACTCAATCCGGTGCAAAAGCTGGAGTTAAGCTAGATTTTGACAAAGTTCTTTTGGCTGTGAATACAACGCTTTCTCATCGGTTCATTGCACTGACACCAAAAGACCATAAAAATATCATTGTCGAAGCTATATATAAAGCTTACTTTGAAGATGGGCTAAACATTGGCGATGTTAACGTTTTAGCTCGTTTGGGTAAAGATTTTGGTTTTGACGAAAGCAAGCTGAAGCAGCAATTAAGTGGCGATGCGGCGTTAGCTGAGGTTTTAGAAGCAGCAAAATCGGCAAGAAATCGAGGTATTAGCAGCGTACCGTTTTTTGTCATCAACAACAAAGTTAGCATCAGTGGTTCGCAGTCAGTAGAAGTATTTATCCAAGCAATGCAACCGGAATTTTCCGCGTCTTTATAGAAACTATTCAATCACTATGGCAACTAATACTAAATCTAAAATTAGCTACAACATACAGACAATCGAGCAATGCGTCCCCGTTAGCTTTCGCTACGATGTTCGTTTTACCAAAGGTATATTTCAAGTAGGAAACCCACTACTAGCGCAAACTATCGTTTCCGAGAGCAAAGAAACAACAAGAGCGATCGCCGTAGTTGATTCTGGTTTAATAGAACATCATCCGCATTTACTTACCCAATTAACAGACTACATCAACTTTTACGGCGAAGTCCTCACTTTAGCTACCGAACCAATTGTAGTTCCTGGGGGAGAAGCAGCAAAAAACGATGCACAATTAGTAACCGATATTCACCAAGCGATTAATCAAGTCGGTTTGTGTCGCCATTCCTACGTTTTAGCAATTGGTGGGGGAGCGGTGTTAGATATGGTGGGTTACGCCGCCGCTACCGCCCATCGGGGTGTAAGGTTAATTCGCATTCCCACAACGGTATTAGCGCAAAATGATTCGGGTGTGGGGGTAAAAAATGGCATTAATGCTTTTGGAAAGAAGAATTTTTTAGGTAGTTTTGCCCCGCCTTACGCTGTTTTGAATGATTTTGACTTCTTAACTACTTTAAGCGATCGCGATTGGCGATCGGGCATCGCCGAAGCAATTAAGGTAGCTTTAGTTAAGGATGCAGACTTTTTTGAATTTATCTTGTTTAATGCCAAAAAGTTGGCGCAGCGAGATATGGAAGTTATGCAGCAGTTAATCTATCGTTGCGCTCAGTTGCATTTAGAACATATTGCCACTAGCGGCGATGCGTTTGAATTGGGTTCTTCTCGCCCTTTAGATTTCGGTCATTGGGCGGCTCATAAGTTAGAGCAACTAACAGATTTTCGCCTGCGACACGGGGAAGCGGTAGGAATTGGGATTGCTTTAGATAGCACTTATTCTTACCTAATTGGGCTATTATCGCGAACTGAGTGGCAACATATCATCAATACGCTGTTAGCTGTCGATTTAAGTGTATCTGTGCCAGAACTTGCCGAGCAACTAAATTCTCCTCCTGCTTCTCGCTGTTTGCTGGCGGGGTTGACGGAGTTTAGAGAACACTTGGGGGGCGAATTAACGCTGATGTTGTTGCAAGGAATTGGACAAGGGTTAGAAGTGCATGAAGTGGATGTATCTATATATTGGGAAGCTATTAAAGAGTTGGTAGCAATTTAAAACGCCGTTTGCAGATTTCGATCGAAACCGGGCGCAATAATTAGATCCCGAACGATTGCGCCCGAAGCCTCCCTTTCTTTACAGTCCAAATAAAACTTATGAAAATTGGTACAGATAATATTCATCTAACTTATTGCACTAATATTCATCCTGGGGAAAGTTGGAGCGAAGTTTTTGCCAATTTAAAACAATTTATCCCCGTTCTCAAATCGCGCTTATCGCCACAAAAACCTTTTGGAATTGGATTGCGTTTAGCTAATATTGCCGCCAGCGAGTTATTACAAAGCGATAACTTAACTCAATTTCAGTCTTGGTTAACTGCCCAAAACTTATATGTGTTTACTCTAAACGGCTTTCCTTACGGGGAATTTCACCATCAAGTTGTCAAAGATGGAGTGTATGCGCCCGATTGGTCTACCCCTGAACGCCTAGACTATACAATCAACTTAGCCAAAATTCTCGCAACTTTATTGCCCCAAGATATGGACGGGGGAATTTCTACTTTACCCCTATCTTATAAACCTTGGTGGAAATGCGATCGCACGGCTGAAAGTCACATTTTCCAGTCTAGTTGTCTTCACCTTGCTTCCCTCACCGCCGAACTAATAAATATTCGCCAGCAAACCGGGAAAATCATCCATTTGGATATAGAACCCGAACCCGATGGATTGCTGGAAAACACAACTGAAGTAATTGATTTTTTTACCAATTGGTTACTCCCTACTAGCGGTGCGTATCTGGCTAAATCTTTGGGTATCTCTACACAATTAGCTAAGGCGCAATTACTCGAACACATCCGCGTTTGCTACGATACTTGCCATTTTGCATTGGAATACGAAGATCCGGCGGTTGTTTTTGCTCGTTTTCAAAATGCAGGCATCAAAATCGGCAAAATCCAGCTAAGTGCAGCCATTAAAGTAGTATTACCTGCCAATAGAGAAGTTTTATTAGCCCGTTTGCGTCCTTTTGCCGAGTCTACTTACTTACACCAAGTAATCGAACGTTGGGCGGATGGTTCGTTACATCATTACCCTGATTTAGTTACAGCTTTACCGCATTTAGAACAGTCAAAAGCTAAAGAGTGGCGAACTCACTTTCACGTACCGATTTTTGTTAGCGATTATCAAGTTTTGCAATCTACTCAAGATGACATTGTTGCAGTTTTGCAATTGTTGCAAACGAATCCTGTTTGTCAGCATCTAGAAATTGAAACCTATACTTGGGATGTTTTACCCCAAGAAATGAAAATCGACGTACTCGCATCTATCCAAAGAGAGTATGAATGGGTGTTGCAAAAAAGCTTTGTAAATCAACCGCAAGCTGCATTCACAGCCTAAAAAAATATTTTGTCCCTACTCTTGCAAAAGTCCGCCTAGGGTTAAAACCCACTTGCTTATAGCTAAAGTTGGCTAAAGCCGACTGAAGAAAAAATATTAGACTTTTGCAATTCTAATATTTTCCCCCCTTTTTAAGGGGGGTTAGGGGGGATCTCACCGTTTCAAACCACCGCCAATAAATTAAAACCTATGCAAAAAACAGTTGTTTTAAACGTAGTAGGCTTAACCCCGAACTTACTAGGAGAACACACCCCTCATTTGTCCCGTTGGGCAAAAAACGGACAAGTAGCTAATATTAAACCCGTACTTCCAGCCGTTACCTGTACAGCGCAAGCAACCTATTTAACTGGCAAATTACCCGACGAACACGGAATTGTAGCCAATGGGTGGTATTTCCGCGACGAGTGCGAAGTCAAGTTTTGGCGACAGTCTAATAAATTAGTCCAAGCCCCTAAAATATGGGATATGGCGCGATCGCTCGATTCGTCTTTTACCTGTGCTAACTTGTTCTGGTGGTACAATATGTACTCATCAGTAGATTATGCGATTACGCCGCGCCCCATGTATCCCGCCGATGGGCGCAAAATTCCCGATATTTATACCCAACCTGGGGAAATGCGATCGCATCTTACCAAAGAACTGGGTCAATTTCCTTTATTTAACTTCTGGGGCCCCAACACCACCATCGCCTCTAGTCAGTGGATTGCGGATAGTGCTAAGTGGACGGAGGAGCGTTACAACCCAACTTTAACTTTAGTTTATTTACCCCACTTAGATTACTGCTTGCAGCGCCTTGGTACTAAAAATAGCCTTATTCACAAAGATTTGCAGGAAATTGACGCTATTTGTGGCGATTTGATTGCTTACTACGAAGCCCGAAATGCTGAAGTCATTGTTTTATCAGAATACGGTATTACTGATGTTTCGCGCCCAGTCCACTTAAATCGCGTCTTGCGAGAACATGGTTTATTAACAGTGCGCGAAGAATTAGGGCGGGAATTGCTCGATCCTGGTGCGAGTAAAGCTTTTGCTGTCGCCGATCATCAAGTTGCTCATATATATGTAAGCGATCGCACCTACATACCCAAAGTGCGGGATATTTTAGAATCAGTCCCAGGTGTGGCGCAAGTATTAGAAGATGAAAAATCATCTTATCATCTCTACAA
>JAPJOW010000335.1 GCA_030826005.1 Aliterella sp. RAGGC_92
TATATAAATAATCGTTACTGCTTAATCAATCATGATTGACTTTTCAGAACTAACCCTGATTAAAAACTCCAATGATAATTTTGTAGGAATTCGTAAGTCAGAATCAGGAGACAATTACGAATTCTGGCTACCTAACGGATTTAGTAATTTCCCCGCAGGAGATTTTGATAAGGTACGGGATTTGTTTTTCAAAATGTATCGAACCTTCCGCAAATTTGAAAATGATAATAACCCTAATCGAATTAATACTAATAGAGCCGACTATCAAACAAACCAAGATCAAACCACTATTTCTTCTGGTGGGCTATCATTGCAAACAGTTGAGGGAGAACCATGTCAGCTATATAGTAAGCTCGATATGATTGAGCGCATCCTTGAAACTTATGATGATTTGTCTATTAACGCAATTCAAAAAAAAGTAAAGCGGACTGAAAATATTGATTATTCTCAAATTCATAAATACTTGGATAGAGCTATCTATTTAGACAATGATGTGATTTATATTGAAACAATGGATTTACCTTGTCCATTATTGCGTTATGAAAGTACCGATATTGTCACTCTCTATTGCTACATTCTTGATGAAATTATTCAGCAACTACAAGAGGACGTACCAGATAACATTAAAGATTTAAGTCAAGATATTCGTTTTCTTGGTCAACACTTTAAAGATAATTATTTGACTAGCGACCAATCCATTTTTCATAAAGATACTTTTTTAGAAACAACAATTATTCTCAAAGAAACGTTGGATAATATAGATAAAAATACTTACTACAAAGATGCTGATTATTGGGGACTTTATGAAGCGATTGAAACCTTTTTATATGGCGAACTATCTCCAGGAATCAACGACGGTAACTACTGGGGAATTAAAGGATTCTCTTTAATTTGGGAAGATATGTGTCAAACATATTTTTTTAAGAATAAAAAATCAAAAATATGCTACGCAGATACAGATATATCTCTAAGAAATTATACCAATGCTTCCAGACAACAACAAGAAGTTAATAGAGTAGGTAATATACCGATGATTATTTCAGATGGAATTACGCCTCGTAAGCAATGGATTTATTCTGATGAATCAGATGTATCTGATAATGATAGTCAAATACTGCGTTGGCACGAATTATTCGTTATTGAATTTGACCCAAATTCTAGACATCTAGTTTGTACTGATGGATATGTATTGCATCCAGATTATGATTATTTAGAGTACGGTTATGATGCAGATCATACACAAATTAAAATTATGACTAGATATTTACGTCCTGACTTAGTTTTGTTAAGCGATAATGATGATAATAAAGTCGAAATAGTTGATTACAAGGATGTTCCACTTGAGTTTTATCTTAATCCATCTAAGCTATCTCTTAAAGAGCATAACAAGTACAAACATGATGTTATTAAACAGCTAACTTATGAGTTTGCTATTCAAAAAAACTATTCAATATCAAGTAGTGTTTTTTTTATTCCCTACTATTAGACCTCTTGCATGAATCAGAAAGCAAGAGAAAGTTCGTAGTTAAGCAATCCAGCAATGAGGTTAAATCTTAAGCCAAATCGCTTGCGGCGATTACGATAGCGTTCAGCTAAGATGCGAAAAATCTTTAATCTACGATTAGTATGCTCTGCCACAACACGCCAACAAGCCAACAAACGATTGTATTGACGATGGGACTCAGTTAGATGGGTATTACAAGGTTTTTTGCTCGGTGTGCAACTCAGAGAATGCAGTTTGACAATGCCCTGATAGCCACTGTCTGCTAAACAGATTTGGGAGTGTGCAAAGGCGACTTGGCTATCTTTAAACAGATGAAAATCATGTTTACGACCAGTACCATAGGCAGTACAAATAATCTTTCCAGTCCTTTGGTCAACTACTACTTGGGCTTTTAAAGTATGACGCTTTTTCTTGCCACTATAGTAGCGGCGTTGGTTTTTTTTGGGCGTTCAATTGGAGTTTCGGTCACATCCACTACAAGTATCTTCCACTTATCAACACTTTGATGTAGTTGTTTTTTTCCGGGTAGTCTGAAAGCTCCAGAGCGAATTAACAACTGCTCTACTTTCCTGACAATTCGGCAAACCGTAGATTCATGAACGCCCCAACTTTTACCAATATGAAAGTACGTTCGGTACTCCCGCCAATATTCTAGGGTGATGAGTAGTTGGTCTTCTACACCCAACTTCGGCTGACCACCTCTCTTTCCTGTACGCTCTAGCTCCGGTTCTAACTCTTTGACCATCCGAGTAAATGTTTCAAGATGGACTCCACAAAAGCGTTTAAATTCCTCGGTCTTTAGGTTTTTTAACTGTTCGTAGGTCATAGTGTTCCTCTCTATAACTTACTTGTGTCATCTTTTTCCTATTCCTGCAAGAGGTCTAATGTAAGCTGATAGATATTCAAATTACACCCTTAAGGAACTTAAATCCTAAAAATTTGATTTTAATTTAATGTCTTTTTTGACCAAAGTAACCTTTCCCCGCCACTTTGCCACTATTAAATAGAGTTGTTTAACGAGGAAGGCGTGTCTGAACAAAGCGATCTAGAGTTAGTTTTTCTATCACAACAGGGAAATAAAGCTGCATTTGGTCAGCTTGTGTCGCGTTATCAACCAATGGCACAACGCCTTGCTACACGAGCAATCGGCAATAGCGATCTGGCTCAAGAACTTGTGCAAGATGCTATGCTGCAAGCTTATCTTTCACTGGGGAAACTGAATGACCCAAGACGCTTTAAGAGTTGGCTGTATGGCATTGTACTTAATATTTGCCGGAACGATTTGCGTCGTCGTAAGGTAATCTGTTTTTCCCTTGAGACAATGGTAGGGAATTTAGGGGATGAACCGCTACCAATTACTGGAGGTTCACCCATTCCTCAACTAATGTCACAACAAGAAGAACTCCATACTGTATTACTACAAGCAGTCGATACTCTGTCTCCCAAGAATCGCTCTGCAATTTTACTGTTCTACCACGAGCAGTTCAGCTTACAGGAAGTGGCAAATTACTTAAATATTTCAGTCAGTGCGGTGAAAGGGCGTTTACAC
>JAPJOW010000336.1 GCA_030826005.1 Aliterella sp. RAGGC_92
ACTTTGAAAACTGACGAACGCGGCGAAAAGCTAAATTTCGCTTTCATACTGCCATCTATCAACTTGGCAGGTCAAAAAAAACAGGACTTTGAAACCGTAGCGATCGCCACAACTAGAAGCCAGAAAATAGTTGCAAACAACGCTGTAACCGAGTTTTCCCACAAAATTTTGACGCTCAAAGGCTGTGCAGAAAAGCTATCTTTTGTTGCCTCTGACTATGTAACATCAGCAGATTGGCGGGAGTCGCCTACTAATTCATGGCATGAAGATGGGTACAACTTAATGGATTTGCAAAGGTTTTGACGCAACCATCATAAACTTCTTATTTTCCAGTTCACCTAATTAAGCAAATATCTATCATGATTCACCACATTTCAATCTCGGCTCATCAACCCCAACACGTTGCTGGAGTTTTGGCTCAATTATGCCAAGGACAAGCCGCACCATTTCCCTATCATGAAGGCAGCTACCTTGTTCTTGCTCTCGATCCTCACGGTACTATGATCGAAGTACTTCCTTTTGGCACTACACTAACACCAAATTCCAACGACTTTGTTTCTGGCACTACACGGGGGGAAGAAATAAATCGCAATTTTTATAATCCCTTCCATGCGGCTTTTTCCGTTTTGACTTCTGAAGCTACAATCCACGAAATTGCCGCCCGCGAAAGCTGGCATAGTGTGACGTGCGATCGCTTGGGTTATTTTAGCATCGTTGAAGTTTGGGTAGAAAATCAACAATTGCTTGAGTTTCTCCCACCAAATTTCGCGGAGCGATATATCTCCTTTATGCAGCCGCATAATCTCCAGCAGTTTTTAGCTCTACCTAATCATGAATCTGGAGAGGAACTTTTAAAGCTAAACCGCAAGTCTTAGAATGCAGGCGCAAAAACTCGAATAAGGAAGTAAACTCGTGGAAAATCTACAATATCAAGACATTTTACGATTTTGGTTTCCGATTTTACCCAAAGGCGATCGCGCGGCGATGGTACGTCAGTGGCAATGGTGGTTTCGGGGAGGTGCGAATGCAACTATAATTGCACATTATGCGCCGATAGTAGAACGAGCAGTACAGGGGGGACTTGATGTTTGGTCTTTGCTGCCACCGTCGCGACTGGCGCTGATTATTATCCTCGACCAGTTTTCGCGATCGCTCTACCGGGGAACAATTCAAGCCTTTACTCAAGACGCGCAAGCTTGCGCTTTAACCCTTGAAGGCATTGATATCGGTCATTACGAGATGCTCAAATCCGCTTGGGAAAAAACCTTTTTCCTTCTACCCTTGGGGCATTCCGAGGGAATCGAAAACTTAGACTTGGCGGTCAAACTTACAGGCGATCTCGCGCTGGAGTCTTCACCGGAGGAGCGCGAGTTACTAGAGTTTTCCGCCGCGCAAGCACGCAGACATCGAGAAGTAATCCGCAGATTTGGTCGTCATCCTCATCGCAATAAGATTCTAGGACGCAAATCTACCCCTGAAGAACTTGAATATCTAAGCGGTCAGCTTGTACATACGCATCCCATACCGCCCCATCTAGCGCGCCTGTTGTCCGATTCTTAATTTATGCCACTGGAATTTTGTTGCAGAACTTTAATAAACGCTGACATTCCCTAAGTTCCTAGATTAAGGTATGATTGCGATCGCATTTAATAATACAAATGTACTAATAAAACGCGACTTCTACCTTTATTGATATTTATATGTCCGAGCAACCCCGTACCCGTCAAGAACTGTACGATCGCATCCGCCAAACTTCCAAGCAAGAGTTTATCCTTGAAGAAATGATCCGTTTGGGATTTTGGGCAACTACAGAGCAGATAGCGGCAGATCCAACTAATGAACTTAAACGGCTAGGGGAAATTACCCAAGAACTGCAACAGTTACGCCAAGAAAATGCTCGCCTTAGCAATGAAAAGAAGTTGCGTCAAGAGTTACTAAAACAACGCCTAGCCGAGTCGCGGCAAAAGCAACAAGAAACTAAGCAAAGGCGAGAAAGAGAACGCCTAGAACGAGCAGAAAAATGGCAGCAACAAAAGCAGACAGAACTTAGTTATTTAGGTGCAGGAGTATCAGGAGGATTAAATAACACTCATACTAATGCCGAACGGTTGAATAATTCTGGCTTACCCGTGCTAGAAAATGCGGCACAAATAGCCGCCGCAATGGGAATTAGTGTAGGACAACTGCGTTTTTTGGCGTTTGAGCGCAAAACTTCTACAGTCTGTCATTATATCCGCTTTAAAATTCCCAAAAAAACTGGTGGAAATCGCTTAATTTCTGCACCAATGCCAAGGTTAAAGGAAGCCCAAAGATGGATACTTGTCAATATATTAGATAAATTAGTATTGCACGACGCGGCGCACGGGTTTAGACGCGATCGCTCGATTGTTAGTAACGCGCTACCTCATGTTAAACAAGATGTAATTATCAACTTCGATCTTAAAGATTTTTTCCCTTCTATTTCTTACCGTCGAGTCAAAGGATTATTTCAATCATTGGGTTATTCGGAAGCGGCGGCGGCTATTTTTGGCTTGCTGTGTACGGAGTTAGAAGTAGAAGAATTAGAACTAGATGGCAAGACTTATTATGTAGCAATAGGCGATCGCCATTTACCCCAAGGATCGCCCGCAAGTCCTGCTATTACTAACTTACTTTGCCGTCGTCTCGATCGCCAATTGACATTAATGGCGGAAAACTTGGGTTTTACTTACACTCGCTACGCTGACGATCTGACTTTTTCAGCAACGGGTAGCAATCTGCGTCATATCTGCAATGTATTAAAACGGACAGAAGATATTGCAACTCATGAAGGATTTACAATTAACCAACAAAAAACCCGCATCATCCGTAAAAGCCGCCAGCAAGAAGTTACAGGTGTTGTCGTCAATAGTTATCCCAATATCGATCGCGAAACCTTAAAACGCTTCCGCGCTACTTTGTATCAAATTGAAAAAGATGGTTTAGCAGGTAAGCAATGGGGGAATAGTACCGATGTAATGGCAGCAATTAGAGGTTATGCCAACTTTGTAAAAATGGTGAATCCCG
>JAPJOW010000083.1 GCA_030826005.1 Aliterella sp. RAGGC_92
AGTTATTTCTGCCCTAATGCACTAGGTGCAATGCAGTAGCTATCCTTACTTTTTCCACTGCTTATAAGCCTGGTTTGATAAGTCTTCAGAGCTGATTTATAAATAAAAAGTGAAGCAGGGGAGGTAAGGCAGTTTTTCTTTTTATCATGATGATAAATTGCTCAAACTGGGACAGATGAACAGAAAAGCTTACAAAAGTGACCTCACAGACTTGCAGTGGCAATTACTCGAACCCCTGATTCCAGCCGGGAAGCCTCTTGGCAGACATCGGAGCGTGGATATGCGATCGCGTAGTCAATGGTATTTTCTACGTCCTCAAGACTGGATGTTCTTGGGAGATGCTTCCCCACGACTTACCACCTTACTCCACAGTTTATTATTACTTTCGGCGTTGGCAAAAAAGAGGCGTTTGGAACTAAATCTTGTATTGCGTGAACGAGGCGGAATTTTTTGGGGGAATCCTTCCTCCAAAAAGATTCCTTTTCGTCAAAAGCTAGGCAAGTCTCCTCAAGCAACTGCTGCGATAGTAGATAGCCAGTCGATTAAAACGACGGAAAAAAAGGAGAAGTATACGGCTAGGACGGTGGCAAGTTAATTAAACGCAAACGCCATGTGGTAGTGGATACTCAAGGACTATTAATAGGTGTAGTAGTTACAGAAGCCAATGCTTCAAAGAATTGCTTAAAAGTGCGGATATGAATTTCTGGCGCTAGTCGATAGCGATCGCCATTGTGAAGTGTTTGCGATCGATATCGATATAGTGCAAAAGCTTGTGTTTGAGGATGAAGAGGGGAACGTCATTTCTGAGACTAATGGCTCATTGGTTGGCAAAGTCATCAAGGTGAGGTTTAATTCACTGCGCCAAACGAGTTAAAGTTAAGCACCGAGTCTTTAGAGTGGCTACACCTAGCTAATTCCTTTTTCCAAAAAGCTTTCTGGTCTCATTAAGTTTTTGTAACGCCACTATAGTTTATCCAAAGTAAACATAAATTGAATAAGTTATTAAACTGCAAATCTCTACCAGTGCGGTAAATCGGCAATTAATGTCTCTACGGCTTGACTATCCAAAGGTTTAGAGAAAAAGTAACCTTGTCCCTGGGCCTGGGTGCAGCATATCTCTCTCAATTGTCCCAATTGTTCTTCTGTCTCTACTCCTTCAGCAATTACATTTATTCCCAACTTATGAGCTAGCATCACGATAGTCCGAACAATCTCTGAATCCTCTCCATCCGCCCCCATCCGACTAATGAATGAGCGATCAATTTTTAACGCATTCACTGGAAAGCGTTGGAGATAACTCAAAGATGAATAACCTGTACCAAAATCATCAATGTATATCTCAATACCCATGCTTCTTAGTTGCAAAAGCATAGTAGCGGCGGTTTCGGAATTTTCCATAATCGCGCTTTCGGTAATCTCTAGCCTCAAATTACAAGCATCGAGATCGCTTTCTTCCAGAATTTGCTTAATTTGCCTAATTAAATCAGGTTGTAAAAACTGCTTACTTGAGAAATTGACGCTGATAGTCAAAGGGGGAGTCATGGAAAAGCGCTCTTGCCAATCGCGTATTTGATAGCAAGCCGAGCGAAGTACCCAGTATCCCAGAGGAACAATCAATCCTGTTTCTTCTGCTATAGGTATAAACTCGGCAGGAGATAACAAGCCTCGCTCTCGGTGTTGCCAACGTAGTAAAGCTTCAAAGCCTGTAATCTTACCGCTTGCTAAAGATACAATCGGCTGGTAGTGAACCTGAAATTCCTCAGACAACTCCTCCGGCGTTCCTAGACCCTGATTGCCATTGGAGTAGCTGGGTAATTTGGCTAAAGAGAGGACGGCCCGCCGGAGATCATTTTCTAACTGCAAGAGTGTAACTGCCCTTAGATGCATAGTTTTATCGAACACCCGATAGCAGGCTTTACCGTTTGCCTTGGCTCGATACATTGCTGTATCTGCATCTCGTAAAATATCCTCTAGCTGTTCATAACCTGTTGGACTCAAAACAATACCAATACTTGTGGTAATGAACACTTCATGCGCCCCTAAAGTGAAAGGCAACCCTAGTGAAACCTGAATACGTTCGGCAATATTAGTCGCTTCTGTAACATCTTTGATATCTTCAACCAAAATTGTGAACTCGTCTCCTCCTAGGCGGGACAAAGTATCTCCAGAACGCAAGCAGTGTTTCAGCCTTTCGGCAACGGTAATAAGTAAGCGATCTCCACTCAGGTGTCCAAGGCTATCGTTAATCACCTTGAAACGGTCTAAATCTACAAACAGAACCGCAAATATAGAATTTTCATGCCGTTTCACGCGCTCCACTGCGTGACCCAACCGATCCATAAATAAAGCTCGGTTGGGCAGACCTGTTAGGGCATCATGGAAAGCGTCATGGAGAAGTTGTGATTCCGCTAACTTACGCTCAGTTACATCAGTTTGACAGCCTGCGATCCGGTAGGCTTTTCCCTTTGCATCTCGAACGGCTAGTCCTCGGCTCAACATCCAGCGATAAGTGCCATTTTGATGCAAGATCCGGTATTCACTCTCAAAGTGAGGAGTCAACCCTTCAATGTGGGTGGAAATTTCTACTTTGAACCGCTCGATTTCATCGGGATGCACTAGATTAAACCATGCTTCCGGGCTGTTACAAAACTGCTCATCGTTGCCAAGCATGAACTTCCAACGAGAGGAAAAATAGACTTCGTTTGTTTGCAAATCCCAGTCCCATAGTCCGTCTTGAGCGCCATTTACAGCCAGTGCATAACGTTCCTCGCTTACTCTTAATGCAGATTCAACCTGCTGGCGCTCAACAATCTCGCTCCGCAGCAATTGATTAGTCGTTCTAAGTTCACGAGTTCGTTCTGCGACTTTAATTTCGAGTTCGTTTTTAGCTTTTTGTAGGGCTGCTTCTGCTCGTTGGCGATGGATTAGTTCAGTTTGAGTTTGCAAATAAAGCTCTGACTGTTGAATAGCGATCGCCATGTGGGTTGCTAGTTGTTCCAACAAATCAATTTCCCTATTTAGCCATCGTCGTGGTGCTGAACAGTGATGGGCAATCAGCAGTCCCCACAAATTGTCCCCTTGTAAAATAGGCACTACTAAGTTGGATCTAACCTGAAATCGAGCTAGTAATTCAACGTGACACTGAGCGATATCTTCTGTGTAAATATCCTCAATAGCCCGGACACGACCTTGTTTGTAAGGCTGAACTTGATTTTCTGTAGTAAAGCAAGTGTCTTGGATTACTGCTCCTAGGGTAGTTGACCAGTCTGGGCTTACAGATTCTACAACTACAATACCGCTCCAATCTGGCTCAAAGCGGTAGATAACCACCCGATCTGTTTGGAGAAATTGTCGGACTTCTGCCACTGCGGTATTTAGAACTTCTTCTAGATTAAGAGATTGACGTATACGGAGGGCAATCTTTGCTAAAACCCGCTCAAAGTTAATCGGCTCTAGTAAGTTCACTGTGGGCTTCTGCACAGGGTTATCAAGTTGCATAATTTGTGCTGCGATTAGGTCTATTCTATAATTCCCAAGTTTGACAATATCTAACCAGAATTAACAATAGTTCAGTGTAAATACGGCAAAGATTTAGTAGGAGTTTGGACATGAATATCAATAGGGCTTGGGGCAAGATGCAAGTTAAGGAAATTATTAAAATAGCTTCAAGTGTAGCTCTTTTAGCCCTTGGTATTTGGTTAGAGGTATGAAACAATATCGCCTAAGCGTATCAAGAGAAAATTTTAGCTTTGAACTAGGTCATTTGGCTGTTCTTGACTAAACCAGGCGGCGGTTGGAAAAAATGGGCGGATGAGGCAATCAAGCGCCGATTGATGCAATACTCGCAATCCCAGAACAGCGATATCATGGTGCATTTTGTTGAAGGTGATTAAGGGCTGTGGAGTCAGTTGCGATCGCTTTCGTAGGCAGAGGTTGAGCTTATACCAATTCTCCAAGGGTAGGCTACAGATACTAAAATGGAATTAACGAGTTCAAACATCAGTGATGGCAGGGGTGTACAAACTAGAGATTAAAGAGAGCCAGGCAGAGCTTAAACAGTTATTAGGAGCGCAAAAGACGGCGAAAGGTAAGGAGAGGGTGCAATTACTTTACCTACTCAAAACAGCGCAAGCGGTGACGGTGCAAACGGCAGCCCAATTATTAGGTAGGCATCGAGTCACAGTGCAAGGGTGGTTAAGCCGCTATCGTGCGGGGGGTATTGAATCGATGCTAGAAACAAAAGTACCGCCGGGCAGAACAAGAGCAATTCCCACCTGGGCAGAGAAGGCGAGAGCTACGGGGCGATTCAAGAGTGGTTGGAGACAAACTTAGGGATTATCGCGCCCTATAAAACAGTTCATAAATTAGTGTATTATCACTTGGCATCATCGCCGAAAGTACCACGCCCTATCAGTGTGGAACAGTCACAAGAGCAGCTATCAGCTTTTAAAAAAACTTAGCAGAGAATCTAGCTATGCTAGTTCTAGTAGCCCGGACAATATTAAGTTGGAGTGGCAAGGGCAAAATTAGATTCTTCTGTGGTGATGAGACACGCTTAGGATTGAAGACATTAGGTGGACGCAGAATCACAGCGAATGGCATCAAGTCAAGAGGACAAGTGCTTTTGTCTGTTTGAGGCAACCTACTTCTATGGTGTTGTTGAACCACAAACAGGTGAATCCTTTTTCTATGAGTTTACCCACCTGAACACCGACTGTTTTCAAGTGTTCTTGAATCTGGTTTCACAACAGTTTAAAGATGATGTACTAATTATTCAACTTGATAATGGAGCTTTTCATAAAGCCAAGCGTTTACAAGTTCCAAACAACATCATTTTGATGTTCCAACCGCCACACTCTCCTGAGTCCAATCCGATTGAACAAATTTGGCAATATCTCAAGCGCCAGTTGCGATGGACTTTACCCAAAAACTTAGAGCAGTTGCGTTACCTGTTGAAAGAGAAGCTTGAAGTCCTCACCCCTGAAGTGATTACTTCTATCACTGGTAGACAATCCATCCTCGAAGCTCTATTTGTAGCTGGGCTTTAGAGAATTGGTATTATTACTAATAGGAAAGTAATATGAGCGATCGCGCGGAGCGCAGTGCTAAAGCGATCGCATTCAAGTCTTAACAATGCTAGTTTTCTTGTTTTAACATCCATTCCAGACAAGGCTTAATCACATCACCATGACACGCAACTTCGCGCGTTGCTTGTTTGCAAAAGCACAGCAAATTGATATCGTTTGCGATCGCTTGTTCCTTTAAACAAAATAACTCAGCCATTACTAGCACTGGAGAAAAACATAGTGCCAAACAAATAACTCAAACAAGAAATAAGTATGCACTGGCTAGGGCATTAGTCCAAACAAAATCTACTAAAGGCACGAGGACTTCGAGGCGTAGTTGCCATCGACTTTTAGCACGGCTATCCGGCAACCGAAAAACGTTTTCAGTCATGGCATTCCCACAGGATAAGCAAGCAGTTGGTAGCTAGGGCAAAAGAATCTAATTCGATTATCGCATTGGAAGATTTAACTGGTATCAGGGAACGGACAAACTCGCAACCAAGAAGCAAAAAAGAGCGCCGATTATCTAATAATTGGGCGTTTTATCAGTTGCGCCAATACATCGAATACAAAGCTATCGGTGCTGGCGTAAAGGTTGTTTTTATTCCCCCTGCCTATACCTCAAAGACTTGCCACAAATGCAACCACATCCACCCTAACCGCGACAAGTCCTACAGGCACGGGAAGTATTTTAGATGTGGACATTGCTTCTGGACTGGGGACGCGGATTTGAACGCCGCAATGAACATACAACAATGGGGTGTAACCGTAAACACGCCCGAACAATGTTAAAAGATGTATTATTTGGACAAATATTTAGTTTAGTTTGTGTTGCTTTATCACCTTTTATGCCGTAACTTGATATGCCATACACTACGCAATAGCTAACGTTCGCATTTGTAAAATTTGCCTTGACCAATATCGCGCACTTCAAATCTACCCATTTGTTAACTATCCAAAATTAATATTTCTATTTCTGCAATCAATCTTTCTAGTTTTTTTGCTTTTTAGCATCTGTTAATGCTTTTGTTTGTTTTAGTTGCTTCGCTATTATTGAAATTCGGTCAGCAATCTCATTCTTTGGAAATTTATCTCTATCCTCTGGCTTTAACCTTAATTTAATAGAGGTAACTAAAGCCTTAGTTTCAGAAACGCTTAAGTCTTGTTCTAAAACTATTTTTATTATTTTGTCTCTTTCTTGATCAGCTTCTTCTTCAGAAACGTTTAATCCTTTCCCAGATATTGACGCAATAGCAAGTGCGTGAGCGCCCTTTAGTCCTTGTTGCCGGATAGCTATTTTTAAATCCGTAGGTAGAGATAGCATCGGGAGTAAATTTGCCTTAACAGATCCCGGATTTAGCCCTAAGTCTAACAGTACCATTAGTAAGCTTTGTTCTTTTTCAGTAACCTTCATAGAAGCTAGTACGAAGGTTTGTTCTTGGCTACTAATACCTACAAGCTGGGTTAATAACTTATTTTTTCCATCCCGTTCAATCCGTTTTAAAACAGTAGCTAAGGTAGTAGAGATTTCTCCAAATTCAAGTTTCGTCATTTTGGTAACTTCTCGCACAATAGCTTCAGCTTTATCGAGATGATTTAAGTCTTCAAAATGAAGAAAAGTAAGCAAGGAGTTATGATTTAGGTCTTTGGGCATTGGCACGATTACCGCAGAAATTGTTTTCCATCCTAAAGCTTTTGCCGCTTCCCATCGTAATTGTCCGTCTAAAAGTATGTAGCGATTGTTTTCTTGGGGAATTAAGATTATCGGAGTAATTTGTCCGTGCTTACTTAAAGAATGAGCTTTTACAGTAATAGCTGAAGCTGCGATTGTTTGTCTTGGTTGTTCTGGATTAGGATCTATTAAATCAACTTCTATTTGCTTTTTACCTGATAATTCCAGTTGTTCGCGTAATGAGTCAATTTGCAACTCTAATGCTTCTGTTTGGGAGTTACTTCTTAGCTTATTAATTTCCTCTTGCAGTTCGATAATTTTATTTTCTTGAGCCGTTTTTTGGACTGCGCCATTAAATCTATCGCCTATTTTTGGTAGTGCCATTATCTATTACCAATTTTTATTAAATTACTTAGATCGTTAGCGATCGCTTTAAAGTCGTTACAAGCTTGATGAGCCGGACGATATTTTTGTAAGGGTAATCCATTAGCTGAGGCATTTTTAGATTCGCTGGAGTCGCGGATTTTTGGATAGACCTTGATTTTCAACGTTTCAGCAATTGCAGGCAGTTGTTGCAGGTAAGATTTATGGATTGCTCGTCTTTCATCGTACATACTTGGCACAAATCCTAGTATTGGAGGCCGGGGATTAAGGTGTAGTTCATCTGCCGTAGTTATACACCACTCTACTAATTCTGCTGCTCCAGCTCTACTTTTCATCTCTAGCTGCACTGGAACTAAAAGATAGTTACTGGCGGCTAAAGCATTTACGTTTAGCATTCCAAGTGTTGCTGGGCAATCTAAAATTATTAAATCGTGATGTAATGGATAGGATTTTAACTTGTCAGCAAGTATATACTCCCCACGCTTGCGGACTACAAGTTCGTTAGCAACTTCACTTAATTTTGGATGACCTTGGCACACGTCAACTTTACTTTCTCCCCAACAGGAAACTAAAGGATATGTTTCCTTTAAAATCTTTAGAAAATAACCGTACTACCGTGTCTTCACTTTCTGACGCTGTTAACCCACAAAAGACATCTAGCGATCTTTGCGGATCGAGATCGAGCAAGGCAACAGAAAAATTGCGACGATTTAGTTCGTAAGCCAGGTGTACGCCTAAAGTCGTTTTTCCTACGCCACCAGCATTTGCCAAAATTGAGAGGACAATGGGCATAGTAGATAACAGCAGTGCTATTATTTATGTCGTATATTAAAATACTACAACTTATAGCAGTTTTTTTGAGTCTAATAGGAGATCGCCTTTAATAAACTTTTAATCACTGCAAGCAGAAGCAAGCGACCCCATCGTTGTCGCCGTCGAGTCTAAATTTATCTCCAGGAAAAGACGTTAAAACTTGCTGAGCCTGAGCTTGCGTTTTAAAGTCGCTATAGTTACAATCGCTATTGGTGCAACTTGGTAGCGATCGCGTTTGTACGGGTGACACTACTTTGGTTGGTGTTTGAGGACTACGTTTACTGCGCCTATAATCCCAAGGCATCGTAGGCGACTGCTGATTCTAAAAGCCTAATTTCTTTTGCCTAGCTTACGTTTGGGCTTGCAAGTATTGGTCTTTGGTAGCGGCGCATCCACTGAGGTATTGGCGATAAACCACTGCTTGTCCATCTTTAACCATTTGCAAATTAATCGATCGCTTACCGACATATAGCTCGGCGACAGTTCGTCCATAGCGATCTCGTGTTATGGTGCGGACTTGTACTGCCGTCCTTAGAGGTAGAATGGCTTGAGCCTGGATGTCGATTGCTGTCCCCAAGTAGCCTAGGCGCGTTCGGGAGCGTCAACGCAAGCACGTCTGATAGTTGTGACTTGTCCTGACTGACGGATACGCAAGGTGTCGCCGTCGCCAATGCTAATGACAGTGGCAAAGGGTTTTTGAGCTAGAGCTATGGAGGGAGCTAACAACAGGGCGAAAACTAATGAGACTTTGACTAATAAGCTTTTTAAAGGAATTGAGGAAGATTTTGGGGGTGGATATTATTAGGATTCCCAAATTATTACTGCTACGAACACCTCTCATCTAATTTTCCACATTCGAGCGTCAAACTTAAACTCTAACGGTGGCTCTAGATTAATCTGTAAGTTAGGATGCTGCGGATCAAGCAGGTAGTTAAATTCAACGGGAATAATAGAAGATGGAACTTTGAGTACAGGTGTCTCTTGCTTTTGCAGCCATTGCTTGCCAATTTTCTGCAAAACAGGATAAGCGGACACGCTTTGCCAATCTTCCGGTAAGGTATTCACATCTACCGTTGTCATTGCAATATCATCGGGCAGAAAAGCACGAATGGCCACTAAAGGAATGCGATCGCTCTCTGTATGTACAAAAACTTTTAAACTAGCAAGGGCTAGACTTTGAGCCGTATAAACAACCTTAAATCCTTGAGGAGTCCATCTTGCTTGAGTATAAAGTCCGCCCATCCCGGAAAAGGCGCTATCCTTGTGTTTCTGCTTGCAAATTCGCCAAACTTGCATTTAACCAAACATCCCGTATTCAGCGCGATAGAGTATTTCTTCAACTTTTTTAGCTCCAGCATCGGTAGCTAAGGCTTGTAAGGGTGTTTCTCCCAATAGCGCAATTTTTGGAGTGGAAAGCCAGCGCTTAGTTTCATCTTCGTCCTCAAATAACTCCAACGCAAGCTTTATAATGCGATTAAAGCGTTCTAGTCTGTCTACAACAGCTATTTTGAGAACGGGATTTTGCTTTTCATAGCGAAACTGAGTGCTTTGGGAAATTCCGAATAGTTGTTTTATCTCAGTTTTATTTAAGTCAAAATATTTAGCTATCTTCTTAATAGAGTCGTACTTTTTGTCGCTTGCATCAGCCTCTTGTTCTCTATCTACTGAGAGCGCACGGAATAAATCAACTTAGGCGGTAGCTTTAACCATAATTGCTTTATTTCAATTGACATTTTAATTTTATCAAATGAAACAAGAATGTGAATCTACACTTTTTGTATTACAGCCAAGACCTTCCGCGCCACCTCCATCGAAACTGATGCTTTTGCCGCCGCATCGCGCAGGCGATCCCCCTAGTGCAGTGCAGCAATTACTCTCTAGAAGGAAGGTTTGGCAAGAAATCGCTGTCTTAAGTTTGCCTCTAGGCGAAGCCCTGCGTGCGCGCTTGCGCTATCGCTTATCTGCCCCTCTGCTAAAATCGCGACGAGAAATTCATCCTGTTTGCCATCGGTAATCTTCTGCGCTACGGGTTGATAATACTTTAGCTGGCATTTGGTGCAGGTCACGCTCCACTGTTTGAGTTTCATCGGGACTAGAAAACATAAAGTATTCAGTCAGACTACCAATTGAGTAATTGAAATTGCTATATCTGTACTTAAAATAACGCTCCACGTTCCCCCGATGCGCCAGAACGTTAATTACTCCAATTTCTACATTTTGATAATGAGAGCGCACGTCTCGATATATTTCTACTAGCCTACTATCAATAAAACGGATTGTTGTGCCAATTTTGGAAAATACTTGCTTATCAGCCTACACTTTTAGGTAGTACAAACTGACAGGCAGAATTTTCCTCATCGTAGCGACGTAGATTCCCAAGTCCGTAAGGCGAACCTGTAGCTCCGCAAGTGGTAATATAAAGCCAGAGTTGTCAAAAATACTTGCTTCCAGATGTGCCAGCTTTTGCTCAATCAATGGTTGTTGTATCAAATTGAATAGCGCCAGGGGCAATACATCAACTGGTATTTGCCCTAGTCTAGTGAACTGGTAAGCTTTTTGACCCGTCCCGGCGTTGAGGCTTAGGCGTTTTTTAAATTTGCCGATAGTATTCTTACTCCTTTTAACCTTAAAAGCCAAAAGCTGTTCTAGTAGTTCTGGACAATGGATGTTGTAAGCAACCAGGCTGCTGCACTAAGACCAGCAACAGTAATAGTTGTGAACACCGGATGTTTTTCGGCTTTCACGTACAAGCTGCCCGATCGAATCCATCCTTGATGCGTTCCCCGCTCCTGCATCCCGTAGCCCGCCTGATAAAGCGCATTGTCTTCGCGATCGCGCGAGGGACGATCCGACTGTTGGGAAGGAAACGCCCAAATTTCCATCAACTTGTCCGTTAGCCGAGGAAATATGCCTCCTAGTATCGCCAGTAACTTAGCCTGGGAGCCAACGAACATATCTCGTTTCGGATGTTCTGCTGCATACAAAATTGCCTCGGCTACTGCCTCTGGGGGGTAAATCATTCCGCGATGGGCGGGTTGCTTGGGCATATAACTACGAGCGTGTTCGTTGTAGGGGGTGTCAATTCGTCCTGGATGGATCAATGTCACGCTCACAGGGGCTTTGTCGGCTTCTAACTCCATTCTTAAGGCATCTGTCCAGCCATGAACGGCGTGTTTTGCCGCCGAATAGGTTGACTGAATTGCGACTGCGCGATCGCCCCCATCCCCAAACAGTTGTCGGTAAAGGAAAAATTGCAGAAATCACCCTTTTAGCTCGAAAACTCAAAGCTAATCTCATCGTCTTTGACGGAGATATTTCTGCCTCACAAGCCCGCAACTTAGAACAGGAGATTGGCATCCGAGTTGTAGACCGCACAGAAGTAATTTTGGATATTTTCGCTCAACGCGCTCGTACTCAAGAGGGTAAATTACAAGTAGAGTTGGCGCAACTTGAATATATGCTACCTCGGCTACGCGGTCGCGGGCAAGAAATGTCTCGACTAGGTGCGGGGATTGGTACGCGAGGTCCTGGGGAAACCAAACTAGAGACGGAACGGCGAACAATCCAGCAGCGCATCAGCCGATTACAGCAGGAAGTAAACCAATTACAAGCACATCGCGCTCGGATTAGACAACAACGACAACAGCAAAAAATTCCTGTGCTGGCATTAGTTGGTTACACAAATGCTGGTAAATCTACTTTGCTAAACACGTTAACTAATGCGGAGGTTTTCACCGCAGACCAACTATTTGCTACCCTCGATCCTACAACCCGCAAGGTGGTAATTACAGAGCCAAACACACAAGAACGCAGGTCGATTTTGCTCACAGATACGGTAGGGTTTATTCACGAACTCCCGCTACCACTGCTCAATGCGTTTCGCGCCACCTTGGAAGAAGTAGTTGAGGCAGATGCAATGATTCATGTCGTGGATTTATCTCATCCAGCTTGGGAAAGCCATATTGCGAGTGTGCTGGAAATACTTGAAGAAATGCCTGAGATTCCAGAAAAAAGTTTGCTTGCTTTTAACAAGGTTGACCAAGTAGATAGCGAAACTTTGGCTCAAGCTCAACAACAGTATCCTCAAGCTGTGTTTATATCTGCAACTGAGCGCTTAGGTTTAGAGACTTTAAAGATGCGATCGCTGCAACTAATTGACGAGCCTGTCCAAGCAGTTGCAGTTCCGCAAAATTCCTACTAACTCCATGAAATTGTTGTATTAGTAGCAATAAACCCATGTTTTGTCTTAAAGGTGGTAAGTTCTCTTTCATTAAGAGGAGACACAGAGCGTCGATAGATAAACTTAATAATAAAAAATCTTGTCACCAAAGCAATCAATCTAATTTTTACCAATCTGGAATAAATACTTTTTTTTGTGTCAATGGTAACAATCGAGCGTTGCTAATTGAATCTCTAGATATAGACGCAAGCCAATCCTAATGGCAGATAATTCCAGCAAATTTACAAAGGTAACATGAAAGCAAAATAGAGCCGTTGAGAACTATTAACGTATGAAAAATTCAACAATCAACACCGATCAGATCCCTGCAATTGTCCCAGCGTACAATGGTGCAGATCGTAATGCTTGGATTTTTGGCTGGAATCCACAACAAGAGTTATGGAACGGTCGTCTGGCAATGCTTGGTTTTGTCGCCTATCTACTTTGGGATCTAGGTGGCTATAGTGTTCTTCGGGATGTACTCCACCTAATTAGCTATTGAGTTACAGGCTGTTTGTTGTTTTTCTTTAAACAGCAAGTTTTATGACGAAATATTTTAGAACCGAAAATACTTTTATGCAAACATCAACATCTTCAAATTCTGCGATTAGGTATAGTGCTTTGAGCTTGGGTCTTTTTTTCCTGCTCCTTGGTTTGGCTGGCTTTGTACCTGCTTTTGTTGCTCCTGCTACCAATGCTACTTCTCTAACAGGGTTTGGCTACCTGTTCGGCATATTTCCTACCAACTACTTTCATAATGCGGTCGGTATTTTAGTAGGTGTTTGGGGAATTGCTGCCTTTACTAGCTTAAGCGGAGCAATTGTGTTTAATCGCATCTTCGCTTTCATCTATGCAGCAGGGGCTATTTTAGGACTGCTGCCTTTTACAAATACCTTGTTTGGGATTACACCACTATTTGGCAATAATATCTGGCTGAATATTATCGCTGCTGCGATCGCTTTTTACTTTGGATTTGTTAAGTCAGCACAAATCGCTATGACGACTTCACCTAATGTTCAACCTAGCGCATAGCAAAACTATCTTCTCAAAGTAGAGAAAGTGTTTTAATGCTTAGGGTGGGAATTGTTGTGTCAGCGCTCTTAACACTTGTTCTCTAGCGATCGCCCTGAATTTCCCACCCTTGTTTTTATCAGCAGGTCAGTAGCAAATCTTCTAGGGTGTAAGCATTTATTTGGCGGAGGACAGCGATCGCGCAGTTGTTAGCTAATTAAGTGTACGTTGCAAGTTAAATACATCAGCCTGAGCTATGGGTAAGTAATGCTTGTGAGAATTTCATAGGCAATATTTAGCAGGCTTCTAGAGGTAATTCGGGTATCAATCAAATTATTTTTATAGAGAAGAATTGAAAGATGGTTACAACGCTAAACGATCCAAAGCGACTAGCGATCGCTGAAAGATTGGCAGACTTAAAAGCATTTCAGCATTTAATTATCTCTAACGATCAAAAACTAATAGATGCTTGCCCCTATGAGGATATCCGGGAGCGTCTGCAAAATATACTTGCTGATGACCAAAAAAATATAGGTATTATCGACACTGTAAGCGTTCAATATGGTATTGGGGCTGAACCTAGCGCTGCTACTAAGATATTTATTCCCCAGTTTGAGCAGATGATGTCAGGGGATAAGTTTACGTTTTATCAGAAACTCATGCACCATGAATTGATGAAGCATGGTCAAGCGATGAGTGGAATTACAATTCACAAAGCTGCTCAGGTAGTAGGGGCTGATATTGAAGCAGCAATTACTCCTCTCAATACGGTCAACTTTGAAAGTCGCGCTCACCAGGAACAACTTAAAGGGATGCTGGAACAGGTAGGTGTTTTCCAACTGACTGGGCAAGAGCCAGATCGGGGACTATGGGCGCGAGTTGAGGATGCAGTTGCAGCGCTCACTGGTGTAGTCGGGAGTGTGGTAACGCGCAGCGACGATGAGATGTCTATACGCGATCTGCTGCTGATGGATCACACTAAAGCAGATATTCTATTCGCTGAAATTTTAGGTAGTGACGAGGTGCAAAAGATTCAAGAATATTTTGGGCAACTCTATCAAGATGTCAAAATTCATGGACTAGCTGAAGAACAAGTTCTCTATCCCGCCGTTCGCCCGTATTACGATCGCATTGAGGAAATTTTTGCTCAGACGGATGGCGCGATCGCGATGCTAGACAAGGTGAGGTCTTTGTCTCCTACTGCTCCCGACTTCAAAACTCAAATGCAGCAACTGCGAAGTGCAGTTCGAGAACACATTAACCAGGAAGAAAACGATATATTTCCAGTTCTCAAAAATAACTTTAGCTCCGAACAGCAAAAACAGATGGCAAGTGAATTTAAAATCGCCAAAAGCAAGCTACAAGACCAAAAAGCTTCTTCAGTTTTACCTTTACAAGCTAGTCAGAATAAAAGTCGTAACAGCGATCGAGTTAGGTTTAGTTCTACGAACAATTCAAATACCTGGAAACTAATCTTTCAAGTTAAGGCTGTAATTAATTGGGTTGAAGCGATCGTTTTTTTGTTTGCCGATCGCGCAATCCGTGAATTTCTCAACACTGAACCCCTGACCAATCCTGAATATTCTCAGCTATTTTATATTGTGGTTTTTCTCATTGGGATTGGCTACTGGTGGGTTGGTCGAGATATTTCTCAAAATCACGCTATTGTCAAGTTAGGAATTTACATTCAATCTAGCGTTTTTGCGGTGTTAGCTTACCATACGCTGCTGGGCAATCTTCACCCATTTTATTTGGCATCTGGTGCGATCGATCTGACCTTTGCAATTCTCTTTATTTGGTTTCTCTATTCTTATTCTCAAAGTAGAAAATTTACTCAAACCAAAGAAGTTTTAGAATAGTATTTGAGTTTAGTATTGGACAAACTCAATATAATGCCTGCAATCATAGCAAAACGAAGCGTTTAGGGCAGCACTGCATATTGCAATCGCAATATTTCATTTGGCAATGGTGCGCTCCAAACACCCCTCAAGCCCCACTATAAGTAATCGAATGAATGTACTGCGGCTCGGTACAAGTGGATGGGTGTACAAGCACTGGATGGAACGATTTTATCCGCATAGATTGCCGAGCGATGAGCAGTTAGCATTAGACCTCTTGCGTGAATTGGGGAGAGCATTGTAGAAATAGGTCAAGGAGGGCAGACTCATGACCTATGAACAGCTAAAACACTTAAAGCCAAGTGCTTTCAAACGCCGATGTGGAATCCATCTTGAAACCTTTCAGCAAATGGTAGAGGTGCTGCGACCTGACCTCGACCGACACGGCAAACGCGGCGGACAAGCGAAGTTGAGCGTTGAAGACCAATTGCTGGTGGTGTTGGAATATTGGCGCGAATACCGAACGCAGTTCCATATCGGTAGTAGTTGGGGCTTGAGTGAGTCGGCAGTCTGTCGGTTGATTGCGCCAGTTGAATCACTGCTAATGGCATCCGGCAAATTTCACTTACCGGGCAAGAAGCAACTTTATCAAGATACGAACACCTGGCAAGTGCTGGTCGTGGATGTGACGGAAAGTCCAATTGAACGTCCAAAAAAAACCAAAGACCTTACTACAGTGGCAAAAAGCGAAGACACACACTGAAAGCGCAAGTGCTAGTGGAGCAAACCAGTGGGCAAATTCTCTGTACTGCTTTTGGTAAAGGACGCATCCATGATTTCCGCCTCTTCAAGCAGCATCGCCTGCCGATGCTCCCCGAACAGTTGTGTTTAGCTGACAAGGGATATCAAGGGTTGGCAAAGTTGCACCGACACAGTTGTATACCAACCAAAAAACCTAGAAAAACAGAGCTGAGTGCTGAAGAGCGCCAATCCAATCAGATGCTGGCAAGCTTACGCATTGTGGTAGAACACACGAACCGTCGATTAAAAGTCTGGCGAATTCTAGCAGAGCGTTACCGGAATCGCAGAAGACGATTTGGACTTCGGTTCAACTTGATTGCTGCGATTGTCAATCTTGAGCTTGAGTTGAGGGCTTGATTCACGCAAGAGGTCTAGTAAAACTAGCAATCCCACTACAAATCCTCTTGAAACATGGTTTATCATGACTAATCTGCCTAAGTCTTGGCAATTAGAATTAGGTAAACGCTATAGTCTGCGAGGCTGGATTGAATACGGCTTTAAGCAAGCGAAAAATGAACTAGGATGGGCAGATTTCCGCGTTACTGACTATACCAGTATTGAACGCTGGTGGGAAGTAGTTTTGAGTGCTTATTTGCTAGTTAGTTGGCAGGCTAATAATTTCCAAAATCATCCTCAAGACTCAGGCACTCAAATTTCTACCAACTTCACATCTTTCTCATTTGAACAGCACATTCATTGGCAATCAGGTACAAATTGGAAGAGCGCTTTGAACAATTTACGGCTACTGATTCAACCTTTTATCTTTTGGCATTTACTTAAACCGTGGTTGGAAGTTTTTCTTATTGCAGGACTTAAACGTGGCTTCTTTAAACTTATGAGCTGTATGAATAACTTTCGAGCTTCTCCTACTACTTACGCTCAAACTGCTTAAATCAATTTTAATTTTACTCTTTCCGAAGTGACAGAAGAAAGATCAGTTTAACCAATCTTCCTCATACCAAATCCAAATTGGTATGACCAAAAAAATCTAAAAC
>JAPJOW010000084.1 GCA_030826005.1 Aliterella sp. RAGGC_92
CTCTTAAAGCTGATTATATTTTTATTTGTTTGTTATAAAAACTCTATTTACAGCTAGAGCAAAATGTATTTTCAAAAAGCATCTTCTTCACTTTCTGGCTCTTTTACTGTTATTCGCCAGCTATTAGATACTTCTTCTTGCAGACTTAATTGTTCGACTATTTGCCCTAACTCTTTTTGTAGTTTCGCAGTTAAGGTTACTGAAAAATCCAACTCAATATTGTTTTGATTTACTACTTCGGCTAACTGATTAAAATCTACTTTGAATGTATGGCGACTTATAGGAGATATTTTTAAATTGGCGGTTTCTAAAACATTTTGAGCCTGCATGGCTGCTTTTAATCTTGATTCAAAATGAGCGCATTCTGATTCGATGATTTGTAATTGCTGCTTTAGTTTTAAATAGCGTTCAGTTAAGACTGTAATGTTTTCAGTGTTTGGATTTGGATTCGTTACTAGCTTTAGTTGCAACAGTTTTTGATGCACCATGTATAAGTAAACTGGATCGAGATTTGCATAAGTTAATTGAGTAGCGCTTAATGGTCTTTGTCCCCAATCGCTACCTTGCTGGCTTTTATCTACAGCCACAATATTACAAAGAGATTCCGTTAAAGTTTTGAGCGATAAATCGGGCAAAGGTAGTAAATAATAAGGTATGCTTTTTGCCATCTCTAACGTACAAGTTACATTTTCCGCCTTATTTTTGCCTAAAAACTTTAGGTCGTATTTGGCATTATGAAAAACCTTTTCTATAGAAGGGTTCAGCATAATCTTTTGAATAAATATATCTACAATTTCTGGATGAGCTAAAACATCTAAGATTGCAACATTTTCTTTTAAGTTGTCTGCGTATCCAGGTAATACTTGAATTAGAGAAGTTTTAGGATTACGGCTTTTAAAGTCAGCGATTTCTGTGTCAATCCATAAAACTTCTGTTTGAGCGAACTTGTCAATTAAAGAAATAATATAATCTGGCTCTACTAAGTATTGCATTAATAAGTTTAGTTATTGTATTTTTTAATTATAGTTACTGACAGTAGGAGTAAGAGTAGTCAAGTCTTCAATATTTCGCAACATAGTATTGCAAATTGCATCAAGGGGAAGATCGTTTGGATCGTAACCAAAAGGATTTTCAATTTCAATTCCAATTTCTTCAATTCCTAATAATGTAAAACTAATTAGTCCAACAATTGCTCCCGTCCACCAGCCTAAAGTATTAACTAATTGAAAAGGTAGCAGCAAGCAATAAATTAGTAATAATTGCTTAAGATGAATGGCATAAGCTAAAGGCATAGGAGTTTTTAAAATTCGTTCGCAGCCACCTAGGTCGTTTACCATTTTATTAAGTAAGTCTTGCATTGCGACTAAATGATGAATATTTAATAATCCGTTTTTGTACTGCTGCTGCAAATAGTCGCCAATCCAAAAAGCAACTTCTAAAGGAGGATTATTCATAGTTTTTAGTTTAAAATATTTTGCTACAGTCATTAATTCTTCTAATTCTCTATTTATTGGTTCGCTTCTTAGATGTAATTTAGCAGCTACTGCAAAAGCTACCAATAGACGCATACTTAAAATTTTATTTTCTTTATCTTCAAGTACATTTTCTTCAACGTTTATCCAAATTTGCCTGGCTAAATTTCGGACATTATTAATTAAACTTCCCCAACATTTACGCCCTTCCCAATAGCGATCGTAAGCGGTGTTTGTTCTAAAAACTAATAATAATCCTAAAACAATACTAGGAATAACACTTTCTAAAATAGGTTGGGAAACTGGCAACTTAAAGTAGTACAGCAAAGAAATAAATACGCCGAATAATCCGCAAAGTAAAACGCGATTAAAAATAGCTGGAATTACTGAGCCTTTGATTTGTAATGCTACTCGAAACCACCGGAATTTCTCACTTTTCATTTTTGTACTTAGTATTATTTAAAACATTAATTTAGCTAAGTTATAAGTTTATACTCCGCTTTTTGCTCATAACCAATAACATAAGAAATTAGCACAACTAAAAACTTAACCTATGACTTGCGATCGCACAAAGTGGCAATTTTGGATCGACCGGGGCGGTACGTTTACCGATATTGTGGCGCAGCGTCCTGACGGACAATTGGTAATTCATAAGTTGCTGTCAGAAAATCCCGACTTCTATACCGATGCGCCTATTCAGGGTATCCGGGAAATTATGGGGATTGGATCTAATGCACCGATTCCTTCGGAGCAAATTACTGTTGTAAAAATGGGGACAACGGTAGCAACTAATGCGTTACTAGAACGCAAAGGCGATCGCACTTTACTAATTATCACTAAAGGTTTTGGGGATGCGCTGAGAATTGGCTACCAAAACCGCCCGGATATCTTCGCGCGGCACATCGTTTTACCAGAAATGCTATACGAGCAAGTAATTGAGGTTGAGGAGCGTTACAGCGCCCAGGGAGAGGAGTTATTACCTTTAAATACTCAATCCTTAATCCCGCAATTGCAGGCTGCTTATGATAGGGGGATTCGTGCTTGTGCGATTGTTTTGATGCACGGCTACCGCTATCCCAAAAATGAGCAGAGAATTAGCAACATAGCATTTGACATTGGATTTGTCCAAATATCAGTATCGCACAAAATTAGCCCTTTGATGAAGTTAATTAGTAGGGGAGATACGACAGTAGTTGATGCTTATTTGTCGCCTATTTTGCATCGGTATGTAGAGCAGATATCTAGTCAAATTGGTGCTGTACTTTTGCAGTTTATGCAATCGAATGGCGGCTTAGTTGAGGCTCAAAGTTTTCAAGGTAAAGATAGTATTTTATCTGGCCCTGCGGGGGGAATTGTTGGCTCTGTAGAGACAAGTTTGCAAGCGGGTTTTAATAAAATTATTAGCTTTGATATGGGCGGAACTTCTACCGATGTCGCTCATTACAACGGTGAATACGAACGAACTAATGAAACAGAAGTTGCTGGGGTAAGAATGCGATCGCCCATGATGGCAATTCACACTGTAGCGGCGGGCGGTGGCTCAATTTTATACTTTGATGGTGCGCGTTATCGCGTAGGGCCGCAATCGGCGGGGGCAAATCCCGGCCCGGCGGCTTACGGCAAAGGTGGAGCGTTGACGGTGACAGATTGCAATGTGATGGTAGGAAAATTGCAACCCCAGTTTTTTCCGCAAGTGTTTGGCATAAATGGAGATAAACCATTAGATACTGAGGTTGTAGAGCGCAAGTTTAAGGAATTAGTCGCAGAAATTGGCGATAATCGGACACCGGAACAAGTAGCATCGGGTTTTTTGGCGATCGCAGTGGAAAAAATGGCAAGTGCGATTAAAAAAATTTCTCTACAACGCGGTCATGACGTATCGGAATATACTTTATGCTGTTTTGGCGGTGCGGGAGGTCAACACGCTTGTTTGATTGCGGATGCTTTGGGCATGAAACAAGTATTTATTCATCCGTACGCGGGGGTTTTATCGGCTTATGGCATGGGTTTAGCCGATGTGCGGGAAGTGAAAGAACGAGCGGTAGAAGCTAAGTTGACTCAAGAGTTGAATTTAGAGGAGATTTTAAAAGAGTTAGAGGCGCAAACCCAAGGAAAAGGAGAGATTTTGCAACGGGTACATTTACGCTACGAGGGAACAGATTCGCCTTTATTAGTCAGGTTTGGCGCAGTGGAGGAGATGCTAGAAAACTTTGAAAAGTTACATCGTCAGCGTTATGGGTTTGTGGTAGATAAAGCGCTAATTGTGGAAGCGGTGGAAGTGGAATTAGTTTGCAAGCAAAACGTACCGAAAGAAAGCGTAATTTCACTTATAAGTAATAAGAATATAGTACCTGTTGCTACGGTTAGAACCTATATGGCGAATACTTGGCGAGATACGCCAGTTTATCAACGAGAAGACTTGCAACCGGGGACAAGTATTGATGGTGCGGCGATTGTAGTGGATGCTACAGGGACAAACGTTATTGAACCAGGTTGGCGGGTGGAAGTTAGCGATCGCAATTATCTAATTTTGTCTAAGCAAGAAACTTTAAACAAACAAATTGTTACCACTACGGAGGTAGATCCGGTAATGCTAGAAATATTTAATAATTTGTTTAGTGCGATCGCAGAACAGATGGGTATTACACTGCAAAATACCAGTAGTTCTGTAAATATCAAGGAAAGATTAGATTTTTCTTGTGCTATTTTTGACCAGCAAGGACAATTGGTGGCTAATGCACCTCATATACCCGTTCATTTGGGTTCGATGAGTGAAAGTGTCCGCGCCTTAATTTCCGCAAGAGGTGAAGCGATTAAATCGGGGGATGTGTACGCTTCTAACAATCCCTACAATGGCGGTACGCACCTTCCCGATATCACAGTAATTACTCCTGTATTTGAGGGTGAAAAAATACTTTTTTACGTTGCTTCGCGGGGACATCATGCCGATATTGGCGGAATTACGCCGGGTTCTATGCCTCCTGATAGCAAAACTGTAAACGAAGAAGGAGTATTAATTGATAATTTTTTGTTAGTAAGTGGAGGTATTTTTAGAGAAAAAGAATTATTAGAAACTCTTGTTAATAACGACTATCCGGCGCGAAATCCTGCTAAAAATATTGCTGACTTAAATTCGCAAATCGCCGCAAATAAACGCGGCGTACAAGAATTAAATCAGATAGTAGAACAATACGGAATTGAAACTGTACAGGCTTATATGGGCTATGTTCAAGATAATGCTGAAGAATCTGTACGCCGGGTAATTGAGGTTTTAAATGATGGGTATTTTAGTTATGAACTTGATAATGGTAGCCTTATAAAGGTTGCAGTTACTATTAATAAATCTAGCTGTAGTGCCAAGATAGATTTTACGGGTACATCCGAGCAATTAGAAAGTAATTTTAATGCACCTTCGGCGGTATGCAAAGCCGCAGTTTTGTATGTGTTTCGGACTTTAGTAAATGATTCTATTCCCCTCAACGCTGGTTTTCTTAAGCCTTTAGAGATTATTATTCCCGATGGTTGTATGTTAAATCCGCGTTATCCGGCGGCAGTTGTTGCCGGAAATGTAGAAACTTCTCAAGCAATTACTGATGCTTTGTACGGCGCTTTAGGAGTTATGGCGGCTTCTCAAGGAACGATGAATAACTTTACTTTTGGTAATGCCAATTATCAATATTACGAAACTATTTGCGGTGGTTCGGGTGCGGGGGCAAGTTTTGATGGAACAGACGCGGTACAAACTCACATGACAAATTCCCGGCTTACCGATCCAGAAGTTTTAGAATGGCGCTTTCCTGTAGTTTTAGAAAGTTTTAAAATTCGTCGTGGTAGCGGTGGAAAAGGAAATCATAAAGGTGGTAATGGGGTGATTCGTCGCTTGCGTTTTCGAGAAGAAATGACGGCGGGAATATTATCAAATCGTCGCGTTATTCCTCCTTTTGGTTTGCAAGGTGGAGAAGCTGGAAAGTTAGGAAAAAACTATGTAGAGCGCAAAAGTGGAAATGTAGAGCAATTAAGTAATACAGCTACGGTAGAAATGGGAGAGGATGATGTTTTTGTAATAGAAACTCCTGGAGGTGGCGGCTATGGGGGTTAAGCCAAACTTTATAATGGAGAAATGTGAAATCAAAGACATTAGAGTAAGCAAATAAATCCTGGTATTTCAAATTTTAAACGTCTTCCAGGTTAATTAATGAAGCTTGATTGCGCGGATCGGAGGATGGTTTTGTGTACCAATAAGCCCAAGCAATTAGTACCCCTTGGAGAGGCAATCTAATCGCCTGAAATATCGGTGAATCGGGAACATTGTCTATGTGAATGTGATTTACTGCCATATTGATATTAGCCGGAAAAACCGCAATAAATAGGGCAATTAAACCCCAAGCTGCCGCTCGGCTGACATTTGGTACTAATAGCCCAATTCCGCCTAAAATTTCAAAAAATCCACTGATATAAACTAATTCCAGAGGATAAGGAAGTTGCGACGGAACAATTTTTACAAAAGTTTCGGGAATGGCAAAGTGCAAAATGCCCAGAACAATAATTGAAATAGCAAGAATTACCCGCAAAATCTCTTTATACTTGCTCATACTTTAGTCTTGTAAGTTTAACTGCGATTGGTCAGAACAATAACGTCCGTCACCCTCGGAATTTTCTGTAATTATATCAATAGGATCTTTGGCAAAAGGGTTGTGAAAAAACGATCCCGTTTGTGGTGGTAAGCGCGGATCGACAACAATTTCCGCTAGACTTTTAACTACACCAGTCAGGGGAATTGCTAGGATTACGCCCAGTATGCCGCCAATTTGAGCGCCTAATAGTAGAGATATAAAAATAATTACTGGCGATAAACCTGTAAGATTGCCCATAATCCGGGGTGCAACCACATTATCTTTTACTTGTTGAATTGCGATCGCAATTCCCAATACTTGCAATGCCAACCACCAGTCAATAAAAGCCACAACCACCGTAACGATCGCAATTCCTAGAGTTGCACCAATAAAGGGAATAATTTCCAGTAAACCAATAACTACGGCAAATAAGAGGAAAAAAGGCACTTTTAAAAGCCAAAACCCCAAAGCTAGAGTAATTGCCATAAATAAGCCTAAGAGCAATTGACCGGAAACAAACCTCTGCAAGTTCCGGCGCAAAGCTTCCGTTAAGCCATTGCGAATTTTGGGCGAAAATACTCCTGTAATCATTAGCCATAGCCTTTCGCCATCGATCAGCATATAAAAAGCGATTACGAGAATTAAAATTAAGTCCAAAACCCAGTTAAAAGTACCAATAACTAAGCCAAAACCTGTAGATGCGATCGCTTCTGCTTGGGTTTGGACTCGATCTAGTAGTTGCGATGCTAGTATTCGCACGTCAAAAGGCAAGTTATGTTCTATACTCCATGCTTGAAAAGCGGTAAGTTGGTCTTGTCCGCCTTCTAGTAATGAAGGTAAATTAATAACGAGTTGCCTTGCTTGGTTAAATACGGGTGGAACGACAGTTAAAGCAATAACTACAATGGCTACTCCCGCCAGCAAGTAAACGAGTAAAGACGCAAAACCACGCGGTAAAAAGCGACTCAACGCTGCTACAGCGTAGTTAAGCAAAAAAGCAATCAATCCCGCCGTAATTAAAATACTTAGCAATTCGCCCACGTATTTTAAGGCGCTAAGTGTCGCCCATCCCGTCGCGAGGATTAGCAGCCAAGTAAACAAAGACTGTTGCAGAGGCGTAAAAGTTCGATTCATGAGGGGATGGGACTAATAAAAAATTTTGGGCGTTGCTCAATTAAAAGACGGGGAGACGAGGAGACAAGGAGAAGGGTGGATTGCTGCAAAGGAAAAATCATATCTAAATTCAGCAATGCCTAATTTTGAAGCCGAGAAAGTTTTTTGACGACTCAAAATTATTAAGCTTTGGGATCGAACGTAGAAGCAACGTACAATTCTTTCAACTGCTTATCGTCTACGCTTGAGGGCGCATCGGTTAACAAACAACTAGCTTGCTGAGTTTTGGGAAAAGCAATTACATCTCTAATTGATTCCTCCCCTGCTAATAACATTACTAACCGATCTAAACCGTAAGCGATACCTCCGTGCGGTGGAGTGCCGTATTCAAAAGCTTCTAGCAAAAAGCCAAATTTACTATTAGCTTCGGCTGTGGATAGTCCAATAGCTGCAAATACTTGTTCTTGAATTTCTTTTTTATAAATCCGCAAACTACCGCCGCCAATTTCAAAGCCGTTGAAGATTAAGTCGTAAGCTTGCGCTCTTGCGGTTTTAAGATCGTGCAAGTCGTCAGGATGGGGTGCTGTAAAGGGATGATGCAGGGCTTCTAAGCGCTTCTCGCCTTCATTCCATTCAAACATGGGAAAATCTGTCACCCAGAGCAAGTTGATTTTGTCAGGAGCGATTAAATTAAGTTCAATGGCGATCGCACCCCTTAACCTGTCAAGAGTTTTATTGACTATTTCAGCTTTATCGGCGGCAAATAGCATCAAATCCCCAGGTTTTGCCCCGGTACGACTCAATAATTCTTGTTTTTGCTCAGAGCTTAAATTGTCTTTAATTGCCCCAATTGTGTCAATATCGCCATCATCGCGCACTCGAATGTATGCTAAACCTTTTGCCCCTGCAACACTCGCCTCTTTAAACAAATCTCCACCGGGTTTAATGCGGACGTTGGAAATAGCATTATTTCCGCCTGGAATTGGCAATACTTTGACAATTCCGCCACTGGCGATCGCCCCAGAAAATACTTTAAATCCCGATTGACTAAATAAGTCCGAAACATTAACAAGTTCCAAACCGTAGCGCGTATCTGGTTTATCGCTACCGTAACGTTCCATAGCTTCGGTGTAAGTTAGCCGAGGAAAAGGACGAGGAAGATCGATACCTTTAACAGCTTTGAAGATATGACCCATTAAGTCTTCATTCAAGCTAATGATATCTTCTTGAGCCATAAAGCTCATTTCCATATCTAATTGCGTAAATTCTGGCTGTCTGTCAGCGCGCAAGTCTTCATCGCGGAAACAACGGGCAATTTGATAGTAGCGATCCATGCCCGACACCATCAATAATTGCTTGAATAATTGCGGCGATTGAGGCAGGGCAAACCATTCCCCCGGATTGACGCGACTGGGGACTAGGTAATCTCTCGCGCCTTCGGGAGTTGAACGAGTGAGGATTGGCGTTTCTACTTCAATAAAATTTTGTTCGTCTTCTAGGTAACGGCGCATCGCTTTGACTACTTGATGACGCAGTTGCATATTTGCCGCCATGCGATCGCGTCTCAAGTCTAAATATCTATACTTGAGGCGCAAATCTTCCTTTACTGACTCAGTTTCAGAAGTCGCTACTTGAAACGGTAGTTGTTTGCGGACGGCATTGAGTATTTCTATGCTTTCGGCGTAGATTTCGATTTCTCCGGTAGCTAGGCGCGGGTTTAAGGAGTCTTCCGGGCGCTGGGTGACAATTCCCGTAATTTGTACCACGTACTCGTTGCGGAGGGCGTTAGCTCGATTGTAGGAAGTGGGAGTACGCACGGGATCGCTGACGATTTGGACTACTCCTGTGCGATCGCGCAGATCCAAAAATATCACGCCTCCATGATCGCGGCGACGATCTACCCATCCGTAAAGGTTGACGGTTTTTCCAATATCTGTTTTATTAACTTCGCCGCAATAGTGAGTTCGCATAAGTTGAGTATATATTTGCTGAAAATGGGGTGTATATAAATTGCAAATTCCCCCATTATCTAGCATTCGTTGTCATCTTGCTGCAAGCGCGAGAGTGTAGAAACAATTTCTACACTCCGCGCTTGCTTAAGAATGGGGGCGAGGCGCAGTCAAGACATCCCAAGCGGCTTTTGCCGCATCTGCTAGGCGATCGCCTATTTCCGATACTTCTTTAATTACGGAATTAAAGTTTTTCTCAGCTTCTTTTTGTACCATTTCAAAGGAATGCTCGATGCGATCGCGCTCGATTAGTTTATTTTCTTCAATAGTTGTCCGCGCCCGTTTTACGGCATTAAGATAAGCTTCGCGGGTAAGCGTTCCCGCCGATTGAGCTTCAGCTTGCGCGCGTTTTTTGATTGCGTCAATTAAGGCTTTAGTTTCGTTTTTTACAGCTTCCGTCTCTCCAGCCATTTCGCTTTCAACTAGAGCATTTGTTTGGGGAGTAATCGCGCTACCTTGAGGGATGATTTCAATTTGGATATCGTTAGGTTCAGTCATAGCTTTAGCTCCTGGATTGCGTTGTATATTCTTCTTTATCGAATCGTTGTTAGTTTTGTAGTAACAACTGCTTATTTCGCGCTTGGGTCTTCAGCCAACTATCTTTAAGAGACTTTGTATACTTTCAATAATGCTGGCGCGCCATCTAATCGTTTTTCTTAGCAGCATTATTACTTAAACCTTACTTTTATTGTATCGACCTACAATCATATTTGCAGGTTAGAACTTATTTAGATAGCTGCTTTGAGCAAAACTATTGTATTTCTGATTACAGTTTTTATAACATTGACAAAAATCTAACTTGAGAAAGAGCCAAAATAATGTAGTTTAAATTAATTAGTTTTTGATTATTTGCGAGTTGAGATTTTGATATTTAACGATCCAGCAATTCGCAACCCCTTAGCTATTAGTTTAGGCGCGGTTTCTGGCGCTCTAAGTCGCTACTACCTTAGTTTGTGGTTCGTGCAGCGTTTTGGGGTTGCCTTTCCCTATGGTACTTTTTTTATTAATATCACGGGCTGTTTTTTGATGGGAGTGATTTTTACTTTGGCAACAGAAAGCACGATCGCAATTAGCCCGGAAGTAAAATTATTAATAGCAACGGGATTTTTGGGTTCTTACACAACGTTTTCTACTTATGGATTAGATAGCGCGATCCTCCTTGAGGCAAAAAGAATCATCCCAGCGCTAATTTATGGTGTAGGTAGTGCCATAGTTGGCATTCTCAGTGTCAAACTAGGGATAGAATTAGTGCGGCACTTGAAATAAAAGCGCGATATCGCCCAATTAATGGCAATTTTACCTATGTCCTACCGCTATCCCCTAGACTAAAAACAGCAACATCGAGCGAATGGCGGAAGGACGGTAGGACAATGACCGAAAATAATAATTCACCCTCTACCACCCTCCAAGATGTTTCTCGGCGAGAGTTAAGAGATTTGGTACGGAGTCAACTGCAAGCATTGCTAGAGCAAAACGACTTGCAGGGGGCTAAAGCTATTAGTACCCGTACAACCCGCCGATATCGCCGAAGCTATTGAAGGCTTACCCGAAGCTATGCAGGCGATCGCTTTTCGTTTGCTTTCCAAGGGTGAAGCAATTGAAGTTTATGAGTACTTAGATTCCAGCATCCAACAGGCGTTAATTGAAGAATTTAAGCGCCAAGATGTGTTGGATATAGTCGATCAAATGTCCCCAGACGATCGCGTGCGGCTATTTGATGAATTGCCAGCAAAAATTGTCAATCGACTTTTAGAGCAACTCAGCCCCGCCGAAAGACAAGCCACCGCCCAGCTTCTAGGCTACGAAGCGGGTACGGCGGGGCGGATTATGACACCGGAATTAATTTCCTTGAAAGAAGGGTTTACGATTGCTCAGGCATTAGACAGAATTAGGCGTTTGGCAAATGTCACTGAAACAATTTACTACTTGTACGTTACTGACAACGCGCGGCGATTGACGGGTACTTTGTCCTTGCGAGACTTGGTAACTTCTCAGCCTCAACAAACTATTGGGGAAATTATGACGCGAGAGGCGGTGTTTGTCTACACCGATACCGATCAAGAAGAAGTTGCTAAAGTCATTCAGCGTTACGACTTTTTGGCTGTACCTGTGGTAGATAGGGAACAGCGTCTTGTGGGAATTGTCACGGTAGATGATGTCATCGATATTATTCAAGAAGAAACCACTGAAGATATTTATGCTTTGGGTGGTGGTGTACAGTCAGGGGGAGACAATTACTTTCAAAGCGATTTACTCACCGTTGCGCGCAAACGGGTAGTTTGGTTATTAGTATTACTAGTTACAAATACTGTTACGGGGACAATTATTAAGTCTCAAGAAGGTCTTTTGCAACAGGTAGTGTCTCTAGCGGCGTTTATTCCCTTATTGACAGGTACGGGGGGAAATGTGGGGGCGCAATCGTCAACAGTTGTAATTCGGGGGATGAATACTGATGAAATCCGGGCGATGGGAGAATTTCAGGTAATTCTTAGAGAAGGGATTGCTGGATTAATTCTCGGTACGATGTTAGGGAGTATAGCTACAGTTTGGGCTTACTTTTTGCAAGGTAACTTAGCCGTAGCAATTTCTGTAGGCGTGAGTTTAGTGGCAATTTCTCTTTTAGCTTCGGTTTCAGGTTCAGCTTTGCCGTTTTTGTTCCGTTTTCTGCGTTTAGATCCAGCTTTGATGTCTGCGCCGTTTATTACTACGGCGGTGGATGTGGCGGGAGTTTTAATTTATTTCAACTTAGCGCGGTTGATTTTGCGGTTGTAATTACTTAAATAAAGCTGGCAATAAACTCGGTGCTTGCCATAGGGCGTAAACAATAAATCCAAAAAATAGGGAAATTAAGACTGTAAGTATATAACTAATACACATCAATAAGCCATCTGCTTCTAAAGTAGCAACGGCTAATAATAAAATTCCTACCGTTGGGATAGGGTTTGTAAAGGGGATTGGTGAAATTAGTAAGACAGATAACCAAGCAATACAAACGCCATTCAATCGCCAAGCTTGAGGACTGCGGGCTAACTTTGATAAGCGAGGACGAGTAATTTTTTCTAATACTCGCGTTACTCTTTTTAAGAGTTGCAGGAGTTTTAGGACAAACCAATGGGGAAACTTAACTTTGGCAATTCTTTTCGGTAGCCAAGGCGAAGTCTTTCCTAATGCCATTTGTCCCGCTAAAATTATACAAGCTGTCCCCAATGGGCCTGTTAATCCCGGCGGTGCAGGTAGTAAAAAGGGTAAAACTAATAGAGATATAACTAAGCTAAATCCCCGCTCGGAAGTTTCTGCTAAAATGTCGCCAAGGGTTAGGGGTTGCTCGGCTAATTTTTCTAAGAGCGATTTAATATCTTGGGAAAATCTTAAGTGCATTGGTAAAATAAATTGCAGTTAAGCGAGCGATCGCTATACTTAGCTTAACGGATACATAAGTTAATTGGTTTTATCTTCTATTTGCTGCTGCCATATTTTAAGTAAGTTTTGGGTTGCTTGCTCCCAACTATACTTGGCAACCGATTCTTTGGCTTTTATCCCCATTGTCTGACGCAAGCTAGAATTATTAATTAAGGTTTTGAGCTTGCTGATAAAATCTGCTTTATCTTGGACTTTAAATAGCAATCCATTTTCACCATCATTGATACTATCAACTAAGCCGCCCGCACGAGGCGCTAATACTGGGATTCCGGCTGCAAAAGCTTCTAAAATCGTCAATCCTTTAGTTTCTTTTTCGGAGGTTGTGACGTGAATATCGCTGTTAACGAGTAATGCGGGTACGTCGTCGGGGGAAACTCTACCGAGTAGGTAAAGATGGGGTGTTAAGGCGCTTATTTTTTCGGTAATGCGATCGCGCATTGAGCCATCACCAACAATAATTAATGCTATATCCTCAATTTGGGCAAGTTTTGTTAGCGCATCGATAGTAAAATTCCAGCCTTTGTCTGGAGTTAAGCGCCCTAAAAATATTACTTTAACTTTTTGCTCAATATTTGGGATTTGATACTTATTTTTAAAGAAGTCTGTTTGTTTAACTTGTGATGAAAATTTGCTAATATCTATGCCTAGTAATTCTTCAGTCAAAAGGTTATTTATGCCGAGTTTTGTCAGCTTTTGATGGGTAACTTGGCTCGAAACTAAAGTTAAATCGTAAGCATTATAAATCCACCTTAAAGGAAGTTTTAAAACGTATTTAATAACTCGGTCTATAAATGTAGGCGTATTAAAATAGTCTTTCCCGTATTCTAATAAATTAGTATGAAAAAAACTAAGGCAGGGAATATTTGCGCGTTTAGCATAATCTATTCCTGGAATCCTTAAAAATCCTGCAAACAATCTCTCTGGCTCATCTACATGAATAATATCGGGTTGAAAGCTTTGTAATTCTTGTAAAACTCTTTGATAAGATTTTCGAGAAACATTGCGCTCAAAATCTAAACCAAAAAATGACTCGCTCTCAAGGTTAACGACTCTAATTCCCGGCAAAATATTACCTGTATAAGCTTGCCAGTTAGGGTAAATATTAGCTAGTTGCCTATAATCTGGACAAAATAGTAAAACTTGATGTCCGTACTGACTTAGTTGCTGAAGCCGATTAATTTGTGTGACAGTTACACCGTCAATAACAGGCAAAAACCCAGAGCTAATAATAGCTATTTTCATAAATTATAAAAGTTGCATGACGTTACTGCCCCAATACTTGCAGCAAGTTCTCTAAGGCTTTGTAACCCCATTTAAGTATTATCAATCCGCAGATAAGTGACATTGCCAAACAAAAAATAATTCCTTTGCCTAATGGAATTTGCTCACCCATAAAATATATATAGCTACTCCATTGGATTGCGGAAATTAGTAACCCAGCTACCGCCCCAATACTAAAGCGTTTAATTGAATTATTAGCCGTTTCTAAGTTTGATTTGGGTAAAGTCATCAGTACTGCTCGATTTGAACATAGATATATTCGATTTTATGCTTAGAGAACTAGAGAAGTCACCTCACTAAGCGCATTTAATGTAAACTCTATTTGCTTTTTAGTGTGAGTGCAACTTATAAAAAAGCGCAAACGAGCAGCATTGTAAGCAACGGACGGGTAAATCATCGGTAAAGCATTGATACCGCGCTTGAATAATAGTTGAGATAGCTGGACAGCGCGATCGCTTTCTCCCACAATTATTGGTATTATCGGCGAATTATGACTTTCACCAGTATTAAATCCTCGTTCTATTGCTAATTGCAAGAAAAGTTGAGCTTTTTTGTGCAGTTTAGTAACTCGTTTTGGTTCAGTTTTAAGTAGTTGCATAGCCGCCAAAGCCGCCGCCGTATTGGGTGGAGACATACCGACGCTAAATACAAAGCCGGGTGCGGTGTATTTGAGATATTCTATTAATTCCTTACTAGCCGCAATATAACCGCCGCAACTGGCAAAAGATTTGCTCAAAGTCCCCATCCACAAATCTACATCTGTTCGAGAAACTTGGAAGTATTCGCCAATACCGCGCCCCGAATTTCCTAATACGCCAATGGAGTGCGCCTCATCTACTAACATAAATGCTTTATGGCGTTTTTTCACTTCAATCAATTGCGGTAAAGGAGCAATATCGCCATCGGTACTATAAATACCTTCAACGACAATTAAAACTTTTTCGTACTGGTGACGGCGACTTAGTAAAATGCGATCTAAAGTTTGCCAATCATTATGGGGAAACTCTATTGCTGTAGCGCTTGATAACGCGCAACCTTGACGAATGCTGTTGTGACTTAGCGCATCGTAGACAATTAAATCGTTTTTCCCAAATAGATGACTAATAGTTGTCACATTAGTAGTATGTCCGCCAATGTAGACGATACAATCTTCCGTGCCTAAAAAGTCGGCAATTTCTCGCTCTAACTCTCGGTGGAGGGGAATTTCTCCCGCAACAATTCGACTAGCGGAGACTGATGTACCGTAGCGCTTAATTGCTTTGTTCGCTGCTTGGGAAACTTGCTTTTCTCCTGATAGCCCTAAATAGTTGTAGCTGGCATAATTAATTAGTTTTCTTCCCTCAATTCGGATAATATCTCTAGCTATTCCCTCATGAACTTTGAAGAAAGGATTGCCGATTTTTTGCCCTGCTTCAATGTCATGGCGGATGCTTAAGTATTCTGGAGCGAGGGAAAATTGATAGAATTGCGGCGGAATTTCAATGTCTGCATGGGTTTGAGTAACTTGTTCGTTAAGCTCAATTTCAGGAAGTATTTCAACGTCTGCATGGGTTTGGGTAACTTGTTCAGTTATGGCAAATTGTGGTGTATCAATTACTAACACTTCCTCAAGCAGATGCTCAACCAGCGCCTGGAGAGTGGGATAGTCAAAAAATAAGGATTGAGCGATAGACGTGCCTAAAGTAGCTTGCAGGCGATTTTTTAGTTCTACAGCCATGAGCGAATCCATACCTAAATCGGCAAAATTTTCGTTTGCTTCGATAGATTCTGGCGAACTAAAACCTAAGACTTTGGCAATTTGGGAGCGGACAAAATCGAATAGAATGGTTTGGCGATCGCACTTATTCGCTAGTTCTAACTTTTGTACAAACTCCGATGATGAGCTACTTTTTGTCTTGGGGATTACATTCTCTAAAAATGGCGATGAATAGGGATATTTAGCCCAATCTACGGGAAAAACACTGGCTTGAGTTGCTTTTTGGGCTAATAACTCTTGTAATAGCTGCAATCCTTGCTCTGGTGCTATAGTACCCATTCCTTGAGCGGTAATTTTTTGGCGATCGCGTTCTGCTAATTGAGCTACCATACCTACATTGCCCCAAGCCCCCCAATTGACGCTTAAACCAGGCAATCCCAATTGATGACGATAATGAACTAAAGCGTCCATATAAGCGTTTGCCGCCGCATAATTGCCTTGTCCAGGCGAACCTAGGAGCGAGGTGATAGAGGAAAAACAGACAAAAAACTCTAGCGGAAGTTCTTTAGTTGCCAAATGCAGATTCCAAGCCCCTGCGACTTTTGGCTTCATAACCTCACTAAAACGCTGCCAAGAAAGCTTTTGCAGTACGCCATCATCTAGCACTCCCGCCGCATGAATGACACCGCGCACGGGGGGAAAATCGCCGCTTAATACCCGATTTACATCTTCTAGTTTAGATACATCAGCTTGAACTAGATAAATATTGCACTTGTTAGGCGAACGCTCGTTTGCCCCCCTAACCCCCCAATCCTGGGGGGAATTAGAGCTAAAGTCCCCCAAAATTGGGGGATTTAGGGGGCTTTCTTGGATTATATTAACTCCTGCCAACTGGCTAATGTCTCTCTCTATATTCCGCCCCATTAAAACTAAATGTTTAGCGCCTTGCTTTACTAACCATTTAGCAGCTTCTAGCCCCAAATCTCCCAACCCGCCCGTAATTAGGTAACTGCAATCGTCTCTAATTGTTAGGTGATTGTTTACTTCCGGTAAAGATATAACTACTTTGCCTATGTGTTTGGCTTGCGCCATATAACGAAAAGCGA
>JAPJOW010000085.1 GCA_030826005.1 Aliterella sp. RAGGC_92
CAATTTCGGCAACGCTACGCCCAACAACATAACAATTTTCTGCGATCGCAAGTTTTAGCACTTCAATTTGTCCTTGTTCAAAGTGCATCATTGATTCTACTTGCGGGTACTCGATCGCATTTACCATTGTCGATACGGCTAATTCCACCGTACTAACTAGATGATTTGCCCCCACTATGCGTAATGGTTCAGCAAAATCGCGGTGACGCATCCGAGTCACAATATGCGGCGCTCCGTAGTGTTTAGCAAGCGTTACCATCGCTAAATTTAAAGCATCGCTCCGCAAGGCAGCTACTACCGAATCCGCTTTACGAATCCCCGCTTCTAGCAAAACTTCTGTACTTACTGCACTACCTTCAAAAGCCATCGCCCCTACTTGTTCGCGGACATAACGGCAAGCAACAGGATTGATATCAATTACTGCCACTGTATGACCTAATTCTACAAGTCTCTGTGCCAAACTCAGCCCAATTAAACCGCCGCCACCAATTAGCACGTACATTTAATCGACCTAACTTACATCATTAATCTGTAACGCTTCCCCTACTCTTAATTTAGCCGAGCGCGATCGCACGTTATTTTCTAGTTCGTCATTTTGGGCGGTAATGGGCTTTTTGGTAATTACCCGCAAAGAAGATTCGCGCAATTTATGCTTAACTATTCGATCTTCCAGGCTATGAAAGCTAATTACAACTATTCTGCCCCCAGGAATAAGGGAAATAGGAGCGCGATTTAAAAAATTCTCTATAGCGGTTAATTCTTCATTAACGACAATCCGCAAAGCTTGAAATACACGGGTTGCTGGGTGGATTCTGCCATAACGGTATTGTTTTGGTACGGAATAAGCGATCGCCTCTGCGAGTTCTGTAGTAGTTGTAAAAGGGCGTTTTTCTACTATTCGTCTTGCTATGCGCCGCGATAGTCTTTCTTCGCCGTACTTAAAGAAAATATCTGCAAGCTCGTTTTCATCCCAATTATTAATTACTTCGGCGGCGGTCAAATCTCGCCGCCGATCCATCCGCATATCTAAGAGCGCAGTATTGCGAAAACTAAAGCCTCGTTCAGCAGTATCGAGATGGTAAGAGCTTACACCCAAATCTGCAATTATTCCATCAAAAGAAGCATTTTTGTAGTCAAAATCTGCGAAACTGGTTAAAACAAATTGAATGCGGCTCTCATACTCCGAAAGACGTTGTTTAGCGGCAATAATTGCCTGCTCGTCCCAATCTAAGGCTGTAACTTTAACATCAGGATAAGTTTGTAAAATCGCTTCGCTGTGACCGCCACCGCCTACGGTAGCATCTAAATAATGTCCCTCTGGACGAATGGCTAAAGCAGAAATTACCTCTCTGCTTAAAACAGGTAGGTGGAAAAATGCCTTTAACTCGCCTTCCTCAACACCAAGCTCCATATAATTAAAAAAGCAATACAAAGTTAAACATCAAGCACTTAATATTTATAGTGCCTACTTACTTCAACTTACCGCTAATTTACAAGTATTTTTGGCGGTTTCATCGAAATTTGCACTCCAATAGTAAATTAACTACCTATGGCAAGAATCGAAACTAGAACAGAACCCATGATTCTCAACATGGGGCCTCACCACCCCTCAATGCACGGAGTGATGCGGCTAATCGTCACTTTGGATGGGGAAGATGTAGTAGATTGCGAACCCGTAATGGGCTATTTGCATCGCGGTATGGAGAAAATAGCCGAAAACCGCACAAATATCATGTACGTCCCCTACGTGAGTCGCTGGGACTACGCAGCAGGGATGTTTAATGAAGCCGTTAGCGTCAATGCACCAGAAAAATTAGCAAATATTCCCGTCCCCAAACGCGCCAGCTACATCCGCGTGATTATGCTGGAATTGAATCGAATTGCTAATCATTTGCTGTGGTTAGGGCCATTTATGGCAGATGTAGGCGCTCAAACTCCCTTTTTCTACATTTTCCGCGAACGGGAGTTAATTTATGACTTGTGGGAAGCGGCTACAGGCTACCGGATGGTAAATAACAACTACTTCCGTATTGGTGGGGTTGCAGTGGATTTACCTTACGGTTGGGTAGATAAATGTGTAGAATTTGTTGATTACTTTGAACCCAAAGTTGACGAGTACGAGCGCTTAATTACCAATAACCCTATTTTTAGAAGAAGGGTTGAAGGTGTGGGAACAATTAGCCGTGAAGATGCGATTAACTGGGGGCTTTCTGGCCCGATGTTACGCGCTTCGGGGGTAAAGTGGGATTTACGAAAAGTTGACCACTACGAATGTTACGACGATTTTGATTGGGACGTACAGTGGGAAACGGCGGGAGATTGTTTTGCACGTTATTTAGTGCGGATTCGGGAAATGCGCGAATCTGTTAAAATTCTGCGTCAAGCTATTAAAGCCCTTCCTGGTGGCCCGTTTGAAAACCTTGAAGCGAAACGTCTAACAGAAGGCGCAAAATCTGAGTGGAATGGTTTTGACTACCAGTACATTAGTAAAAAAGTTGCACCGACATTCAAAATCCCCAAGGGAGAGCATTATGCTCGAATTGAAAGCGGTAAAGGCGAACTAGGTATTTACTTAGTTGGCGATGATAACGTATTCCCTTGGCGGTGGAAGATTCGCGCGGCGGACTTTAATAATCTGCAAATTTTCCCTCATATTATCCGAGGCGTAAAAGTTGCGGATATTGTGACGATTTTGGGTAGCGTTGACATTATTATGGGATCGGTAGATCGCTAGAATTATTGGGGTGTAAGTAATTGCGCCCCAATAACTAAACATTTTTGCTTTTTGTATGTCCGATAAACCGTTAGAAAACAATTCTAATTTATTGTTAGTTGAAATTATTAGCGATCGCATTGCCAAAAGCGGCGCTATTACCTTTGCCGAATTTATGGAGTTGGCGCTATACCATCCCCAGTATGGCTACTACACTACAAAAGCTGTAGATATTGGGGCGCAAGGCGATTTTTTTACCTCTCCGCATTTGGGAAAAGATTTTGGCGAACTACTAGCGGTGCAATTTGCCCAAATGTGGGAAATTTTGGGTAAACCCGCCGCATTTACCCTGGTAGAAATGGGTGCAGGACAAGGTATTTTAGCTGTTGATATTCTCAAATATTTGTACAAACACTACCGGGAGTTTTTTAACTCTTTGCAGTACATTATTGTTGAAGTATCTTCAGGTTTAAAACAGCAACAACAGCAGCTTTTGCAAGGTGTAGGCGATAAAGTTAAATGGTGCAGTTTAGAGGAAATACCAAATAATTCAATTACTGGCTGCATTTTTTCTAACGAACTTGTCGATGCGATGCCTGTTAATTTATTTTCCTTGCAAGATGGGCAACTTGGGGAAATATATGTAACTACTTCCGAAAACAATACCTTTATAGAGCTTTGTAGCGCCCCCTCTACGCCAAAATTAGCCCAGTATTTTGAATTGGTGGGAATAAACTTAGCATCATTAGCAAGTAACTATCGCAGTGAAATTAATTTAGCGGCTTTGGATTGGTTAAGTGCAATAAGCCAAAAATTGCAGCAAGGGTATTTATTAACTATCGATTATGGCTACGCGGCGGCGCGATACTATAATCCGATGCGAAGTCAAGGAACTTTACAATGCTACTATCGCCACCAATACCATAACAACCCTTATCTAAACATCGGTCAGCAAGATATTACCGCTCATGTAGACTTTACCGCTTTAGAGCGTTGGGGCGAAAAGTGCGGCTTGCAAAAAGTTGGGTTTACTCAGCAAGGATTATTTTTAATGGCGTTGGGATTGGGAGAGCGAATAGCAACAATTTCAACGGATAACGCTAGTGATTTATCGCAACTCCTCCAACGTCGAGAAGTCTTGCATCAACTAATAGATCCTCAAGGATTGGGCGGGTTTGGCGTTTTAGTGCAATCAAAGGGGTTACCGCCGGATATTCCCTTAAAAGGCTTGACGTTTTAGGAGCGCAATATATTGTACCCCTGTAATTAATGTTGCTGAATCCTCTAAAAGTGCTAGATAGACCTCTTGCTAAAGCACGCCTAGCTCGCCTAGGGTTAAAAATAATCTAATCATGGGAAAAAACGTACTCTCGCCTGGCAAAAGCACGCCTAGCTCGCCTAGGGTTAAAACCCCAGGCTAATAGCTAAAGTCGGCTCAAGCCGACTGAAGAAAAAAATTTTTAACTCTTGCAAGAGGTCTAATGTAAAAACTTTCATTATTGTTCGAGAATACAAGCTTTTTTTGCTTCAAAGTAATTAAATTAAAACTGATACCACTACAAAAAAAGCTGTTATGACTCCCCACGATTTATTTATGCTTGTGCTGCTACTTACCCCAGGAATTTTGCTATCAGTGATAATTATGGCAACTTTCGCGGCTGGCGGTTAATTTCACTACAGACACTTTGCTCGGAATCCATAAAAATAAGCTGGAGGTACAGGAAATGAAAGTTGCTGTCTTCAGCACTAAGTCTTACGATCGCACTTTTTTAGAAGCGGCTAACACGCAAACTAAGCACGAGTTAGTTTTTCTCGAACCCCGATTAAATTGCGAAACCAGCGTTCTAGCTACAGATTGCCAGGCTGTTTGCGCTTTTGTCAATGATGAGTTAAACGCTAAAACTCTTAGCAAATTGGCAAGTTTGGGCATAAAATTAATTGCTTTGCGATCGGCGGGTTACAACAATGTAGATTTAGCAAAAGCAGAGGAGTTAGGACTAACTGTTGTCCGCGTACCCGCCTATTCTCCTTACGCTGTCGCCGAACATACTATAGGCTTAATTCTCGCCCTCAATCGGCGCATACCCCGCGCTTATAACCGCGTCCGGGAGGGGAATTTTTCTTTAGAAGGGCTTTTAGGTTTCGATTTGCATGGTAAAACTGTGGGAATCGTTGGTACGGGTAGAATAGGCACGATAACAGCCCAAATATTACAAGGCTTTGGCTGTAAGGTGTTGGCTTATGACAAAGCGCCTCCAGATAACCAACTAGAATATGTATCGCTTTCTCAACTGCTGGAAGCGGCGGATATTATTAGCTTGCACTGTCCTTTAACTTCTGATACTCATCACTTAATCAATGCCGAAACGATAGCGCAAATGAAAACTGGTGCTATGCTAATCAACACGAGTCGCGGTGCTTTAATTGACACAAAAGCAGCAATTATTGGCTTAAAATCAGGTAAAATCGGCTATCTGGGCATAGATGTATACGAAAAGGAGGGAGATTTATTTTTTGAAGACTTCTCAAGTGAGGTGATTCAAGATGATGTTTTTGAGCGCTTACTCACCTTTCCAAATGTCTTAATTACTGGACATCAATCTTTTTTCACGGCGGAAGCAGTAAAAAGTATTGCCGAAACCACTTTGTTAAATATCTCTGACTTTGAGGAGGGCAAAGATTGCTCAAATCAAGTTAAGCCAAGTTAGCACCAATTCAGATCGGTACATATATCAACTCTAGGCATAGAAACTTTAGTTTTTAATACTAACGCTCTCTACCTTGAAGTTGATGAATCATTGAAATAGAGCAAGTAAGGTTTAAAGATACTAAAACCGTTTTCTCTCTTTCCGAGGCGGTGCTGATAGCCAAGATATCGCATAGTAGACGATCTCAGCGTTGTCATTCCCCAAAAATAAACAAGAGTAAAAAATTATGGAATCCCAACTGCAACAACAAGAATACACAGATGCCCAAAAAATTGAGGTGTCAGCCCCAGGAACTATGGTTACGATAGAACCAAGTACAGACGAGCAGTGGACGCGCGTAGGTTCTCAAGTTTCATCATTTTTAGCTCAATTGCCCGAATTAATTGGCAAATTTTGGGAAGATTACAAACAGCCCATTACTAGCCTAGGATTAATTTTTGCAGCAATTATCACCGTTAAAGTAGTCCTTGCCGTAATTGACGCTCTTAATGATATTCCCCTCTTAGCACCAACTTTTGAACTGATTGGAATTGCTTACTCTGCTTGGTTTGTCAATCGTTATTTACTCCAAGCATCAAACCGTCAAGAATTAGCCCAAGAAATTGAGAAGCTAAAAGGAAAAATAGTCGGCAGTCAACAACTGTAATACTTACTGTAATATTTCCTAATAAATAAGCGATCGCACATTCAAACGCGCGATCGCTTATTTTTATTGAGTATTACCTACATAGGGCGATGAAACTGGCTTTAATTTCCCTTGTTGTACCATTGCTTGATAAACCATTGCAGCGACTTCGGCGCGGGTAGCATTGCGGTTAGGTGCAAGTAAATTGCGATCGGGATAATTGGCTACAATACCAGCGTTAGTTGCGGCGGCAACTTTTTCTCTAGCATAATTAGGAATTTCGCCCGCATCTTGATAAGACTGTAAACCTTGTTCGGTGGTAGGTGTTGGCAGCTTTAAGCCACTAGCAAGCGCCACTAAAACTTGCACGCGGGGAATTTCTTGAGTAGGGCGAAAAATATCCCCTGGATAGCCTTGTAAAAACCCGGTTCTTGTCGCGCTGTTAATTGCTGGAATCCCCCAAAAATTAGCATCAATGTCTTTATATTCTGTTGTTCCGGGAACAGACTGATTGTTGAAGGCATCTTGCACTAACGCCGCAAATTCCGCGCGAGTTATCGTCTGATTTGGACGAAAGTAATCCCCCGCATAGCCACTAACAATCCCACTTGCAGCTAAAGCAGTAATATAAGGACGCGCCCAATAATCTGGGGGAACATCAATAAAATTAGTTGCTCCCGCTCTTGGCGTTGGAGAAGCTGCAACGGTTGTATTTGGGACAACAACCACAGGCGCAGGCGATCGCCTTTGGGGAATTTCTTCCGGTGTAACAGTAGGATCTGTCGAAGGTATTAATTGCGGTGTAGCTCCACTTTCGGTGGTTTGTTGGGGAGAAGGGATAAGCAAAGGAATAGAATTGCGATCGCCAGATAAAATGCGATCGAGGTTTAAGGCGGTGGGGTTGCGAGATAGCGACCACCAAATAATCGCACCCATAGCGCTAAAAGCAACCAAAATTCCGATAAAATCATCAAATCCCAAAGGAGTTTTGTCCGATGACGGAGGATTGGGGGGTAAAGAATTTGTCATATAAGCAATGAAGGAATATAGCCAAATTAAGCCACTAACTCGGTCTTTTGCGATACCTCTTTTGGGTAGGTTTCTTTATAGCACTCTTAATAAACTGGGAATGCTACTTATTGCTGGTAAAGCCCTAATTTCGGCTAAAGAAGCATTAAAATCGCCTTCGCGGACATCGTGAGTTACTACAACAATTTCCGCCAATTTATCGTGCAGACCTGTTTGTACCACTGATTCTAAACTCACGCCACAGTTACCAAAGCAAGTACCCAATTTACCAATTACCCCCGGATGATCTTGCGTCAAAAAACGAGCGTAAAAGCGAGTTACAAGCTCGTCCATTGGTGATTTTTCGCAATATTCCTGATGAGAACAACTCATCAAAGCATGAGGAATAGTAGACCCGGTTTTTAACAGTGCGGCGATCGCTAATATATCCGATACTACCGCACTAGCCGTTGCTCCCGCCCCCGCTCCCGGCCCGAAAAACATTACTTGTCCGAGGGGTTCGCCTTCAACCAAAATGGCGTTGTAGACCCCATTAATGCTGGCTAAAGGATGTGCTTGCGGTACTAAAGTCGGGTGGACGCGCAAAGAAAGACTATTGCTAGATGGCACTTTTTTGGCAATAGCAAGTAATTTAATCACAAAACCCAGTTTTTCAGCGTAATTTATGTCTGCCTTACTTACATTGCGGATACCTTCACAGTAAACGTCTTGTAATTTAATTCGTCCGCCAAAAGCCAAAGAAGCTAGAATTGCTATTTTATCTGCTGCGTCGAATCCATCTACATCCGCCGTTGGATCGGCTTCCGCGTAGCCTAGTTGTTGGGCTTCGGCTAATACTTCGGCAAAATCGCTACCGCGATCGCGCATTGCCGTCAAAATATAATTTGTCGTGCCGTTAACAATGCCTGTAACCGCCGTAATTCGATTGACACTCAACGATTGCTTAAGTGGTGCAATCACCGGGATACCGCCGCCTACCGCCGCCTCTAACATCACGTATACCCCGGCGGCGTTGGCGGCAGTAAAAATTTCATCGCCAAAACGAGCAATTACGGCTTTATTGGCGGTAACTACGTGCTTGCCATTACTAATTGCTTGCAAAATAAGACTTCGCGCGGGTTCGAGTCCGCCAATTAATTCTACAACTATATCTACGGCTGGATCTTTAACAATTGCCTCTAAGTCAGCAGTCACCACTCCCGCAGGCAAACTTACAGCACGAGATTTAGCAGTTGATTTTACGCCAACTCTATATACTTCTACTTCTTTTAGCAACGCCTGACGACCAGTAGGATCTAATAGCAGTTGAACTGTCCCTGTACCTACCGTCCCTAAGCCCAAGATTCCTACTTTAAAAGCCATTAGTCCGTTACCAATATCACCAAAAACTATTGTAGGGGTGTATTTACCATACACCCCTACAAATTCACTAACTATAGAAATCTATTAAGTCCGTTGCGAACCCCTACGGTTGATGTTTATAAATCAAAGGCGATCGCGCGTATTAGGATTTAGTAAGTTTCTACGTGCCAGCGACCAGCTTTTTTCATTTCTTTTTGGTATTCAATCCAATTTACTCCATCTGCTGCCGCCGCCGCCGTTAGCGCTTCGTCAATACCGCCTTCCATACCTTTCAAACCGCAAATATAGCCATGAGTATTTTCTTTTTGAAATAACTTCCACAACTCTTGAGCGTGTTCTGCTACCCGATCTTGGATATACATTCTGCCGCCTTCAGGATTTTTTTGTTCGCGGCTAATGGCGTAAGTTAAGCGGAAATTGTCTGGATACTGCTCTTGTATTTCCTCTAACTCCTGTTTATACAAAATGTTTGGAGTAGTTGGAATCCCAAAAACTAACCATGCTAAACCATTGAACTTATAGTCGGGGTTAGCTTCTTGTTCTGCTTTTTTGAACATCCGCCATAGATAAGCTCTAAATGGAGCAATACCCGTACCAGTTGCAAACATAATTACATTTGCGTTTGTGTCCTCTGGTAACAACATTTCCTTACCAACAGGCCCCGTAATTTTAACATCCGTTCCTACTTCTAAATTACATAAGTGAGTAGAACAAACGCCGTAAATTGTCTCCCCGGTTTCTGGGTGCTTGTATTCTAGCTGCCGGACGCAAAGAGAAACAGTTTTATCATCAACGCGATCGCCATGACGAGTTGAGGCAATTGAATACAGGCGTAATTTTTCTGGTTTGCCGTTTTTATCTGTACCCGGCGGAATAATCCCAATACTTTGACCTTCAAGGTAGCGCAAGTCACCGCCAGAAATATCAAATATTAAGTGTCTTACCGTACCAATACCGCCTTCGCCAACTAATTCCTCGTTAGAAATACATTGACCGATATAAGGAGCATTAGGGCGGTAAATATTTACAGGAACATCTTTATGTTTATCAGCTTTTGGTTTTGCTTGAGTCATGGGCTTGCCTTCTTTTTCTGACTTTTGGGGCGGTAATTCATTTTTTGCCGATTTTGATGAATTATTCTGTTCGCCCTTAGCAATTACCGTAGAAGAATCGCTTCGATCGTGCGCCTTACTTTCAGATGATGTTAAATGACCGTTAGATTGGTTGACATCTTGAAGGTGGATATTGACAATTTTTCCTCCCATGCGAGCTATGCGCTGCATTTCTTGATTCATGCGGCTATAAGGCACTCTGATAAAAATACTGCCACTATTACGAATTGCAGGAGTCATGTTGTCAGTTTCTTCGTTTTGACGCATACCTTCTACTTCGTACACAAAGACGCGGCTACCAGCTTCGGTATTGGCTGCCCCATCTGCGGCGCTTGAATTATACATTGCTTAAATTTCTCCGAACCGTACTTAACTTAATGAATTTTTTGAGCCTTGCTACTTGACTTATAATACCGGATACCCGGCTCTTAGCGTGCTGGTAGGAAAAGTCCCGGTTGATAGATTTAAGCCTTTGCCAAAATTATCAAAAAACTGTTAGTTTAGTTTTTTTTTATAAAAATGTGCAACAAAACCTTAGCATAAGTACTAAGGCAGACGATAAAGCTTGAGCTTTGGACATTGTAAGAGAGATCCTATTTTGGTAAAATCTACAATAACAATAGTAGTAAATACTTACCACAGCACAATTAAGTTGTTTTTTCCTAAAAAAAGCAATTAGTAGGTAGACGCATACCGAATAAATGGTCAATGTAGCGATCGCGACTAGCGTAAACCAAGCATGGGGAACGAAAAACAAAATAAAGCATAGCGTACTGCTTTATGGAGTCGATGCTAATTCAACACCCTAGAGGTAGAGAAAAGACAGCTACAGACGTACAGCAAAGAAAACTTATTGATGGAATCATTTTGTTGATAGAGGAAAGCTATGACAAGTTCGCCGGATAGAGTGGTATTAATTGGAGTTGCCGGAGATTCAGGAGTTGGTAAATCTACCTTTTTGCGTCGGTTATCCGACTTATTTGGGGAAGAATTTTTGACGGTAATCTGTTTAGATGACTACCACAGTTTGGATCGCAAGCAGCGCAAAGAAACAGGAATCACCGCCCTAGATCCTAGAGCAAACAACTTTGATTTGATGTACGAGCAACTCAAAGCGCTCAAACAAGGTCAAACAATCAATAAGCCCATATACAACCACGAAACCGGAGAAATCGATCCACCAGAACGAATAGAAGCAAACCACATTATCGTAGTAGAAGGGCTGCATCCTTTGTACGACGAGAGAGTGAGAAGCTTGTTAGATTTCAGCGTGTATTTAGATATTAGCGATGAAGTCAAAATTGCTTGGAAAATTCAGCGCGACATGGCAGAAAGGGGTCATCGTTACGAAGACGTACTTGCAGCAATCAATTCTCGTCGTCCAGACTTTAGCGCCTATATTGAACCGCAGAAAAAATTTGCTGACGTAGTAATTCAAGTATTACCTACTCAATTACTCAAAGAAGACAAAGATCGTAAAGTCTTAAGAGTGAGAATGATTCAGCGCGAAGGTGTAGAAGGATTAGAGCCAGTATACTTATTTGACGAAGGATCGACCATTCATTGGACACCCTGCGGGCGCAAGTTAACTTGTTCTTATCCAGGAATGCAAATGTATTACGGCCCTGACCCCTACAGTCAAGACAACGTTTCTGTTTTGGAAGTAGATGGTCAATTTGACAATTTAGAAGAAGTAATTTACTTAGAAACTCACTTGAGCAAAACTTCTACTAAGTATCAAGGCGAAATGACTCATTTATTGCTGCAACACCGCGAATACCCAGGATCGAATAACGGTACGGGATTATTCCAAGTATTGACAGGTTTGAAGATGCGGGCAACTTACGAGCGTTTGACCGCCAAAGAAGCGAAAATTGCTGCCAAAGTGTAATTAAGTGCGATCGCGCTGAAAATTGTTGAGGGACGCTAAAACAGCGTCCTTTTTTTGTGTTGCTATTATATACGAACATAATTAGGCGCGCTCCCCAAACCAACATAAAGGTATTTGTGGGGTGTAGAGACCTTGCAATGCAACGTCTCTACAGGCGTATATGTCAAAATCTTAAATAACAGCCGTCTTACCTGAATAATCTCGCCATGACCGCAAGCATTAACGATTTACCCAGCATTTACGACCCCAAAATCGCCGAATCTAAGTGGCAAAAGTACTGGGACGATAACCAAGTCTACAAAGCCGATCCTAACCATGAGGGCGAACCCTATTGTATTGTCATTCCCCCGCCAAATGTAACGGGAAGTTTGCACATGGGTCATGCGTTTGAAAGTATTTTGATTGATGTATTAATTCGCTACCACCGGATGCAGGGGCGAAATACTTTGTGGCTTCCTGGAACAGATCACGCTAGTATTGCTGTCCACACAGTTTTAGAAAAACAGTTACGGGCGGAAGGTAAAACGCGCCAAGAGTTAGGACGAGAGAAGTTTTTAGAAAAAGCTTGGGCGTGGAAAGCTGAATCTGGGGGAACGATTGTTAATCAACTCAAGGGTTTGGGCGTTTCGGTAGATTGGTCGCGCGAACGTTTTACGATGGATGAAGGGTTATCTAAAGCGGTAATAGAAGAATTTACGCGGTTGTTTGAGGAAGGACTGATTTATCGCGGTAAGTATTTGGTAAATTGGTGTCCTGCTACTCAATCGGCGGTTTCGGACTTGGAAGTAGAAAAGCAGGATATTGACGGACATTTATGGCACTTTCGCTATCCTTTTGGAGATGATTCGGGTTTTGTGGAAGTTGCCACAACTCGCCCGGAGACAATGTTAGGCGATACGGCGGTAGCGGTAAATCCAACGGACGATCGCTATAAGCATTTAATTGGCAAAATGCTCAAGTTACCCATTGTCGGGCGAGAAATTCCGGTAATTGCTGATGAATTTGTCGATCCTAGCTTTGGTACGGGTTGCGTGAAGGTCACTCCCGCCCACGATCCTAACGATTTTGCGATCGGTCAGCGTCACGAGTTGCCAATGGTAAATATTATGAATAAGGATGGGACTTTAAATGAAAATGCGGGAGATTTTCAGGGACAAGATCGGTTTGTAGCTAGAAAAAAAGTAATAGAACGATTAAAAGCTGAGGGTTTTCTCGTCAAGATCGAAGATTACAAGCATTCTGTACCTTATAGCGATCGCGGTAAAGTTCCCATTGAACCATTGCTATCTACTCAGTGGTTTGTCAAAATTCGCCCTTTAGCTGATAACACTCTAGAATTTTTAGACAAGCAATCTTCCCCTCAATTTATCCCCGAACGTTGGACGAAAGTTTATCGCGATTGGCTGGTAAAACTAACTGATTGGTGCATCTCTCGTCAACTTTGGTGGGGTCATCAAATCCCCGCTTGGTACGCTGTTAGCGAGACGGGGGGCGAAATTGCCGATCATACGCCCTTTGTAGTGGCTAAAACTCAAGCGGAGGCGCAAGAAAAAGCTATTGCTCAGTTTGGGAAAGATGTAAAACTAGAGCAAGATCCCGATGTATTGGATACTTGGTTTTCGTCTGGGTTATGGCCTTTTTCAACTTTGGGATGGCCCGAACAAACACAAGATTTAGCTACTTATTATCCTACGTCTACCCTAGTTACGGGCTTTGATATTATCTTTTTCTGGGTGGCGCGGATGACCATGTTGGGGGGTCACTTTACAGGAGAAATGCCGTTTAAAGATGTCTACATTCACGGGCTGGTATTGGATGAAAATGGCAAAAAAATGTCAAAAACCGCCAATAATGGCATCGATCCATTATTGCTAATTGATAAGTACGGTACGGATGCTTTGCGCTATACCTTGGTTAAAGAAGTCGCCGGGGCGGGTCAAAATATCCGCTTAGAATATAACCGTAAAACTGACGAATCCGCCCCTGTAGAAGCAAGTCGCAACTTTACTAACAAGTTATGGAATGCGTCTAGATTCGTAATGATGAATTTAGATGGTTTAACACCGCAGCAGTTGGGACAACCAGAGACAGAATTAGAAAGCGCCGATCGCTGGATTTTATCGCGTTTCCACCAAGCAGTAATTGAAGTAAGCACTCTAATTAACAATTATGGTTTGGGAGAAGCTGCAAAAGCTCTATACGAGTTTATCCGGGGCGACTTTTGCGATTGGTATATCGAACTTGTAAAATCGCGCCTGCAACCGGAATCACCTTCACGCAAAGCAGTACAACAAACTCTTGCTTACGTTTTAGAAGGGATTTTAAAACTATTACATCCTTTTATGCCGCATATTACTGAAGAAATTTGGCATACTTTGACCCAAAATAGCGATCGCCAAGTCTTGGGTTTACAACTGTATCCTCAAGCTGATAAAGGGCTAATCGATTTGGAATTAGAACATACTTTTGAACTAATTACAGCTACTATCGGCAAAATTCGCAATCTTCGCGCCGAAGGGGATATCAAACCAGGAGCAAAAATTCGCGTAATTTTGCAAAGTGAAAACCAAAGCGCAATCGATACCCTAACTCGCATCGGAGAAGTTCACATTTTGGACTTAGCCAAAGCCGAAAGCTTGGAAGTGCTACCAAAACAAGCTACAGACTCCCTGGGAAATGTTATTGCTGGCGTAGTAGGGACAGTAGAAATATTGATTCCTTTAGCGGGAGTTGTCGATACTGAAGCTTTGCGAGGCAAATTGAGAAAAGCATTGAGTAAAGTAGAAGCAGATATTCAATCGCTTTCTAATCGACTTAATAATCCCAAATTCGTAAACAAAGCTCCCGAAGAAGTAGTTAAAACTATTCGAGATAACTTACTTGAAGCGGAAAAACAAGCCGAAATTCTGCGCGATCGCATCCATTACCTAGAGTAACCAGTTATGGGCGCACCTAGCGCCCCAAAAAGCCATGCTATACCTAGCTCAAGTTCAAATATCAAAATTATCAGGACAATTAGAATTAAGCCTACTCGCTCATCAACAAACCGCTTATAAATGGCAAATAGAGGAACAAGGAAAAGTAATTAGTGTAACTGAAGAATTTGCATTGCCAGAAGGAGTCTTAGTTTTACTCGAACTTTCTCCCAAAGATGAAATAATAAGCTTTCAAGATGCTACAGCTTGGGTGTTAGACCTAGTCAAAACTTATTTAACTTCCGGCGTTACTCCAGCTTTTTTAAAAGCAGAAGCCGACAGATCCGAACAATGGCGACAGTCTTTAACACTGCAAAATCAAGACTTGTCGCGACGTTCTTTAGAAGTAGAAGCTAGGCGCGAACAAATCCAGGCGCTAGAAGAAAGTTTTAAACGCGATAAAGAAAACGAAAATGCTACCGAATCTTAGGTCTTAACAATTACCGCAGTTTTGGCAACGCCATTAGTTTCGCTTTTTACCAGAGTTTCCCGAATCAAACGCGCGACAGCTTTACTAGCTAAACGTCCCGCAACTTGTTTGCCTATTTGCTGTACGCCTGGATTGGAAAGCAATTGCGGGATTTGCGAACTAACTTTTGTCGCATCAAAACCGCGCGTTTCTTGCAAAATCCCCCAAATACGTTTGATATGTTCGAGAGTTTGTTCTTGTTCTGTAGTAGCGGGAGGAGTGGGAATAACTGCCATTGCTACGGGTTTACCCCAAGGAGTGTTAAATAGGCGATCGCGCAAATTATTAGTAACGCTGTGCAAAGCGTCTTTACTCAAAGCATCTACGCTTTTTGCTAGTTCGTCTATCAAATTATTGCGAATTAACGCTCCTCTTTCTGAGGATAAAAATTCTAAAGTCTCGTCAAGTACCTGACTTACATTATATTCGTCGCTGCTACGCGCATTTTTAAGCAAGTTTTCCAAGCGATTCCACCGGAAACGCCCATCTTTAAACAATAAGTCGCGCAAAGATTCCCGCAATTCTGGGGCAGGATCGGTTAATAAGCGCTTAGAAATATAAGGGTAGGCTTCGCTTAGTACCTTAAAATTGGGATCGATATAAATTGCAATCCCTTCTAGAGTAACTAGCGAGCGAATAATTAAAGCGTAATAAGCAGGTACGCGAAAAGGATACTCGTACATCAAAGCCGATAACTGATCGGTAATGCTTTTAAAGTTTAATTCGGCTACACTTGCGCCTAAAGCATTGCCAAAAATTTGACTTAAAGCTGGAACAATCGGGGTTAAGTCGGTTTCTGGGGTCAAAAAGTCGAGCTTCACATAATCGCGGGCTAACCCTTCAAAATCGCGGTTAACCATGTGTACCACTGCTTCAATTAAACCGTAGCGTTGATAGGGCTTAATTTCGCTCATCATGCCAAAATCTAAGTAAGCAAGTTGCCCGTCAGGAGTCGCTAACAAGTTTCCTGGATGCGGATCGGCGTGAAAAAAGCCATGTTCTAGCAACTGACGCAAAGAACACTGCACCCCCACTTCAATAATGTAACGAGCGTCCACTCCTTGAGCGCGGATGGCATCTACTTGAGTAAGTTTAGTGCCTACTACCCATTCCATTGTTAAGACGCGGCGATGGGTGTATTGCCAATAAATTTTTGGCACGTAAACATCTTTCAAATGCCCGTATAACTTAGCAAATCGTTCGGCGTTTTCACCTTCGTTGATGTAGTCCATCTCCTCAAAGATGCGTCCGCCAAATTCGTCTAAAATTGCGACTAAATCGCTCCGCAAGCGCTTGATATTTTTATTTGCCCAAGTTGCCATACGGCGCAAAATGTATAAGTCTACAGCAATTGTGTCCTGCAAGTCGGGACGCTGGACTTTAACGGCTACAGTTTCGCCCGTTTTGAGCTTACCTTTATATACTTGTCCTAAAGAAGCTGCCGCAATTGGTTCGGGGGTTAATTCGGCATAAATATTTTCTGGGCGATCGCCTAATTCTTCTTCAATAAACTGGTACGCTATTTCATTAGCAAAGGGCGGAATTTGATCTTGCAGTCGCGTTAGTTCTTCTAAATAAGCAGGGGATACTAAATCGGGGCGTGTAGATAATGCTTGCCCAATTTTGATATAAGCTGGTCCCAATTTTGTCAATAATTCTTTAAGCTGGACGGCGCGCTTTTGCTCGTTGCGATCGCTAACTTTTCTTTTTTTATCCCACCACACGCCCAA
>JAPJOW010000086.1 GCA_030826005.1 Aliterella sp. RAGGC_92
GAGCTCTGCTCAGCATCTGGCTTAGAAGTTGAGTCTATCCTACATTTTCTTACATTTCTTAAAATCTTAAAATAAAGATGTCATATTTTATATTCTTAGAGGGTTAAGCGCGATCGCAGCAGTGATATATCCTTAGTTATAAATTGCTCTGTTATCTTGAGTTTATTTAGTACAACTGCCAACAATGCTTTCAGAACGCTTTAGCGAGGCTTTGACTTATGCAACTCGTCTCCACGCCAAGCAAATTCGCAAGGGTTCGGGAGTTCCTTATATTGCACACTTATTAGGAGTTGCTAGTATTGCTTTAGAATATGGGGCTAATGAGGAGGAAGCGATCGCAGCTTTGCTCCATGATGCCATAGAAGACCAAGGTGGAGACGCTACGCGCCAAGAAATTCGCCGTCGTTTTGGGGATACTGTTACAGATATTGTTAATGGTTGCACAGATAGCGAAGTTATCCCAAAACCGCCTTGGAAAGAAAGGAAAGAAGCCTATATTGCACATATTTTTAGCGCTTCCCCATCAGTATTATTAGTTTCATCCGCCGATAAATTGTACAATGCGCGTTCGATTTTGCAAGATTACCGCGTTGTGGGTGAAAAAATTTGGCAAAGATTTACAGGGGGAAAAGTAGGTACGCTTTGGTATTATCGATCGCTGGTTGAGGCATTTCGCCAAGTTAAACTTACACCGTTAGTTGCAGAATTAGAACGGGTAGTTGTAGAGCTAGAACAGTTGACAGCTATGCAAAGCAAGTAGAATCTTGATACTTTAGGATAGGGCAAAATGGCAAACGTGCGGCTAGAAGGAATTAAACGCAGATTTAACAACGTTACAGCGATTGAAGACATCACTTTTAACGTTCCTGATGGGGAATTTTGGGTATTAGTTGGGCCATCCGGTTGCGGTAAGTCTACAGTATTAAGGACGATCGCCGGGTTAGAATCTGCTACCGAGGGAAACTTATATATTGGCGATACTTTAGTTAATAATATTCCCGCTAGAGCGCGAGATGTGGCGATGGTATTTCAAAACTATGCCTTGTATCCGCACATGACGGTAGCTGAAAATATAAGCTTTGGCTTGCAGATGCGAAAAGCCGATCCTAAAACTATTCGAGAACGAGTAACGGTAGTAGCTAAAAGTTTGGCTTTAGAACATTTGCTAGAACGCAAGCCAAAACAGCTTTCCGGGGGACAACAACAAAGAGTAGCATTAGGGAGAGCGATCGCCCGTCAACCCCAAGTATTTTTATTAGACGAACCATTGTCTAATTTAGATGCTCAGTTGAGAGACGATACAAGAGTAGAACTCAAGCAATTGCACCAACAGCTAGGGATTACAACTATTTACGTCACCCACGATCAAACCGAAGCAATGACATTAGGCGATCGCATTGTAGTCCTAAACAACGGCAAAATTCAGCAAATTGGCGCACCACAAAGCATTTATGCCAACCCTGCTAATCGAATGGTGGCGACGTTTTTAGGCAATCCACCTATGAATATTATTCCCGCAACTTATACAAATAATAGTTTTAAAGTTGGAAATCAATTTTTAGCTTGTCCAACAAGTATTAGAGAAACATTAAACCCTAAAGAAGGACAGAGTTTTGATTTAGGGATTCGTCCAGAAAATTTATATATCGGTAAAACACCTCTAACAAATACAACCTCTTTACAAGTTGAAGTTAAGGTAATTGAACCTTTGGGGAGAGAAACCTTAATTCGTGGGGAAGTAGTAGGAGTACAGGTAAACGTTCAAGGAGGTAAAGATGTGGCTTCGCATCCGGGAGAAGTTTTAGCTTTAGCCTTAGATTTAGACCAATTATTTATATTCGATCCAACAACAGGTAATACTTTATACCCCTAAAAAAGCTGGTGGATAAACAACTTTTCCCTTTTGATCTCGATAATTATTTAGGGTTTTAACCATAAAAAAATCTTCTGGTACGGGAAAAGGAGACTCGATCCCGCAGCAAATCGACGGTTTAAAGCCAAAGCGGTTATAAAACTGAGGATTTCCCAAAGCGATCGCTATAAATTCCCCCATTGCATCAGCTTGTATTAAACCTTCTCGTACCAAAGCGCTACCAATACCTTGTTTTTGAAAATGCGACTTCACAGCTAGAGGTGCTAAACCCAAAACTTTGTAAGTCACATAGTCATTTACTAAATCTATATAGCTAAATAAAATGTGACCGACAATAACGCCGTCAACCTCAGCAACTAGAGAAAGATTAGGAATATAGCGATCGCTCTTACGAATCTCCTGTACTAGACGAACTTCATTATCCTGTTCAAATGCTTGCAAAATAGTTTCAGCAATTCCTTGATAGTCTAATGGCTGTTCGGGGCGGATTTTCATCTAAACCATTTGTTTTTGATGTAATTGCGCGTGTAACTGACTGGGTGCAAAAGCTCCATGTTCGGTAATAATGGCGGTAATTAAGTCCGCAGGAGTAACATCAAAGGCGGGATTATAAAACTCTGCACCTTCGGGAGTAATAATTGTTTCTCCTACTTGATAAATTTCTACTGGCTCGCGCTCCTCAATGGGGATCTCGCTACCTGTTGCTAACTGAAAATCAATCGTAGATAAAGGTGCAGCCACAAAAAAGGGTACGTTATGAGCTTTAGCAATTAAAGCCAAACTGTAAGTACCAATTTTATTTGCCGTATCTCCATTGGCTGCAATGCGATCTGCTCCTACTACCACCGCATCAATCATTTTACGCTGCATACAGTGCGCCGCCATGCCATCAGTTATTACAGTTACGGGGATACCTTCAGTTACGCATTCCCAAGCGGTTAGTTTTGCTCCTTGGAGGCGGGGACGGGTTTCGTCGGCATATAATCTTGTCAAACGTCCTTCACGCCAAGCAGAACGCACTACACCTAAAGCTGTACCGTAACCCGCCGTTGCCAAAGCGCCAGCATTGCAGTGAGTTAGCAAGTTTAATTTATCCGGGTTAGCGGGTAAAGCTGCTAAACCATAGTCACCGATCGCCTGACAAGTTTGCAAATCTTCAGAATTTATTGTCTGAGCGGTTTTGAGGAGAATTTCTTTAATTTGGTCTATAGAACCAATGCTTTCGTAGGCGGTTCTTAGCATTCGCGCGATCGCCCAAAATAAGTTTACCGCCGTCGGACGAGTGGAACGCAATAATATTGCTACTTCTTCTAACCGCGTCAAAAAGTAATCTCGATCTTGGGTGTCAATTTCTCTTGCGCCCAAATACATCCCATAAGCCGCCGCTACCCCAATTGCTGGCGCACCTCGGACGATCATCGTTTTAATCGCTTGCGCCATATCATCGCTGCGATGAATTTCTACTAAAGAGTATTCGTTAGGAAGGCGAGTTTGATCGATTAGCCATACCGCATTTTCAGACCAAACAACCGGATAAACTTGTGTATTTTGCGCCATCATAAAATTATTTGTAATTTTAGTGTTATTTACACTTCAAGCAAATTGAATTATCAGGGTGAGTATAGCCCACCCTGTAACTATTAAAAATTAAACAATCGATGGCTGCTTGCTGAAAAAAGCATCAAGTATCTGTTCTGCCATTTGCGGAGTTGTTAAACCCAAAGCTGCTTTAGACTCATTTGGCTCGGCATGATCGACTAATATATCAGGCACACCCAACCGCTTTACGGGAACAACTACATCCGCATCTAGCAGGGCTTCTGCTACCGCCGAACCAAAGCCGCCAATTAGACAGCCTTCTTCTAAAGTAACAACGCGCCGAATTTGTTTAGCTAAGGGCAAGATTAAATCGGTATCCAAAGGTTTAGCAAACCTCGCATTTACTACCGTTGCCTCAATGCCGTGTTCGCTCAAAATTTCAGCTACCTGCATCGCGGGATAAACCATTGAACCGAAACCAACTAGCAAAACATCCTCGCCATGACGGAGAAGTTCGCCCTTACCTATAGGTAGCGCTTCCCAGCCTTCTTCCATCAAAGGTACGCCGTAGCCGTTACCTCTGGGATAACGCATGGCAATCGGCCCTTCTGTGTGTTCTACCCCAGTTACGATCATTTGTTGAAGCTCTGCTTCGTCTTTAGGTGCCATTAACACCATATTCGGCAAACAACGCAAGTAAGCAATATCATACATTCCTTGATGGGTAGGACCATCTGCGCCGACAATTCCGGCTCTATCTAAGCAGAAAAATACAGGCAAGTTTTGAATGCAAACATCGTGGACTATTTGGTCGTAACCCCGTTGTAAGAAAGTAGAATATATCGCCACTACCGGGCGCATTCCTTCGCAAGCCATCCCCGCCGCTAAGGTGACGGCGTGTTGTTCGGCAATCCCGACATCGATGTATTGATTGGGTAACTTTGCCTGCAACTTATCTAAACCTGTACCTGTTGCCATTGCTGCGGTAATCCCCACAATTTTCGGGTTATTTTCCGCAAGTTTGACTAAGGCGTGAGCAAATACTTTTGAGTAACCGGGGGGTTTGGGTTTACTAGAAGGGTTGGCTTTGCCACTTGTAAGGTTAAACGGCGACTGGGCGTGGTAGCCTACTTGATCTTGCTCGGCGATCGCATAGCCTTTACCTTTAACTGTGGATACATGGACGATTACCGGTCCCGTATGCTGGTGCGCTTGCTGGAATGTCGCGATTAATTCTTCTAAATTATGACCATCTACAGGACCCATGTAAGTAAAGCCTAGTTCTTCAAATACTGCACCTACTTTAGGTACGGCTAGGCGTTTCATTCCTTCTCTAATTCTGCTTAGTTCTGGAGAGAGGGAATCGCCCACAAATGGTAGTTGCTTGACTTGTTCTTTGATATTGTCAGAAATAAACTGCACTGGGGGACTAAGGCGCATTTTATTGAGGTGACGCGAAATTGCCCCAACGTTTGGAGAAATCGACATTTCATTGTCATTTAGCACCACTAGCAAATTAGTTTTGGGCAAGTGTCCCGCGTGATTAATTGCTTCTAATGCCATTCCCCCGGTTAAAGCGCCATCGCCAATTACTGCAACAGTTTTAAATTTTTCCCCTTTCGCATCTCGTGCCAATGCCATCCCTAATGCCGCCGAAATGCTTGTAGAAGCGTGTCCCGCGCCAAAATGGTCAAATTTGCTTTCACAACGCTTAAGGTAGCCTGCTACCCCGTCTTTTTGCCGGAGAGTATCAAAGCGATCGTAGCGTCCAGTAATTAATTTATGTGGATAAGCCTGATGACCTACATCCCAAATGACTTTATCGCAATCAAGATCCAAGGTCTGGTATAGTGCCAGCGTCAGTTCTACCACACCCAAACCCGGACCGAGATGTCCACCGCTTGTGGCGACAGTTTGCAGGTGCTTTTCTCTAATTTCCAGGGCGATTTGCTGCAATTGGCGGATGGATAAACCGTGCAACTGGTTTGGATGGGTGATGTCACTCAGGTGCATAGGAGGGGTACTCTCGCTGATTTTTTCTGTTGCGATCGCGCCACGACAACTTCACCCATAAAAATTTGGATAAAGTCGCTTGGGCGATTGTATTTCCATTCTTCACTCTAGACCTTTTTTTAGCTGACAAGCAACTTCTTTCAATTCCCCAAAATAATTATCTAAACTGCTCTTGAATCGGTAAAATCCTTCAAGCGTACAAATGCCATACCTTTAATAGCGATCGCCTCTCGATTAATGAAAAAATGCCGTATAAGTTATGGTAAAATAAGAAGCTCATCAAATAAATTCAAGTAAAATTAATCCCGAACATGGTCAAACTGCGATTAAAGCGCTTTGGTAAAAAACGCGAAGTAAGTTACCGGATAGTAGCAATAAATAGCCGCGATCGCCGCGATGGTCGTCCTTTAGAAGAATTAGGCTTTTACAATCCGCGCACTGATGAAGTAAAATTAGATGTTCCGGGAATTATCCGCCGTCTATCTCAAGGCGCTCAACCCTCGGAAACCGTGCGTAGTATTTTACGCAAAGCCAATGTTTTTGAACAAATCAGTGCTTCAACCGCCCAATCATAACTCAACAAAAATGCCCGACTATTCTGGCTTAGTGCGCTTTCTCATTGAGCCATTTTTAGAATCAACTGACTCCTTAAGGATCGATTGCGAAACTTCAGAAAATGCCGCTAGAGTTTGGATTCGCGTCGCCTTTGAAGGAGAAGACAAAGGGCGGGTTTTTGGTCGCGGCGGACGCAACATTCAAGCTATCAAAACCGTATTAGCGGCGGCGGCAACTTGTGCGGGACATTCGGCATACTTAGATATCTACGGTAGTCAGCCTGCCAATTCCTATGAAGGAGAGTTAGAACGCGACACTCCTGCCAAAAGCAGAGAAACACCGCGTGAAGGTCGCCGGGGAGATGATTTCCTGCCACAAGCAGCGCGCGAAAGCTTACCTAAACCTGCAATTAAGCTTCGTCCTCGCTCAAATTTGAATGGTGACAGCTAAAAACTAGCGGTTGGCGGCAAAAAATTAACTTTGCCAGCTAACCGTTAAAAGTTCTTAAGCTCAGTAACAAAGTTTTATTATAAAAATATTTATGGCAGAAGCATCGACGATTCAACTGCCGAGCGTTGAAAGTGCGATCGCCTTATCAGGAGAGCGCGAAGAAAATCTTAAAGCGATCGCCCGGCAAACTGGGGCAATACTCGTACTGCACGGGCAAGAATTGTATATAACCGGAACTGAGCAGCAAGTTGAGTTGAGTCGGAAATTGGTGCGGAGTCTGGAATATTTATGGATTAAAGGTAAAAGTATTTCCCAAGCAGATATATTGACCGCTAGGCAAGCTCTAGATACCGAACGTCAAGATGAATTGCAAGATTTACAGCGAGATATTGTCGCCAAAACTCGTAAGGGTGAAGAAATCCGCGCTAAAACTTTTCGTCAAAGGCAATATATCCGCGCTCTCAATCACAACGATCTAATTTTTTGCTCTGGGCCGGCGGGTACGGGTAAAACTTTTTTAGCTGTAGTTGTTGCCATGCAAGCACTTCTAGCTAACAGATACGAAAAAATAATTTTAACTCGTCCGGCGGTAGAAGCGGGAGAAAAGCTCGGCTTTTTACCTGGAGACTTGCAACAGAAAGTCAATCCTTACCTGCGTCCGCTTTACGATGCAATTAACGAATTTATCGATCCTGAAAAAGTCCCAAGTTTAATGGAGCGCGGTGTAATTGAAGTAGCACCTTTAGCTTATATGCGCGGTCGTACTCTTAATAATGCGTTTGTAATTGTGGACGAAGCCCAAAATACCACACCTGCTCAAATGAAAATGGTTTTGACTCGTTTAGGTTATCGTTCGCGGATGGTAGTTACGGGAGATATGACGCAGACAGATTTACCTTTAAATCAACAGTCAGGGTTAGCAGTGTCTTTAAAAATATTGCAAAATGTTGAAGGGATTGCTTTTTGCGAATTTTCTCAAAAAGATGTCGTCCGTCACCCTTTGGTACAAAGAATTGTTGCGGCTTACGAACAATACGAAAAATAGCGACTTTTAATTGTTTGAGTGGCTAAATTTTGATAGGTTTACCCCAGAAGGTTAAGTTTTTCTTTTAACACTTTTTTAACTTGTTTTGGGGCTTCCATAGCTGTAAATAATTGAATTGCCCGCTCGAAGCTGGCAATACTTTCATTTTGTTTATTCATGTTTTTATAAGTTAATCCTAGCTGAAAGTAAGACTCGGCTAAGTCGCATTTTGCCCCAATAATTTCTAATAAACTGATAGCTTTTAAATGATGCTGGATAGCGATCGCAAATAATTTTTCTTGCCTATTTATTTCTCCTAAAGCGTTGAGCGTTTTTGCTTCTACTTGAGTGTAGAAACTAGCTTGAGCAAAACCCAAAGCTCGATGATACATCTCTTTTGCCTTTTCAAATTCACCCAAGTTCACGTAGGTTTGCCCGATAATTTGAATAAAATAAGCAAATCTCCCTGTATATTCTGGTACTTGTTTAGTCAAAATAGCCTGATAAATAGGTGTTAATAAACAAGATTCATTGCTAAAGCCTAAATAAGAATTTATCCATGCTAAACAAACCGTTGCTTTTTCTCCCCAACGATGATGAGGAGTGTTTTTAGCAACGGCGATTACTTGCCCAAATAGCTCGGCGGCGGCGGTTAATTCCCATAAATCTATTTTGTATAGTCCAATGCTTAATAGTGAATCTATCTCGATCATTTTTAACGAATAGATAGTATGTTGGCTATCGGAGGAATCAAGAGATTTTAAAGCTTGAGTTGCTAGAGCGATCGCTTTTTCTTGATAGTCAATAGCTTGATGAATTTTGCCCCCAATCCAGTAAAGATCGCCCAAAATGTTGTACAGTTCGCTGAGATAGCGATCGCCTTTGACTTTATCAATTACTCCAGTAATGGCAGTTAGCACGGGTTGCAGCAAACCCAAACGGTACAATGTACTACCCAACGGTAAATGCTGTTGCCATTGATTATGCCGACTTTTTAGAATTACTTTAGCTGCTAAGTTAAAATCGGTAGTGGCGATGTAGTGATAGTATGCTTCCAATGCTTGCAAACCACTTTTAATCGTCTCTACAGTTTGGACGCTATTTGTCCAAAATTCTGCGGCTTTGTGATTTACAGTTACCCATTCGTTGCTAGTCCGCAATTGAGAAATCGCTTCAGCGCGAATTACTGGGTGCAGGTAATATTCACTGCGATCGCATTCCAACAAGGAGCGATTGCGTAAAGAGGTAATAACCTGTTTTTGCTCTAAAATTGGCACATTCCAAAGTAAAGCCAAAACTCCTTGCAGAGGGATTTTTGCCACATCCTGATAGCGATAGCACCCCAAACGGCAAAATAAGCGGTAGGCTTGCGGATCGATGCTTTGCAGGCGTTTAACTTGACTTGAGACTAAATTTTTTAAGTCTGTTGGCGCTAATAAGTCTTCGTAGTTTTCTTGCCAAAAGGACTCCGCATCCCCAGCAAAATCAGCTTGGATTGTACCGCAGAGAATGCCCATTGCTTTAGCATTACCACCATAAGCTGTGTGGATTTTTTCTAAAGTTACAAGATCGATTAACGTTCCCTGGCTGCTAAAAAACTGCTGCCATGATGCTTGTGTCAAACTAGGTAGGCGATAATGTTTGACATCGATACTAGGTTCGCAGAGGCGATCGCGGCTGGTAATTAACACTGTAGCTTGTACTCTAGAATCGGTGATAACTCGCAATAGCTCTACATAACTGCGGTGCTGGGAAATAAACTGTCCTTGGCGATCTAAAGCAGGTTCTAAGTTATCGATTAAGATGCCAATTTTTCGAGTTTGTAGTTGCTTTTTGAGCCTTGCTAAGTTAACGCCAAATTCAACGCCAGACTCTTGCTGTAAATCTTGTTTTAGCCATTCTTCTACTACTCTTTCGGCGGAAGTAATGTTTTGCGTCTCTTTCGCCATCAAGAGTTCTAAAACCACCTCAAAGCCTTGATGGAGATATTGTTGAGCTAAAGTTGTTTTACCTAAACCACCTTCGCCTTGAATGACGATCGCTTTGTTGCCGCGATCGATTAGGGTATTGAGATGGGCGATCGCATCGGTACGTCCAATAAAATTATTTTTGGGCTGGATTTGAGTTATTTGGCGATCGCATGAATGCAGATACCTTTCTACTACACTGCGATAGTTGATTTTAGTAATCTTCTCTCCCAATTCTTTTGAGAGTAGTTTCCACAACTGGGAGCTAATATCTTTGATATGCCCTTCTGTATAGCCGTAGTATTGGGCAATCTCTAAATACTTTCGTCCTTGCCAAACTTGCTGAAGAATAGTTCGTTGCAGTTGCGAAAGGCGTTCCCCAGTTTTAGTCAAAACTAAACTATCTACCCATGTCAATGCTGCTTCAGCGTCCATACTTAGCTATGTATGAATTAGATTTAAGTATAACTTGTTACTTCAACTGTGCAGGCATAGAATTAATTAGACCTCACCCTTTTTGGCAATCCAAGCGAAAAAATCTATTTGAGCTTGCAGTATTTCTCGTGAGTTAGTATCTATTCTTGCTGTTAAGCGTTTTAGAAGTTCTGCACGTATTTCTTCAGCTAAACTAGCAGGAATATTTATCCTACCGCATTCACAATAAGTATCGAAACTTCGATAACGACCATCAATAAAATCATCAATAACTTCAATGCCACCACGAATCAACATGAGGTTAGCAAGAGCGCTAACGCATCTACTTATACCCCAAGCTTCCTTTGCAAACTGAGTTTCGGCTTTAAATAGATCGCGTAATAAATAAAGTGGAGCTATATCTGATTGTTGCAAAACTTGATCTATAACTAATCGGCGAAATTGATAATTACTATCTTCCAACTCATTACTACGTTTGCCATTCCAGTCAAATCGAATATCTACATCATTACTTGCGTAATTACAAATATATTCTTCAATATTATCCATAAAAGAGCATTGAAATGTTTAAGAGCAGGCGTTGATATTACTATCCCTACTGTTTTTGAGTTTAAATTAACAACTAAATTTAATATATAGCAAGGCTTTTTGAGTTACGAAATATGGACTTGCCCCCAACCCCCAATTCTGGGGGCTAAAATTCCTGTTCCCCCAAGCTTGGGGGTTAGGGGGCGAAACTTTTACTTTTCAAAACTAATTTAGGATTGCTATAGCAATCCTAAATTAGTTGCATCAAATTCCGACTTTTCCGACCTTTCAAACTAAAAAACTGCCGACTTCTACCGACTGACAATTGCTTCTGGCTTCTCTTAGGCTTGAAACCATAAAGGCAAGCACTTAAGAAAATTATGATCGACACGCTGCAATTAAATCTATCTACAACAGATTTGGCAGGTCAAAATTACCAGTATCCTAATTATGGGCAAATTCAAGAGCGCGTTAAGTTTTTAGTTAAGCATTATCTAGCTACTGAAGAATTAGGCGATCGCTTACAAGAACTACCTATTCAATTTAACAACCCCCAACCGCGTCCTTGGCAAGCGATCGATTGGAAATCTATAAACCTCGATCAAATTATTGGCATCAATCCAGAGGTATTTTTATCCATTATTCTCGGCGCGATAGATACCGAAGCCCCAATTCGCGGCTATACACAAACCAGCAAGCAGTATTTGGACGCATTACACCCCCAACTAGCGCGTTTTGTCGGCGGAACTGTCGAAAATGGCTCTTTACAGGAGATTGGTTTGTGGGAAAAAGAAGAACGCCAGCATACTCCAGCTTTAATTAAAATCTACACCCAACTAACAGGCAAAAAAGTCGCTCCTAATACACGCGCTGTTAGACAATATCAACCTTCAGAAGATCCTTATACAGACCTATATCGTCACGGATTGCACCGCGTCGCTACTGAATACGGTGCAACTTGTCTTTATCTTTGGCTGATGGCGCATACAACCGGACAACTGCAAATAGTTTTAGAAGAATTAGTCAAAGACGAAATCAACCACATGACCAAGTTTTGGGGGTTTGGAGTTTGGGCTTTTCCTGACAACTCGCTACTAAAAATAGGGCGCACTTTGATAAAACAGCGTCCTGCATATAGCAAAAGCCGTAGTAGTTTACTCGGTACTCTACGCCGCATGAGTGATGTACTGAACTGGCAACACTGGTCATTGAGTAATCGCGCAACTTTTACTTTCACCTGCATTTACATTCTCAATCATCTCTGGAATTGGAGCAAAAGCTTAACCCCCGAATACTTACAAGAACTATTTGGCGAACCCCTAACTACTTAAGAGTCACAAATTTTATGATCGATCTTTCAAACTTACCAACGGATTTAGATCCGCAACGCTTACCTCAGCACGTAGCTGTAATTATGGATGGTAACGGACGCTGGGCTACCAAACAAGGATTACCGCGCGTCGCTGGACATCGCCAAGGTGCAAAAACGCTCAAAGAACTGCTGCGCTGTTGCAAAGATTGGGGAATTAAGGCGCTGACTGTGTATGCTTTCTCAACCGAAAACTGGCGACGACCTTTTGCAGAAGTAGATTTTTTGCTGATGCTGTTTGAAAAATTGCTCAAGCGAGAACTAGCTCAAATGCACCAAGAAGGAGTTAGGGTATCGTTTATCGGGGATTTATCAGCTTTACCTAAGTCTTTGCAAAACCAGATAGAGCGATCGCACATTGAAACCGCGTCTAATCAAGCTATCTACTTTAATATTGCCGTTAACTATGGCAGCCGTAACGAATTAACTAAAGTCTGTCATCAAATAGCAAGTAAAGTTCAACAAGGAAACCTGAACCTTGAGGAAATTAGCGAAAGTCTAATTGCACAACACCTCTACACAGCAGACACTCCCGATCCCGATTTGCTAATTCGCACTAGCGGCGAGATGCGTCTCAGTAATTTTTTACTATGGCAAATGGCTTATACAGAGATGTATTTTACCGATATTTTATTTCCCGATTTCGATCGCGCTGCCTTACATCAGGCTTTGTTAGCTTATCAAAAGCGCGATCGCCGTTTTGGTAAACTTGCGGCTTCTGCTTAGTAGTTAGTGACTCTTTATTGTTGAAATAGAACTTGGGGGCAATTAGGTGAAGCGATCGCTCCCTAATTGCCTCGCCTATCGTCACGATTTGACTCCCCTTGTGTCGTCTTCCGTGCCAAGCCCAGAAATGCGTTGACGACTGGAGAGGAATCATGCTGCCGCCAAGCCAGATAAAGTCCGGTTTTGGGGATCTGCTCTTGTAAGGGTCTATAAATAACTCCACTTCTGTGGAAGTTTTGCATGGAGGCAGGAACGATCGCAATACCCAGTCCTGCTGCAACTAAGCCGACAATCGTTTGCATTTGAACTGCCTCTTGAGCCACTTTTGGACGAAATTCAGCTTGTTGACAACTGTGAATAATCTGCTCGTAAAAGACAGGCCCCAATTTGGCAGGAAATAGGATAAATAATTCCGAAGCCAATGTGGAAAGCGACACTTGAGTCTGGGCAGACAACGGATGGTTTTCTGGCAACGCTAAGACTAATGATTCTGGCAAAAGGCACTCCACACTCAAACCTGGTTCGCTGATGGCAGAACGAACAATGCCGATATCAATCTGTTTGTGATGCAGCACTTGAATCTGCTCTTGCGTCGTCAGTTCATGCAATCGCAGTTCTACCGCCGGAAACTGTTCTCGAAAGCCCCTTAAAATCTCTGGTAGTAACGTATACATTGCAGAGTCAACAAAGCCGATCGCTAACTTTCCAACCTCACCCCGTCCGATCTGTTGGGTTACTGCGATCGCTTGTTCGAGTTGCGTTAACACCTGGTAGGAGCGCTCTAAAAACACTTTGCCTGCTTCAGTTAGATGCACTTGCCGCTTCGTTCGTTCAAATAGCTTGACTCCAAGTTCATCTTCCAAACTCTGGATCTGTTGACTGAGCGGAGGTTGGGAGATATGCAACCGCTCTGCCGCTCGACTAAAGTGGAGTTCTTCAGCCACAGCAATGAAGTAGTGTAGATGCCGTAATTCCATCGCACTTATATCTCTAACCTATTAATCATAGTCATATATATATTGGACAATCGCATGGCTGTTTCCTATCGTGAGAACTATAAGACTTATCTCATTTGGATTGGAGAAAGCAAATGAACTTAAACAAAAATCGTGTCGCTCCCAAAGTTTGGTTAATTACAGGATGTTCATCAGGGTTCGGACGTACCCTAGCAGAAGCAGTGTTGAAGCAAGGCGACTATCTATTAGCGACGGCCCGCAAACCAGAGCAACTTCACGCTTTAATCGATAGCTACCCTGAAACCGTAAAGGCTGTCCGTCTGGATGTAACGTCACCCCAAGACGTACAAGCAGCAGTTGATACGGCGATCGCTACCTTTGGTCGAATTGATGTGCTGGTCAACAATGCTGGACATGGACTAATTGCCGCACTCGAAGAAGTCAGCGATGCTGAGATTCACCAATTTTTTGAAACTAATTTCTTTGGCGCGCTGCACCTGATGCGAACTGTTTTGCCTTTGATGCGTCAGCAAGGCAACGGTCACATTGTAAATATGTCATCTACCGCAGGATTAGTGGGATTTGGTGGCAGCAGCCTCTACTGTGGTGCTAAATTTGCCCTGGAAGGTACGTCTGAAGCCTTGGCTAAAGAAGTCGAATCCTTTGGAATTAAAGTTACTTTAATTGAACCTGGGGCATTTCGCACGGACTTCAACGGACGCTCTCTGGCAGTAGCCAAACACTCTATTGATGCTTATGCTTCGGTAAGCGGAGCTTCATTGCAGTGGTTCAAAGAGATGGATGGTAAGCAACCTGGCAATCCACAATCGGCGGCGCAAGCCATTATTCAAGCTGTAGAAAGCCCCCATCCACCGATGCGACTAGCGCTAGGCACGGATGCCATGAGCCTGATTCAGGAAAAACTGGAATGGGTCAAAACGGATTTGGATACTTGGCAGCAGGTTACTGTAAGTACGGATTATACAGATAGTAACAACTGAGGTAATAATTGAGTAGCAAAGCTCTGAGCTAGTCATTTGTGGAAAAACGGCATAATAACCTGGTTGGAGCGAACAGTTGAGAGTCTTTTTGTCTATCGTTCTAGTCAATCTGCTGCCGCTCAACCGGAACGTTAAGAACCAAATAACGGCGTAGAGTAAGGATATAAATGTATGCTAATTTGCAAAGGTACTAAGCTTGTAGTTTTCTACTAATTTATTTCCGATTAAATTAAAATTAAACTTTTCAAGTTTACTCCTATTTTCTAATCGCTTATGACCTCCAACACTTTAAAAGAATTTCTAGAAGCTTGTGAAACTCTCTCAACTTTGCGGCTAATTGTAACTAGCAGTGCGGCGGTGTTGGAAGCGCGGGGAAAGATTCAAAAGCTTTTTTATGCCGAATTGCCTAAAGGTAAGTATGCAAATATGCACGCAGAAGGTTTTGAATTTCATTTGAATATGGACGAAATCGTCCAAGTGAAGTTTGAAACGGGAGAGGCGAAGCGGGGAAACTTTACTACTTACGCAATTCGACTATTAGATAAAGAAGGAAAATCGGCGCTCAGTCTGTTTCTGCAATGGGGGAAGCCGGGGGAGTATGAAGAAGGTCAAGTAGAGGCTTGGCAGGCTCTTAAGGAGCAGTATGGAGACGTTTGGACTCCCGACCCTGTAGGCGAACTATAACGAGGCGTAGAGGTAATTCAAAAGTGTTACAGGTTCGCCCCCTAGCCCCCAACCTTGGGGGAATAAGATTTTTAGCCCCCAGAATTGGGGGTTTGGGGGCTATCAAAAATTGTATAACTCAAAACGGATTGCTAGATAACGAGGCGTAGAGGTAATTGAAAGGCTTTTGGTGTTTGATTTTGGCGGTGTTTTTTTGGAGTGGCGCGGCGCAGGCTGGACAGTTAAGAAGTCGCCTAGCTAGTTTTCCACGCTGGCAAAAGCTTACAGTACAATCTCCCCAGGGAGATTTGATTTATCCCGATTGGATGGCGGGTACTTGGAATGTCACAAGTACGTTAGTCGATTTAGCTGCGCCTTTAGCACCAGATATCGTTACGCCAGGTTTTGAAAGCAATCGCCGCAGTTTAAATATACCTGTAAGCTTCATTGTGCGTTTTATTCGGGATGCTTCGCAAAAGTTGGTTGCAGATAGAGTTTTTAATGGCTTGAACTTAGCAAGAGCTTATTTAGGTAACTCTGTTATGGCTGTTAAAACCGATCCAAAGTCGCCTAATAAACAAATTACTTTACTAAAAAGCGATCGCATTTTGGTTTCTCTAGTTACCGGACGCGCTACAGAATCATTGCTCAATAACGAGTTTATAACTACTGAGGTGTTTCAGCAGTTATTTAAAGGTGGTTCGCAGCCTTACTTTAATGAAGTTGAAAGCACTACAGCTTATCAATTATCTAATTCAACTATTGAAGCCGATCAAGTTACGGCGGTTTATTTGTCTCCTCAAGATCCTGACTACTTTAAGGCAAATTCTCAACCTGTAGCTTTGTATCGCTACCGTTTAGAGTTTTCGCCTGTCGATGTCTCTCCATAGTAGGATGCTTATTTTTGCTACTTCTTTCTAATATTCTTCTTGTCGCTTGGCTGCAAAGAACTTTTTTGTGTTACGTTTGTAGTGTGTAAATTACAAAAGCAACCGCACTCAAAGTGTCGGCTGAAAAATCATGGCGACGTTTAAAGATATCGTTAATTACTATAGACCGTATCATGCGATCGCAATTTTTAGTATTGCCGCAGCTAGTATCTTTGAAATTGTCGATCTGGTTGTACCTTACGCTATCGGACAGATTTTAAACGTATTGTCGCGCCAAAGGTTGGATAAACCGATTGAAAGTGCGATCGCGTTTTTTGCTCAAGTTACTCAGCTACCGCAAAACTCGTTATTGAGTATCGGATTTTTATTAGGCGTAATCTTTCTGGTGACTGTAGTTAGAGCGCCAATCCAAGTTTGGACTACTTTGTGGTTTCATTGGGATATTGCTTTACGTTCTCGCCAACAGCAAGCGTTAAAGACTGTAGAAAAAATCCTGACTTTACCACTAGAATTTTACGATGAAAACAACCCCGGACGCATCGCCGGACGCATTGCTAGAGGGTTAGAAA
>JAPJOW010000087.1:0-9946 GCA_030826005.1 Aliterella sp. RAGGC_92
CATAAAGATGTGATACTAGGATAGGTTTATTTTAATATAAAGCAGAAAAAATTGTTTTGAAGGTAAGCAAAACTCATAATCGTTGAAATTTAAAACAATCTTAACTGTTTAGGATCTTTAATATTGTCCCAGGTTAAAGGCGGTACAGGCACGTTATGCTGTTGCAATAGTTGGTGGAAATAACGAGCATTACTAGGCGACTTCTCTTCAACGGGACAATGAACGAAAAAGTAAATTTGCGTACCTTGTCGTAAAGTGCGATCGCAAAAACTAACCCATTCTTCTAAATAACTTTGATTCAATTGTTGCTCAGGATGACTAATAAAGCGAATTAAGCTAAATGGTGCAGTTACGCTAAAGTTTACAGGTAAATTTGGTTTACGTCTTTCGCTAGTTAATTGTGGGTCTTCTGGGGAGTTATAAATAGGACGAGAATCGAGCAAAACTCTACCAATTTGTAGCTTTTCTAAAATAGCTGTTAGTTTATTATTGTGAGGCTCTTTAAACCAATCGGGATGACGCACTTCTAAAGCAAGAGGTGCTTTAGTATCCGCCCAAGCCTCAAGAAAAGTTGTTAAATCTTCTAGTAATTGCGGGCTGTAACTAGGGGGAAGTTGAGCAAAAATTACCCCCAATCTTTCGCCTAATGTCTGCATTTGCTCTAAAAAGCTTAACGCACCAGCAATTGAAGGCTGTAATAAACCTTGATGAGTCAATGATTTTGGTAACTTCAAGCAAAACTTAAAACTTGGTGGAGTTTCTGCTATCCAGCGTTTTAAAGTTTCTTGGTTGGGGATAGCATAGAAAGTAGTATTACCTTCGACGGTGGGAAAGACTTCGCTATAAAGCCTCAAAAACTTACTGCTAGGACTTTTGGGCGGATAAAAATCTCCTACCCAACCTTTGTAAGACCAAACAGCGCAACCAATGCGAAAATTCATGATAAATAATCTCGTAATATAAAAAGGGACAAATTAGGAGTTTTCTTCGACAGTGTCACAACATCCGTCTCCCCAACTACCACCTACCGGGGAAATTCAAAAACTACCCCTCATAGCATTTGAAAACTGGTTTGAGTATGCAATTCGGGCGCAACCCCATCATACAGACTATTCTGGAAGTGTTTGGCATGGCTCTTACTTGATTTGGATGGAAGAAGCGCGGGTAGAATGCTTGCGATCTATTGGGATAGAATTTGCCGATTTAGTTGCTTTGGGGTGCGATTTGCCCGTTGTAAAGCTTTCTATTCGCTATCATCGCCCAATTCAATTAGGAATGGCAGCGATTGTCAAAACTCGCATGATGGATGTTAGCGGTGTCAGGATTAATTGGGATTATCAAATTCAATCCCCCGATTTTAAAGACTTGTATGTGTCAGCACAAGTAACGTTAGTCGCTATAGATCGAGAAAAAGGTAAAATTATGCGCCAATTACCAGAAGCAATGGAAGAAGCTTTAGCACGACTAGCAGCAATGGGCGAAAAATAATTTATGTCATCTTTAGAAAAACGCCTAGAAGCATTCCGCCAACTACCTCTACGCGCTCAGTTATCTTTGATTAATTCTACTGCCAGCAACGAAATTTTAAGCCAAAATCAGGAGTACTTGCAGAGTTTAAACCGCATTCACAATGAATGTCTAAACTCTGCAACTCCCGAACAAAAAGCAGCCTACGCAAGCTTTATCAAAAACGCGCCTAACTAAGTCCAGTACAGGGTACGGGCTTGAGGAAATCTTTTTTGAATCTCGCCTTCAAAAAAGCGGCGCATTACCTTCATAATATCGGCATTGTAAACGTACTTCGTCCCGCCAAACTTGTTACGCTTGACGCTGCGCTTTTCTTCATCCAAGTCTAGCTTGGTGTTGGGATACCAACTCAGCAATACTTCTTTAGATCCAGGAGTAAAGCGGTGAGAAATCAATTCAAAAGTTAAATCGCAATCAAAATCAAGCGCTACTGAAATCTCATCAAATAGCTGAGTGTAATGTAACTCCCAATCTTCTCCTGGCATAATTGGGGCGATAACAATTCCCACCGGATAACCGCCGCCGCCCATACTGCGCGGTAAAGCCAATTTTCGCAGTGCCGCAAGTCGTGCCGTTACTTTCGCTGTACCGCCCTCAAATCGCCCAGAAACAGGCGCAGCATTGACACTTACTCGGCAGCGCGTATGACCGTTGTGAGGCAAATCGAGTAAATTATCTACCGCGTCAAACTTGGAAACCCAACGCAAATAACCATCTTCCCGCGTCCCAAAATAACGGATAGCTTCCGCCAAACTTCCAGTTAAATGCTCGATTCCCAAAGGGTCAGTATAGCAACTAACTTCAAAGCTCTTGGCTTCTCCCGGCTTCTCGTAATTAGCCAAGTTTGCTAATATCTGCGGCAAGTTAGCAAAAACGCGAATTACTGGCGGCCCCTGCAAACTCCCGGCTAAATAGCAATATTGACAGTGGGCTGGGCAGCCTTCAGCAATGTGAAACTGCCAATCGGCCGAGGGGGGAATAGGACTGAGTTTAAAGGCGCTAGGGGGTGCGGTAACTACCGCTAAAGTCCGTTTAGCAAGATCGTAAGTTTCGCGGGGCGTTTCGCCTCGGATGCCCGTCAAACGGTTGCGGGGTAGCTCCTCTACAGGTAAATTAAGACTTTGCACCCGCTTGTAAAGCTGCTGTCCCCAAGGCTCATCTAAGGCGGCGGGAGTGAAAATTACGCGATCGGGCATCCACAATTTAGGTAGTGGCGTATTAACGGTGGGAGTATTTTGGACTATAGTACCTGAGTTCATTTAAAAAAATATGTAGAGTGCAAATAAACTAGGACTGAAAAAGAAACTTGGTGGCGCAGAGCGATCGCTCTGCGCCTGATATCTTAGTTTTCTAGAACTTCGCGGATGCGTTGCTCTAATCGTTCTAAATCTAAACCGCCTTCATCGCGCGCAATCCGTCTTACTGTTTTATTGACATTATTCAGGTCTAACAATAAGTCGTGCAGAATTTCTTGTTGCTGGCGTGACTGGGTAACTTCGCGGGGTTCTTGCACCAAGTCGCGCACGATGGAATCTTCAGCGCGGGATGCTACCACTGGATCTTTTTGACCTTGTACTTGCACAAACGTCCTTCTACCTGGCCCTCGATCTTCTTCGATAGGAATGACGGCGGTAACTTGGTCGGAACGTACATACTTACCAAATCCTAAATGTACCAATACCGATGACTGTATTCTCATTTAGCTATTGCTTTTATCTTTTACTTATCTCTATTATCGAACATTTAGAGATGAGCCGGGAGCTAGACCCCGAACGGCTTTTGCTACTTTTTAGTAGGGTTTGCCGTTAAGTATTTGTGCTATCAAAATGATGAGCCTGGTTGAGTTAAAAATTCGGTTTCGGCGGGTGTATTCTCTCCCAAGAATTTTGTTGCGATGGGGAAAGTTTAAAACCCTAACCCGCCTAGGGTTTAAACCCTAGGCTAATAGCTAAAGTCGGCTGAAACCGACTAAATTAAATCTTTGCAAGAGGGCTGTAAATTAAAATGATGAGCCTGGTTGAGTTAAAAATTCGTCTTCGGCGGGTGTATTCTCCCTCCCAAGAATTTTGTTGCGATGGGGAAAGCGCCCAAAGCGTTCAATTACTGCTTTATGACGCAACGCATAATCGATGGTACTTGCACTCGCAGGATCGTCAGACAATGTTAAAAATAGTTCCACGCTGCGCTTTTGATCTGCAAGGTTTTCGCTATGCTCGAAGGGCAAATAAATAAACCAGCGCTGTACGGGTAATAAAACGCGATCGCATCCTCTATTCACCGCATTTTTAGCAACAGACAGCGCTTTAGCATCAGTAGCAAAGCTTTTTGGCGTTCCCCGAAACATATTACGTGGAAACTGATCTAATAACAAAATCACTGCCAAACAACCAAGGGGTGAAGCTTGGAAGTAATCTAGTTCACCCCTTGCAGCTTGTTCGTAGGCTAATAAGAAGCGATCGCCTAGTTCTTTGTCAAATTCTGGATTTTTAGTAAACCAAAACGATCGCTCTTTCCCATAATCTACCGACTTAGGACTACCAAACCAGAAGTTCAAAATCTCCTCAGCTAGAGGAGAAAGAGAATCATTTATTATCTCCTTGTCCCCTTCCATCCCCCTCTCCTCCTGCCATACTTACAGCAATGCCAGATTAGAGTTTAAAGTTACAGCTAAATCTGTATTTGGTTCAATCACTACAACATCAGCTTTTCTATTGCGTAGCAGCGCGCCACCTAATGCACCTGCGCCCGTACCTAAGAGTATTTCCTCTGTCGCGATCGCGCGATCGCCTGTCAAAGCTCCCAAAGCGGCGGAAGCGGCGGCACCTACAGCAGCACCTTTTAGGATATTGCTGGTTTTAGAACCTTGTCTAACCGTTGTTTGGCTAATTACTCTAGATGTGGCATTAATTGACTGGCGGCGGTTGTTGGTAACTAAGGTTTTAGCGACAAATTGCGAACCGTTAGTAGCGGGTTGCAATTCGCCTTCAATCGTGCTTCCGGCGGGAATTAGTATAGTACCGCTTCGATTAATAATATTGCTGGCTACGGTCAAAGTTACGGGCATTGTCTCTTTCGGACTAACAACAATTTTTTCTGCTTTCTCGTAGCGTACGGGAATTGTTGTCCCCGAAGGAATGGTAACTTGGGTAGGAGTGGTACTTCTTGGCGACGAAGGGAATAGTTGAGCCGAAGCTGACGCAGTTGTAAATAAAGGTGCGCTTGTACCAGTTGCGATCGCTAGTGCCATAAGTGCGGCTGTTCCAGATTTCCAATTAGCCATATATACCTTTTTTCTTTCGTAAACTGTTTTGTGCCTTGTTAATTACAGAGACATTTCCCGTTAAAAAATGTTCCTATCTATATTACTTACTTGACTATTTACATTACTAATGATACTAGGGTTGCTCGAATCCTAACACTTTCGCGCTCAATTCCTCTACAGTACGCGGATCGGTTTGAAAAGTTACCCAGCCTTCGCGCTGGGAATGGCGGGGAAGAAAACCAATTTCAAACTGGGCGCTTTCTTTCTCTATACCAGCATTTTCGAGCTTTACTTCAATAAGTACAGTTTCGGCGGTAGTGTCGCCGCTATTTGTGACGGAAACAGGGATTTTAAAAAACTCTGCTTGTGGCTGTGGCTTGCCTAACTCTAAGGAAATATTAGCAGGTGTTTTGGCAGAGGTAGCCCCGTCATAAACTAAATAACCCAAAGTACAGAGGACAAGGACAAAGCTGATTGCAAAAACCAGCCACTCTAACCAATTTTTTTGTAATTTCATTGTAGTAATAATCTCCCCGCCGAAGCGCCCAAACTAGCTGCAAGTCCCAGTACCACAGTCTCTGACAAGCAAACGATCGCACTTGTATCGTCAAAGCGCCCAAATACCCACAAAATCGCCGCCGAAACAGTTAAAGCGATCGCATAAGTAATAATTGCGCCACCAAAAATCGTTTTTATGCCTCTACTTTTACTAAAGCTCTGCGAACCTAAAAAATCGCTGTAAAACAATATTAAAGAACCAAAAACCATAGATAGTACAGCCATTCCTACCAGCTTAAAAGCTGTAGTTTGAGTCGCAATGAGGATAATTTCTTCCGTTGGCGCGACATTTGCTGCAAATAATACCGCTCCGCAAGTTGCGATCGCAAGTTGACTCATTAGGTCGCTATCTTCGCTTAAAAATGGGGTCAATTCCTGGCTTCCACTATCGCCATTATCATTACCACCGCCTAACTGAGCCGTACCTACCGAAACACCAATGGCTACCGTCATCGATTCAATAATTATTTTGCCTGCAACTTCGCTTCCTGGCATTTCGGTTGTAATTTGCCCTAATAGCCACAAAACGACGGCGGAAATTACTATCCCTATGCCCATTTCTTCTATCGAATCAACAGCTACTTCTAGCGGCGTAAAATCGCACCGCAAACCTGCGTAACGGTTGTAGCCTAGCAATAAAGTAAACGTAGCTAAAACGTACAGTAACAGGCGCAGAGGGTGCATAGTAAAACCCGCCCACCATACTTCCATTGTGTAGAGTAAGGGCAAGCTAAACATTACCCCCCCAGCGATTCCACGCAAATATTCTTGCAGACTTCGCCCGATTGAGCGATCTTTTTTTGAACGATTCATGACAAAAATTTAGGTACAATTTATACCTTTTTTTTATCATCTACTTTCAGTAGTGCGCTATTCATCCATCTTCTGACTTATTTGCTTTTTTTGGTAAATAAATCCGTAAACATCATTAATAAACCGCCACCAAAGATAGCGATCGCAAGTCCGGCGGTAATCAAGTCTAAGCTGTGTGTATCCATAGTATGCAAGGGGGAGACAAAAAGATGAGGGAGAATTTTATTTAAGCTTTAGTAATGCCTAAAAATCTACACCGCGTTTTAGTTCTACGCCAGTATCGGCATAATGTTTGTGACAAAATACTTCTGAATGCACTCCCGCTAAATCGAAGTAAGCTGGAGGGTTGTGACAGCGCCCAGTAATTACTATTTGCGTATCGCGGGGCTTGCGGAGCAGAGATTGTACAATCGGCGCTGGATCGAGCAATTCTAAGTCTACCGTAGGATTAAGCTCGTCTAAAATAATAGTTTTATATAAGCCAGAAGCGATCGCGGCTCTCGCAATTTCCCAACCTCTTTCAGCTTCTACATAATCAAGCTCTTTTTGTTGTCCCCGCCAAACGATCGCATCTTGTCCGCAACGTTGATGATCGACTAAATCGGGGTAACTTTGTCGCAATGCAGCGATCGCCGCATCTTCAGTATATCCCGTTCCACCTTTGAGCCATTGCATAATTAAAACCCGGTGGGATTTGTCTTGACTAATACCTTTACCAATTGCCTGCAAAGCCTTACCTAGAGCGCTTGTAGACTTGCCTTTGCCCGCGCCTGTATAGATTTCTATTCCGGTAATTCCTTGAGCGGCGGCGGTGGGGTGATAGTGGGGTTTCATTTCAGAATGCAAATCGGCAATCTCTAATAACTGCGGCGGTGCAGCCCTTCCGGTCGCAATAATTTCTAAATCTTCTGGCTTTGATTTTAAAACTTTGACAACTTCCTCTACATCCAACAAACCCAAGTCAAGCATGGGGTTGAGTTCATCTAAAACTACTACCGAATATAAGCCACTGGCGATCGCACCTTTAGCCACATCCCAGCCGCGAATTGCCTCTTGGCGGTCGAAACGGGTGATTTGTTCTTTGTTAAAAAACTCCGCTCTACCCGTGCGGACTTGATCGATTAAGTGGGGAAAACCTCGTTGCAGAGCTTCAATTGCGCCATCTTCATCGTAGGCGCGTTCCGAGCCTTTGAGAAATTGCAAAAGTAAAACGCGGGTAGCAACATGACTATTTATCCCCAAACCAATAGAGCGTAAAACAACCCCTAAAGCTGCTTGCGACTTACCTTTACCTGCACCATCGTAGACGTGAATTTGACCTACAACCCGATGAACTCTTAGTTGCGCCGTGCGAATACCGATACCGTTTCTTGTCATTGCTCTATTGAGGATTGCGTCAGCTTACAGCCTAACCAAAAATGAGTAGGTAGATATAATGTTAGATAAAAATCTCAAAGCGCGATCGCTGCTAACCTCCCTTAAAAAAGGGGGGAAAATAGTATTTAATACTAATTTTCTGCCTTTTACCTCAAAAAATTGCTAATGTTTGCCTTTGTTTTCAATATTTTGGTGCTGAATGGTTTTGCTCCACTCACCCAGGCAGATATTTGGCTGCGATTACTGTCAGTTTTACTATTAATTGCCATCAATGCTTTTTTTGTGGCGGCGGAATTTTCTTTAGTTACCGTCAGGCGATCGCGCATTCATCAATTGGTAGAAAATGGAGACATAGAAGCAGTAGCGGTGCAAACTTTGCAAAGAAGCATCGATCGCCTATTATCGACTACCCAGTTAGGAATTACGCTTTCTAGCCTAGCTTTGGGATGGATTGGCGAAAGTACGATGGGAATATTGGTTGCTTCATTAATTGAAAACTTGCCGATAGAGCGAGGGATGCGGAGCTTGATCGTGCATTCTATATCTATTCCCAGCGCTTTTATATTAGTTGCTTACCTGCAAATAGTTTTAGGCGAATTATGTCCTAAATCGGTAGCGTTACTTTATCCAGAAGAATTAGCAAGATTTTTAGCACCCCCAGTAAAAGCGATCGCACGGTTATTTAATCCGTTAATCTGGGTAATCAATCATTCTACTCGCTGGCTGTTGCGCCTAGGCGGAATTAACTATACAGGACAAGGGTGGCGAACCCCTGTATCTCCTCAAGAATTGCAGCTAATTATTGCTACCGAGCGCGAATCTACAGGTTTAAAAGCTAGAGCTAGAGAATTACTAAACAATGTATTTGAATTTGGCGATGTCACCGCCTCAGAAGTGATGGTACAACGCAACAATATTGTATCTTTACCAATTAACGGGACTTTTGAGTCCTTGTTGCAAGTAGTTACAGCTACCGGACACTCGCGCTATCCCGTAGTGGGTAAATCTTTAGATGATGTCTGCGGCATTATTGAATTTAAGGAATTAGCAACGCCTTTAATAGCTGGACTAGCGCTAGAAACACCTCTAAAATCGTGGGTTCGCCCAGTTAGGTTTGTACCCGAACATACACCCCTAAGCGAACTATTACCAATGATGCAGCGAGTTCATCTATCGATGGTGATGATCGTAGACGAATTTGGCGGCATTGTGGGACTCGCAACTATTAAAGATTTAGTAGCAGAAATTATCGGCGATACAGGAGAACCCGGAAGCGCTGACGAATTGATGATCGAACGCTTGGACGAGCAAACTTATTTAGTGCAGGCGCAGATGAATTTAGAAGACCTCAACGAGCTATTAAAGTTAAATTTGCCTTTAAAAAATGAATACCAAACTTTAGGCGGCTTTTTGCTGTATCAGTTGCAAAAAATCCCCCCAGTGGGGACGACTCTAACTTATGAAGATTTAGAGTTTACAGTAATTTCCGTAGACGGGGCGCGTTTACATCATATAAAAATGCACCGTCAAACTGAAAATTAATAAGCAATAGGATCGCTTAATCCCAATTCCCTAAAAGCTTCTAGTCTCAACTTACAAGAATCACACGCGCCACAAGCTTTCTCGCTTCCTGCATAACATGACCAGGTTTTTTCCCAAGGTACGCCTAATTTATTACCTAGTTGGATAATTTCAGTCTTTTTCATATCAATGAGCGGTGCAACGATTTTAATTGCTTCCCCTTCTCTACCTTGCTTTGTCCCCAATCTAAAAACTTCCTGCATTGCTTGAATATAATCCGGGCGACAATCGGGATAGCCGGAATAATCTAAGGCATTTACGCCAATATAGACGCGCTCTGCACCAATGGTTTCAGCGTAAGCTAGGGCAAAACTCAAAAATATCGTATTACGGGCAGGAACGTAGGTTACAGGGATATTCTCGCCCATTTGGGAAAGCGATCGCTCGACGGGTAAATCTATTTTGTCATCGGTAAGCGCCGAACCACCCCACGAACGCAAATCGAAACTAATTACTTTACTATCAACTACCCCGGCGGCTTGGGCAATGGCGATCGCACTTTCTAATTCTCGTTGATGTCTTTGCTGGTAATCAAAAGATAGCGCGTAACATTCACATCCCAAAGACTTAGCGCTATAAAGTACCGTCGCTGAATCCAACCCACCAGACAACAAAACCACTACCTTCACTTTTGCAACACCTTTTGCGTATAGCTTTATGAACTTCTATGCTAGATGAGTTTGTTAAGGTGCGAAGCTCTGCGATCGCGTTTTACTTGTTATTAGTCTGAGCAATGATTATATCTAGGACTTTCAAATCTTCTTCAACGGAAGATTCACCAGGGACAACAAAAGCATTTGGATCTTCTTCAACACGTCTTATTTGTTC
>JAPJOW010000087.1:10046-16550 GCA_030826005.1 Aliterella sp. RAGGC_92
AAGTAATCCACAATCCAATACTCGGCAATTCCTAAACTCTGATATTCTGCAAGTTTATCGATATAATCATCTTCCCAGTTAGTAGAAACAACTTCTACCGCTAGTTGGATGGGCTTAGTTAAAGCGGCATAAGCTGTTACGTTGGAGTTCCACTCTACTTCCCTAACTACGCTAACATCGGGATTTCTGCCTCGTTCTTTGCCGTCACTGGTGGAAGTTTTGATAATTATAGTTTGATCGACAATGTAGCTAAGATTATTGCGTCTAATTTCATCATTGAAAGCAAACAATAAAAACCTTGATACATTTTTATGCGCTCTAATCGCCTCCACTTGGACAATCTCCCCGTCTACTAATTCAAAAATGCCATCGCCATCAGGGTATTGCTCAAGAAACTCGGCAAAACTTAGCTTTTTAGCAGTGGTAGCCGTCATAAAAATTACCTCGCGCTTTTGCAACGCTACTGGTTGCAACTGTATCTCTAAACTAATTTATTTTCAGACAGCGTACCACCAAGAGCCGATTGCTAAATTAAACCAACTAATGGACGGGCAAAAAACTGACACATTCTCTCGCCCGTAAATGCAGCCGCCAACATAACACTAAAGGCAGAGATCGTACTTGCTAAAAACAATACATAATACAGGAACTTTCAATAAGCTTTAAGATTCTTTATAAATAGAAGCATTATGTTACTATCTGGATGAATTAAGGGTTTGAGTGTTAATAATTGACCGCATACGCCATTTCACGGCGTTTCTATACTTTGGTGGCTGAGGAAAGGAAAGGAGTGGAGAACAGCATATTCATGGCACAACCAAACATTCATGTGCAGCGCAATCAGCCTCAACCGATCCGCATTGGCGTGATTGGAGTGGGCAATATGGGACAGCATCATACCCGCGTATTGAGTTTACTTAAAGATGTAGAGCTTGTTGGGGTTTCGGATATTAATGTAGAAAGGGGACTCGATACTGCAAGTAAGTACCGAGTTCGTTTTTTTGAAGACTACCAAGATTTACTACCTCATATAGACGCAGTATGTATTGCTGTTCCTACCTATTTGCATCATGCGGTGGGCATGACTTGCTTGAAAGCTGGCATTCATATTTTGATCGAAAAACCAATTGCGGCTAGTATTGCCGAAGCGGAATCTTTGGTAAATGCGGCGGCGGAGTCTCAAAGTATCTTACAAGTAGGTCATATCGAGCGCTTTAACCCAGCTTTTCAAGAACTAAGCAAAGTCCTAAAAACCGAGCAATTGCTGGCGATAGAAGCTCACCGCATGAGTCCTTACTCCGATCGCGCTAATGATGTATCAGTAGTATTAGATTTAATGATTCACGATATCGACTTGCTGCTAGAATTAGCTAATTCTCCAGTAGTTAAGCTCACAGCAAGCGGTAGCCGCGCCTGTGCAACGGAATCGGTCAATTTTGCAGCAAATACTAAACCCCGTCCTTATTTGGACTACGTGACAGCTACTTTGGGCTTTGCCAATGGCATTGTAGCGACGCTGACGGCGAGTAAAGTTACTCATTGTAAAATCCGCCGCATTGCAGCACATTGTAAAAATTCGCTGACGGAAGCTGATTTTCTCAATAATGAAATTCTCATTCATCGGCAAACAACCGCTAATTGCATGACAGATTACGGTCAAGTGCTTTATCGTCAAGATGGTTTGATTGAAAAAGTATATACCAGTAATATCGAGCCACTGCACGCAGAACTAGAGCATTTTGTCAACTGCGTAAGGGGTGGAAATCAGCCATCGGTAGGCGGAGAACAAGCCTTGAAAGCGTTGAGACTTGCAAGTTTAATTGAGCAGATGGCTTTAGATGGTCGCGCGTGGAAACAATCGGGAATTGATGCCAATTTTCCTAGTTGTGACATCGTTACTGTGTAGAAGCGATTAGAATTAAGGCGGACGGATTAGAAATCTACCAACTAGAGGAAATTAGCCTCATGTCTGACTTGAATCGTGGAATTATGAAGTTCAAGGGCGCAGATACCCCAAAAGCAGTAACGATTTCTACCGTGCTGATTTTAGGGGCGATCGCGTTTTTGATTATTTGGGCATTAAAATCTGCTTACGCAGTTAATTAATGTCGGCGCTAATTTAGTGCAAAAACCCGCCTAATATAGGCGGGTTTTTGATTTGAATATAGTTTAAATAGAAAGGCGATCGTTCTAAAATACCTATTACACCTAGGGTTGAAAAGAGTAAGTTTTTCAGCTAAAGCGTACCCCGCCTAGGATTGAAAAGAGCAAGTTTTTTAGCTAAAGCGTACCCCGCCTAGGGTTGAAAAGAGTAAGTTTTTTAGCTAAAGCGTACCCCGCCTAGGGTTGAAACCCCAGGCTAATAGCTCAAGTCGGCTCAAGCCGACTAAAGAAAAAAGAATTAAACTTTTGTAAGAGGTTTAGTTAAGCTTATTGGTTCAGAGTTAAAACCCTAGGTGGGCTAGGATAGTTTTCTCATCAATTAATTAGACCTCTTTGGCTTTTACAAGCTGCTAACAGCCGTAGCAATAGATTTTTTGAGTTTCCAACCGATCGCAAATGGCAGAAGGTAAACTATCGGTACTTAGGATCTGACGATCTAAATTAACTTGCAAGCTACTTAATGGATCGATTCCTGGAGAAACTAAAAACTCTAACTTTTCTAAAAACGCCCAATTAGCGAGATCGTCCAAAATTTGAGAAATTGCTTTTACATAAGGATGCTCGGCGTTTTTGTACCAATCAATAGCAGCAACTTTTGCTTGATCGAAGCCTAAATGTACCGTTAGCGATGGTTCGCTAAATAAAGCGATCGCCACTGGTCTTGCTTCTTCTTGCAATAATAAGTCAGACTTGCGCGCTAAATTTCGCAGTTTCTCTAAGCGATCGTAGCGTTCGGTTACAGATAATGGCTCATCTTTCCAGTGCAGTGCTACGGTAACTAAGTAAGTCTGCAACAGCATATGACCTAGCTTTTCTGCCTTGGTAGCTAAATAAATCGAGTTGTAATCTGTGGCTTCGATTAACAATGGCAATCTATCCGTTACTTCTAATCCATAACCTTTTAACCCGGCAATTTTGCGCGGATTATTGGTAATTAAGCGAATCCTCTCTACGCCCAAATCGTTTAAAATTTGCGCTCCTACCCCGTAATTACGCAAATCGGCAGGAAAACCCAAGCGTTCGTTAGCTTCTACCGTATCTAGCCCCATATCTTGCAACGAGTAGGCTTTGAGCTTATTAATTAGCCCAATTCCCCGTCCTTCTTGCCGCAAATAGACTACTACACCAAGACCTGCATTTTCAATCATTTTTAATGCTGCTTGCAACTGCATTCTACAATCGCAACGCAAAGAACCCAAAGCGTCCCCCGTCAAACATTCTGAGTGCATCCGCACCATTACAGTTTTATCGGCAAAATCTGCGGGTTCGCCTTTAACGATCGCCACGTGTTCGGAATCATCTAAAATATTGCGGTAAGCATAAATATAAAACTGTCCAAATTGCGTTGGTAATTTTGTCACCGTTTCCCGACGGACAAACCGCTCGTATTTGAGACGATAACTAATTAAGTCAGCGATGCTAATAATTTTTAATTTATGAACTTTGGCATACTCTACTAATTGTGGCAAACGCGCCATTGAGCCATCAGGGTTTTGAATTTCGCAAATTACCCCGGCGGGATACAATCCTGCTAGTTGCGCCAAATCTACCCCAGCTTCCGTATGTCCAGCCCGTTTTAACACACCTCCCTCCCGCGCCCGGAGAGGAAAAATATGACCGGGACGGTGTAAATCTCTAGGTTTTGTAGTGGGATTAATCGTAACTTGAATTGTGCGGGCGCGATCTTCGGCGGATATACCTGTAGTTACGCCCAAAGCTGGGGAAGCATCAATACTTACAGTAAAGGCTGTTTGATTGCTATCGGTAGTATTTGTAACCATCAAAGGCAAATCTAATTCGTCCAATCGTTCGCCAGTCATCGCTAGACAAATTAATCCTCGTGCCTCTACTGCCATAAAATTAATCGTATCAGGCGTAGCAAACTGAGCAGCACAAATTAAGTCCCCTTCATTTTCCCGGCTCTCATCATCCACTACCACCAACATTCGCCCGGCTTTGAGGTCTGCTAAAGCGTCTTCTATAGAATCGAACTGAAATGGTTGTTTTAAAGCAGTTGTAGGCTGTTGCACGGAGTATTACAAGTAAAGTAAAACGTGAAGTTTCTTGAAGCTTAGATTAATTTGATTGTAGCCTGTTTCTACTAGGGCGAGATTCCCGACTAGCGAAGTTTAAGTAAATGCAATTCAACGATGCGATCGCGCTTTTAGGTAAACCGTACTTTCAAACGCATAATTGCGCGCTTTACAATCAAGATTGTTTAGCAGCAATGGCACTCCTACCAAGCCTATCAATTAATTTAACCGTTACTAGCCCACCTTATAACATTGGCAAAGAGTACGAAAAACCTTTGCTACTAGCGAATTATCTTCATTGGTGTCAAAAATGGATCGCTCAAATTCACCGAGTTACCGTACTAAATGGAGCTTTTTGGTTGAATTTGGGGTATTTATCTTTGCCTCATCATGCTAAAGCAATTCCGATCGCTTATTTACTTTGGGACAAAGTACCATTTTATTTAATTCAAGAAATTGTCTGGCATTATCAAGCGGGAGTAGCGGGGAGTAAGTTTTTCTCACCGCGCAACGAAAAGTTTTTATGGTACGTCAAAAATTCTCAAGATTATATTTTTAATCTTGACGACATCCGCGATCCAAACGTTAAATACCCCAACCAAAAAAAGCACGGAAAAATCAAAGTAAACTTAAAAGGCAAAAATCCCACAGATGTTTGGGAGTTTTCCAAAGTTACCTCCGGTAAAAACCGCTCCTCAAAAGAACGTACCTCACACCCCGCCCAATTTCCCATCGCCGTAATTGAAAGAATTATCAAAGCCTCATCCCATCCCCAAGATATTGTTTTAGATCCGTTTATGGGTTCGGGAACTACCGCCGTTGTAGCTTTAAATTTGCAACGCTGTACGATTGGGTTTGAAATTCGCGAATCCTATTGCGAGATTGCGGCGCAGAGAATTGAGAAATATCTCAAGCTATAGAAAGCTAAAATGCGATCGCATTACTACAATTGTACCTTTTTACGCAAAAACCTTGCTCACAGAACCACAACCTGATATAGAATTTGGCAAAAGTTAAATTTTTTTAGTCAAAACTCCTAAAGGTTAACAATTATGGGTGATTTAAGGCGCGTATCGGTTGGTATTGTAGGCGCGTCGGGTTACGGAGGGGTGCAGCTAGTAAGACTATTGATGGATCACCCAGGATTAGAACTTACCTATTTAGGCGGTGAAAGCAGCGCCGGTAAGCCTTTTGCCGATCTTTACCCTCATTTAGGGCATCTTGTCAAGCGCCAAATTGAAGCTGTCGATCCTGTCGAGATAGCAGAACGTTGTGAAGTAGTATTTTTATCATTGCCCAATGGTTTGGCGTGTCAAATAGCGCCAGTATTAATCGAGAAAGGTTGTAAAGTGCTGGACTTGTCCGCCGATTATAGGTTTACGAATTTAGACACCTATACATCGTGGTATGGGAAAGAAAGGAGCGATCGCGATATTGCCAGTAAAGCAGTTTACGGTTTACCCGAACTATACCGAAATCGCATTGCTGATAGTTCGTTAATTGGTTGTGCGGGGTGCTATCCTACAGCGAGTTTACTAGCACTTTCACCTTTACTCAAACAAGGCTTAATCGTCCCAGAAACAGCAATTATCGATGCCAAATCGGGGACTTCAGGCGGTGGAAGACAAGCAAAAACCAATATGCTATTAGCCGAAGCCGACAACTCTATAGGAGCATACGGCGTAGCGCGTCACCGTCACACCCCAGAGATCGAGCAAGTTTGCAGCGATTTAGCTGGATTTGAAGTAACAATTCAATTTACACCGCATTTAATGCCAATGGTGCGAGGAATTTTAGCAACAGTTTATGCAACGTTACGAGATCCGGGATTAGTTAGAGAAGACTTAATGACAATTTACACAGCCTTTTATCGTAATTCCCCTTGGGTAACAGTGTGCGAAAGCGGCGTATATCCCCAAACCAAGTGGGCGTGTGGCAGTAACCTTTGTTACATCGGCATAGAAGTAGATCCGCGTACCGGGAGAGCGATCGTCATGTCCGCCATTGATAACTTAATCAAAGGACAAGCAGGGCAAGCGATTCAGTGTTTAAACATTATGATGGGATGGGATGAAACTTTAGGATTACCCAAACTAGGATTTTACCCTTAGTCCGCCTAGGGTTAAAACCCAAGGCTAGTAGCTAAAGTCGGCTTAAGCCGACTGAAGAAAAAGTTTTAGACTTTTGCAAGAGGCTGAGTATCTAGCGTGCCACACCCAAAACCAGGTCTATTGCATAGAACTACCGGGCTTACAGATATGACACTTTTGCAGGGGGTTTGGGGGAGGCAACTCGTCCCCCAATGGGG
>JAPJOW010000088.1 GCA_030826005.1 Aliterella sp. RAGGC_92
ATACTAGAATTAGTATAAGTAATAGTACTTATAGCGAGCGCGCGGTAGAATTTGAAAACTTAATAAATACGCAAATAGTGACTACAACTCTTTATTTACTCCGTCACGGTCAAACAGAATGCAGCCGAGATAATGCTTTTTGTGGTTCTATAGACCCAAAATTGACAGCCGATGGACTTGAGATGGCACAGGCGTTTGCTACAGCCTATCAATCCTTAAATTGGAATGCTATTTACGTAAGTCCCATGATTAGAGCGATCGCCACAGCTAAACCAATAGCTGAAAAACTGGGTATAGATTTGGAATTGCGCGAGGGTTTGAAAGAAATTAACTATGGCTTGTGGGAAGGACAAACCGTAGAAAAAGTATCCAAGGAATATCACGATGACTATATTCGTTGGACAGCCGATCCGGCTTGGTATCCGCCTACTGGGGGAGAATTAGCGGTGGCGATCGCAACTCGTGCTTTAGTTGTAATTGAGGAAATTAAACAGCGTTACAGTGACGGCAATATTTTGATTGTTTCTCACAAAGCCACAATTCGGATCATCTTGTGCAGCTTACTAGGCATTGATGTAGGGCGTTTTCGGTTTCGGTTGGGGTGTCCGGTAGGATCGGTAAGTAAGGTAGAATTTGGCGCTCACGGCCCTTTGTTGCATAGTTTAAGCGATCGCACTCATTTAAGCGAAAGGTTGCGGACATTGCCAGGAACTTAATGGGAGACAAGGGAGAGGATTAATTCTGTCACCTTGTCACCTTGTCCTTACACTTCCCTACAGGGCTTCGCCAATAATCGTAAATGCTGCCTAATTTCTAGGATTGGGGTTTTGATTTATTGTTGCTAACATTGCTGTGCGGAGAGCTTGGGCTTTGTCTGTAGTTTGCTGCATATTTTGCCTAAAACTCAGTCAACATTACTGATTCAGCATTAAGTAGCGGCGCAGAAATACCGCTACTATTATTAATCACCCAAACAAATACCTAAGCCACGCGCCGTTCTAACCAATGTACCGTTAGGATCGACGGCGCGGTATTGAGCGATCGCTTCGGTAATCGGGACGCTGACAACTTGACGATTTTGCCAAGTTACCATGCGATCGTACTTTTGCTCGGCAATTAAATCGACCGCAGCTACCCCAAAAGCGGCAGCTATCAGGCGCTCTAAGGGTGAAGGAGTCCCGCCTCGTTGAATATGACCTAAAACTGTAACTCGCGTCTCTGCGCCGCTACAATGGCATATTTGGTCGGCTAAATACTGCCCAATACCACCATACCTAGATTGACCTAAACGATTGGTATTCATTACTGATTCGCCAGTTTCAGTCCGCACGGCTTCAGAGACGATAACTAAACAGTAATTTTTCCCTTTCTCTTGACGCTCTTTGATTTTGAGACAAATCTGTTCGACGGTGTAAGGAATTTCGGGAATTAAAATTACATCCGCACCGCCAGCAATTCCCGCACTAATGGCAATATGTCCCGCATCCCTTCCCATGACTTCTAAAATCATGACTCGACTGTGACTAGCGGCGGTAAAATGCAAGCGATCCAAGGCTTCGGTTGCGGTGTTTACAGCCGTATCAAACCCAATAGAATGCTCGGTAACTCCGACATCGTTATCAATAGTTTTGGGGATAGCAACCATATTAATATTGCCTTGTTGTGCTAAACGGCGCAAGATTGCCGCACTGCCATCGCCACCAATACTAATTAAAGCTTCTAAGTCCAATTGGTGATAGTTAGCAATAATTTCTTCCGAGCGATCGCACAAACTACCATCAGCCATAGGATAAGCAAAAGGATCGCCTTTATTTGTCGTGCCTAACATTGTTCCACCCGCCGTTAGTAAAGCATCCATTTTTTCAATTTCTAACGGCATTACTTGCGGTGGATTAGTCAGTAAACCAAGGGTAGCTTGACGAATGCCCAATACTTCCCAATCGTAAGTTCCCGTAGCTCTATATACTACGGCTCGAATTGCTGCGTTTAACCCCGCACAATCTCCGCCGCTAGTCAAAATTCCAATCCGCTTACGTCCCATCTGGATATTTTTTAGTTAACAGCAGTAGATTAAACTGAAATATGCGCTAGTTGTGGGAAATTGCAACTTTTATTTAGCTTCTAATTAAATTGCCCCGATAAAAAAATGTCAGAAAGTAATATTGATTCCCAAACACCTAACGAAATAGACTTGTTGGGGATAGCAACTATTCCCCAAGCACCCCCCGGTTTTAAGTCGGGTTTTATTGGCATTATTGGTCGCCCAAATGTCGGTAAATCAACGCTGATGAACTATTTAGTTGGGCAAAAAATCGCCATTACTTCCCCAGTGGCGCAAACTACGCGCAATCGTTTGCGGGGAATTTTAACTACTCCTGAAGCCCAGTTAATTTTTGTCGATACGCCAGGAATACATAAACCCCACCATCAATTAGGGGAAGTGTTAGTACAAAACGCCAAAATTGCTATTGATTCAGTTGATGTAGTGCTATTTGTGGTGGATGGGGGGGTAGAAGCTGGAGGAGGCGATCGCTATATTGTCGATATACTCGCTCAAAGTAAAACTCCAGTTATTTTAGGCATCAATAAAATTGACACCCAAAGCGCCGATGATGCCCAGATGTTAGATACTACTTATGCACGAATGGCAGAAGCTAACAACTGGAAAATGGTTAAGTTTTCGGCTTTAACGGGTGATGGTTTAACAGATTTGCAGCAGTTGTTAATTGAAAAACTGGAAACTGGCCCTTATTACTATCCACCAGACTTAGTTACCGATCAGCCAGAGCGGTTTATTATGGGGGAACTAATCCGCGAACAGATTTTACTATTAACTCGTGAAGAAGTACCCCATTCTGTTGCGATCGCGATTGAAAAAGTTGAAGAAGCACCAACTATTACCCGTGTCTTTGCGGCGATAAATATCGAGCGCGATTCCCAAAAAGGGATACTAATCGGCAAAGGTGGAAGTATGCTTAAAGCTATTGGTAGCGCGGCACGAGAGCAAATACAAAAATTAATTGCTGGTAAAGTGCATTTGGAATTATTTGTGAAAGTTCAACCCAAATGGCGACAATCGCGGACTCGGTTGGCGGAGTTGGGTTATCGGGTGGAAGAATAAATTACCACTGTGGCTTAGAGATAATTAATTCCTCTGCTGCTTGTCTAGGCAATGGTTTAGAGAAAAAATACCCTTGCCCGTAAGCGCAATTAAGTTCTCTAAGATATGCTAGTTGTTCCGCCGTTTCAATTCCTTCAGCGATCGCACTCATGCCAAGTTTGTTTGCTAAAGTCAAAATTGTTTCGGTAATTTCTAAATTGCCTTTTCCCGCCCCTATTTTGCTAACAAACGAGCGATCGATTTTTAATTCGTCAATTGGAAAACGGTGCAAACGGCTTAAAGATGAGTAGCCTGTCCCAAAGTCGTCAATCGATAGCTGTACTCCCAAAGCTTTGATTTGTGAGAGCGTAGCAATAATTGATTCGTCATTTTCTGCCAAAACATTTTCTGTAATCTCTAATTTGAGACTGAGAGCATCTAAATTGGTATCGGTCAAAATTTGGCTGATTTGCTCGATCAAATTGGGTTGAGCAAACAACTTATTACCCAAATTGGTACTAATTAACAAAGGTGGATTAGTAGGAATTTGCTCTTGCCATTGTTGCATTTGACGGCAAGCTTCGCGCAGTACCCATTGATCGATAGGTTTCAGCAATCCGGTTTCTTCTGCTAAAAGGATAAATTTAGCCGGAGTAAGAATACCGCGTTGAGGATGTTGCCAGCGTACTAAAGCCTCAAAACCAGAGAGTTTCCCCGTTGCTAAAGATACAAGCGGCTGATAGTAAACTAAAAACTCTTGACGTTCGAGCGCTCGGCGTAACTCTGTTTCCATTTGCAAACGAGCAACGGCTCTTGCGTGCATGGCGGGATTAAATATTTCGTAGCGCGATCGCAGTTGTTTGGCTCGATACATGGCAATATCTGCATCGCGCAAAATATCTCCCGCTTGTTGGTATCCTAGGGCGCTCAAAGCAATGCCAATACTAGCTGTAGCAAATACTTCTTGTCCTTCAAGCTCGAAAGGTAATATTAATGATGCCTGGATGCGTTCGGCAACGCGGATAGGATCGCTAATATCTGAAAGACTTTCTAGTAAAATAGTAAATTCGTCTCCCCCCAAACGAGCAATGGTGTCTGTCGGACGGACGCATTCTGTTAATTTACGCGCCAATGCTACGAGTAAGCGATCGCCAAGGGTATGTCCGAGGCTATCGTTAACAACTTTGAACTGATCTAAGTCAACAAACAGTACACCATATAGATGAGCGGGAAATTGCTTGCTATATTCAAAAGCTCGTTCTAGGCGATCGCTAAATAAAGCTCGATTGGGTAAATTGGTTAATGGATCGTAAAAAGCTGCGTGACTTAACTGTTGGGCAGATTCGCGCAGGGCTATTTCTGCTTGTTGGCGATCGCTTGCTATTCCACCCAACAACAAGCAAGTTACAGTAATTGCCATTAAGCCAAATTGCAAAGCAAAAACATTAGATTGACCAAAAGTAGCGCGTACTAATACTGCCACGGCAATACTGATAAATAAAACTGTCGCCGCCGCCCGTTCAAAACCGTGCCGCATGGCTATCCAAATCGTGGGTAAAAAAACTAAATAGGTGTAATCTAAATTAGTTCCCGGACGCGAACCATAGGCAGCCCAAATTCCTAAACTTAGTGCTAATCCCTCTAGCAAAAATTGAGGAATGTTTTTAAATGCAAGGGGCGTTTTACGTTTGCTGGCTGGCGGTGCGTCTTCAGAAATTGCCCAAAGCCAGGGGAACTTACGCAGCAAAACTAATAAAAACGGCGCAAGCATCGCAATACCCGTTGCATCTCCTGCCCAATAATGCAAGGTATTTATTAAATATTTAGACCAAGGTACAATTTCAAAGTAAGCAAAATTTGCCGATTGTAACAAGGCGACAATTAAGGGCGCAATCAGCACAGCGATCGCTAAAAACCAAATTACATCGCGCAGTTGCCGCAAGCGAGGGTTGATTCGCAGTTTATATAATAAAAAAGCACTAGCGCCGCCATACCCTAAAGTTGTTACTAATTCTAAAATTAGCAGGGCAACCCAGTTAAGGTTTCGTCCAGTAACAAAATGGTTGTGAATAAACGTACTTACTAACAAAGCCGGGCTATATTGCCAGCCAAAGGTCAGCAGAAGCACAATATCGAGGGCTGAAGGCGGATACCAAACAGAAATTTCTGGTGCAGTTTCAAACTCTAAAGCTAAAGTGTCTAGAGTCGCCCAAGCAATTAAATAAATTGTAATTATCCAGATGTAGCGTACCAATAACGGTGTCCGCCGCCAATAGGGAAATAGTATTCGCGCTATACGCCATTCACCCTCTTGTTCTGACATAGTCATACTTGCATAACCGTTAATATATTTAGTTTTTATGACTAATAATAGTAATTGTTTGAGCTTTTATTTCTAAATATTAGAATTATTGTATATTGGCAAATATACAATTAAGTTGAGTCTTAAGATAGAGAAAAATAATATTAAAATATTTTATTTACTATTAGTCAAAAATATTGGTGTAGAAAATATTTGTAATAATCATTTTAAACTACAATAAACTGAACAATTGTTGGTTATTCAATAGGATTATTTACTATTGAGGAACTTGTTAAGATTTTTAAAAGTAAAATTCATTAATTTTGCGATCTAAAATGGCTTGTTTGTTTGTTTTTATAACTTGCACAAAATAATTGACTGAAGATTTATTGGTAGGAAACAAACATCAACTAAATTGGCGATCGCCTAGTATTTTAGGTTTAATTGATTATAAAGCGATCGCACTACTTGGAAACTGACGCTTTAATGCCGGAAAAATAGGACAAGGCGCTCGATTATCTAAACTATTTGGCTTACTCCACAGAAAAGGGGCTTTTTGTGCCGCAGACATCCATAATAAGCGTTTTGCTCTAGTCATAGCGACATAAAGCAAGCGGTATTCCTCAGCAGTTTTGAGTTGTTTTGCGTCTTCCCAAGCTTGAGCAATATCTGGTAAAACGGATTGTTCGTGAAGATGGGCGCGAATTTGAGCGCGGGCGATTTCCGATAAACTAAATTCACCTAAAAAATGAGTTTGCGGCGGCACCCACAAAATCCCAGGGATAATATTTTCGTGTAAAAAAGGGATAAAAACATAATCCCAATCAAGTCCCTTAGCTTTGTGCATGGTAATAATTGTCAGTTGACCAGAACGAGTAAAACGATCTTCGGCATTATCGGTTTCTACAGGTTCAAACCTTTCCGAGCTTACAATTTCAGCTAATACCGTTAGCATCGCTGAAAGGGAACTATTACCCGCCGTTTGTTGGGATACTCTTTCAGCTAATTTGTCGGCGGTTGCAAGTTCCGCCCCGTCGTAGTTTAAAGTTAAAGCCAAAAAGGAAATTAGTTGATAGGGCGGTAATTCTAAACGAGCGCGGAGCAATTGACGGCATAAATTACGCGGTTTAATCGCTGCTTCTTTAGTGGGTGGATCGAGGGGAGACGGATATATAAATTGTTCGGGAAGCAAAGCTAAAGCATTGAGGTCTTGACGCTCGATTAATTGACGTTGGACGAGGACGGCTAAGGCGGCTTTGAGATAGTCGGGGGAGTGGGGACGGTCGAGAAACTGCAACCAGGCGAGAATCTCCGCCGGAACGTGAGAGCGGCGATCGCTTTCGGAGACTTCATATACACTAATGTCATGCTCTTGACATAACGGTGTAAGTTTTTCCGCTAACCACTGACCTTGTTTGTTTTCCCTGACTAAAACCGCACAAGAGCGACTTCTGTTTTCTGTTAATAAACTAATAACGCGATCGCCTATTAAACTCGCTGTATGGTGAATGTCTCGCGGTGTATAAAGTTCTAAGCCTTTACCCCAAGGAGTGGGATTAGCTTCCGGTTGTGGATCGTTTGCGTCTACAGGGTGAATTTTTTGGACTCGAAAGGGAGCTTTACTGCTTTTATAAGTCCGATTCACCCATTCCAAAGTAAAGTTAGCCGCATCAATAATAATTTTGCTACTGCGTCCAGCGCGATCCATCGTCGCTAATTGTCCTTGGCGATCGCATTGTTCGCAAAATTGCCGAAAATAGATTGGGTCGGCGGGAGTAAAGGTAGAATTTATTGCTTGATTGGGATCGCCGACGCGAATTAAATTGGTTGAATGATGAGAATTAACCGCCAAAATTTTCAATAGCTTAGATTGCAGTTGGCTGGAGTCTTGCGCCTCATCTTCAAACACTGCAAAAACTTGGTTTTGTTCAATTTGACGCGCGCTATCGTTTTCTAGCACCCGCAGAGCGCCTAAAATCATGTCGTCGTAGTCAATTAAATCGCGCGACTTCATAATCGCTTGATACTGTTCGTACAACCCCGAAGCAACTTCTAAAATGTCGTACTCATCATGAGATTGACTGCTAAGACGTTTCAATTGTGCAGGTAAAATTCCTGAACTTTTAGCTTCATGAATAACACTATGAGCTAAAGCTGGCAATACTTCAGTCCGCAACACCGATTGACGGCGCAAACGCTCGGTTTCTTCGCCGTCAAATTGCCGCCCTTGTAATAATTTAGAATAACGCCCCGGATTACTAGCAATCCATTGTTCTACACAAGTACGAAGCAAGCGGTGACTTTGGTTGGGAGTAATTAAAGTAGAGTTATCTAACTGCAATCCTGATAAATCGGGGTAACGACTGGCAATATTTAACGCCAAACCGTGCAGAGTATGAACGCTAAAACCTGTAGGTGGTAGAGATAGTTTTTTTTGGAGATAGTTGCGAATTTTGGCTTTGATATTTGCTGCTGCCGATCGCGTAAAAGTAACTACAATTAATTGATGACGAGCGTGAAGATTGTAACGAGCGATCGCAACGGCGGCGGCTGCTGCCATTCCGGTAGACTTTCCCGCACCTGGGACGGCGGAAACTGCCATTTCTCCACCCAGCCATTGAGCCATTTGCTGCTGTCCGGGACGTAGACTTTGTTCAATTTGGTTGCAAGCTTCTTGCCGGAGTGTAGATAACTGGTTACTAATATAATGCTCTGAGCGATCGCGCAGAGGTTCTAACTCGTGTTTCATAGAAGCCTTGCTATTTCAACTTACCTACAGCAATCCTAAATCAATTACGAATGTGTTGTAGGGGCGCAATACTTTACGCCCCTACCGTTGACGTTTATGAACCCTATAAGATCGCCATATATTGGTTTTTTTACTTGACTATGCCTAAAACCTCTGCTGTGCCTACTTGAGCAATTCTTTTAGATGCTACTAATCTATTGGCATAGATTCCGGGGTTTGTTTGCGCTATTTGGGTGTAGGATTGACGAACTTGAGCGTTAACGGCGACGGTTTTTACATCGTACATTTGCATTGGCAATTTAGGATAGAAGCCAATCCCAATAATTAAGACGATGAAACTAGCCGCAATTGATAGTTCGCGCCAACTTGCATCTCTGTAAACCGCTTGAGTGGGAAGAACGCAATCCGTACCAAAACAAACTTCTTCGTCTTCTTGATTTTGAACTGTATCATCGCCAAGGTTGCAATTAAGTTCTGCCCCAGTGCCGTAAAATACCTGTTTCAACATCGACAATAGGTAAATTGGGGTGAGAATTACGCCAACGGCGGCAAGAAATACCGTCACCGTGCAGAAAGTAGAACTATAGATATCGCTGGTTGCTACCCCGACAAATACTAAAATTTCACTGGCAAAACCACTCATTCCGGGGAGTGCTAAAGATGCCATTGCACTGATTGTAAATAATGCAAATACCTTCGGCATTACTTGACCAATGCCAGACATTTCACTCATTGCCATTGTTTTCGTGCGATCGTAGGTTACACCAGCGAGGAAGAATAATACTGATGCAATCAAACCATGAGAAAGCATTTGCAGCATCGCACCGTTAATCCCTATATCGGTGAAAGATGCAATACCCAACAGTACAAAACCCATGTGGGATACTGAGGAATACGCAAGACGACGTTTCATGTTCGTCTGGGCAAAAGAGTTTAACGCGCCGTAGATAATGTTAACTACACCTAAAATTGCCAGCAACGGCGCAAAATAAATGTGGGCGGCGGGGAGAAGTTCTAAATTCAGGCGAATTAATCCGTAACCGCCCATTTTTAAAAGTACGCCTGCTAATACCATTGATACAGGTGTAGAAGCTTCCCCATGTGCATCGGGTAGCCAAGTGTGCAAAGGGAAAATTGCCAGTTTGACACCAAAAGCAATTATCAATCCTGCATATAAAACGAGTTCTAAGCCAAGAGGATAATCTTTGAGGGCGAGTTGGGCAATATCGAAAGTTGCATCACCACCCCCAGAGAATGCCATACCCAAAGCAGCTACAAGGATAAAAATAGAGGCTGCGGCAGTATAAATAATAAATTTTGTGGCGGCGTAACGACGCTTTTTGCCACCCCAAATACTAATAAGTAGATAAACTGGGACGAGTTCGACTTCCCACATGATAAAAAACAGTAGCAAGTCTTGGGCAACAAAAACTCCAATCTGCGCTGAATATAACAGCAACATCAGCATATAAAAGAGTTTGGGTCTGCGGTCAACTTGCCAAGCGGAAAAAATCGCTAGGGTTGTTACAAATCCAGCTAAAAGAACTAAAGGCGCTGATAACCCATCGACAGAAACCGCCCAGTTGAGTTTCAATTGCGGCATCCAAGCATAACTTTCTGCTAATTGGAAAGTTGCGCTACTAGGATCGTAGTTCTGCCAAAAAGCGTAGCATATCAAAACCAAATCTGCGATCGCCACACCTACTGCATACCACCGTACCCGCTTGCCGTCTTTGTCAGGTAATAGTGGAATTAGTAAGGCAGCTATAGCAGGTAACAAAATTATTGTCGTTAGCCAAGGAAACTGTTCTGCCATTGCTCTTAAATAAGCAAATATACTTATTGTATTCAATGACACTATCTTACAATACTGTGTAAACAAATATTAATAGATATTTACTTTAGATACTACTACTTTAAACAATGGATAACCGCAAATTACATTACTTAGCACTAACTATTGCGATCGCATTAGGTGCTATTTTGCGGTTAGGAAACTTAGATGGCAAGTTTCTGTGGCTAGATGAAGTTATTACAGCTATTTTCAGTTTTGGGCGCAACTATAATAATGTACCGCTTGAAGTAGTTATTCCTTTTCATCAATTGCAGCAAATTTTTGTTTTTCAGCCACAAGTTGGGTGCGATCGCATTGCGGAAAATCTTGCTATTCAATCAACTCATCCACCACTATTTTTTTGCTTGCTGCATGATTGGTTTGGTTTAGTTAATCCTTTTTCCTCTACTTGGGTATGGACTTTACGCGCTTTTGGCGTTTTTTGGGGAGTTGGGGCGATTTTAGCAATTTATTTGCTTAATACTAAAGCTTTTTCTCCATCGGCGGGGCTAACAGCAGCTTTAATGATGGCGGTGTCACCTTTTGGCGTGTACCTTTCCCAAGAAGCCCGTCATTACACTTTGCCTGTATTTTTGATTGCTTTAGCATTGCTGGGATTAATCTTAATTCAACAGGATATTAGCTCTAAGCGTTTCAGAGGTTGGGTTTGGGCATTTTGGACAGTAGTTAATATTATCGGGCTATACGTCCATTATTTTTTTATTCTGGCTTTGGTTGCAGAGATCGTAACTTTACTCGCTGTAATGTACAGATATCGGCGGAATTTGCCTATTTATAGTAAACTTGCTTTGACTCTGGCAATATTGGCGATTATTATTAGTTTTACTCCTTGGCTACCTGTTTTAATCGGTCATTTTAGCCGCCCGGAAACTAGCTGGATACCTTCACCACACAACGTTGCACCACTTTATCAAATCTTTGCTGCTTGGTTACTGACGATCGCCGCTTTACCTGTCGAAAATCAACCAATTGCGATCTCTATTCTATCTGGTTTAGGGATGTTAGTTTTTGGTGGTTGGGTGCTGTGGCTTAGTTTCAAAGGAATCAAGCAATTATGGAAATCGACTAATCTATCAGTTTTTACCCTTGCTAGTTTTACGATTATAGTTTTGCTAGAGTTTTTGGCGATCGTTTACTTTTTGGGCAAAGATATCACTATTACGCCACGTTACAACTTTGTTTATTACCCAGCTTTTCTAGCTTTAATCGCCGCCGGGTTAAATAAGAGTTTAGAACGATCTATAAAGACTTTTAGTTTAATATCCCTTGGCTCATTACTAAGCTGCGTCTTCGTTATTTCTAATTTAGCCTTTCAAAAACCCTACAATCCTCAACAAGTTGCTCAGAACATCAATATAGATCCTTCTGTACCAATGCTAGTTGTGATGGGTTACAGAGATTATCAAAATGTAGCATTGGGTTTGAGTTTTGCTTTAGGGTTAGAAAAGGTGAGAGCTACGGGGGAATTTGTATTTTTAGAGCGATCGCCTAACGGTTATGAATCTGTATGGCAAAAATTAGCCCTTTTACTGCCCTTAAAAGCCCCATTACTCAATTTATGGGTAATTGCTCCCGATTTAAGACAGCGAGAATATCCCTCACAATTGGCGCTTTCTCAGCATTCTTGTCTCATAGATCCAACGCAGCATTATCGCATCGGCGTACCTTATCAACTTTATAGATGTAAAAATTAAAGACATCTCTTACAACATTTTTAGGCATTGTTGAAACAAAAAATGATTTTAAAACCAATGCTAGAGATAGAGACGTTGCGGTGCAACGTCTCTACGAGATTTTTATATGTAATTAGCAACACCCGTTTTATTCGTCTATTTGCCAAACATCTTTAGTAATTTCTTCATCAAAAATCTTTTTAGGGCGGATTAATACAATAACTTTGCCTAGCAATTGCAAATCTGGCTCTGTTTCAAACCATTGCAATTCTATTTGTCCAGCATTATCCGCTATAAAGTAACTGTGTGCATCCCATTGGCGATCGCTGCGATCTACTACTACTAATACAGGTTCAGTAGAACTATTGGGCGCTTCTGGTAAAAATTCCGCCCTAGATAATATGACGATGGGATCTTCCGCTTTTAATACTACTTGCCATCCTGGTAACGTAACCCAAGCTTGCTCTCCAGCAAACTTTACCATCCCAAAAGGTTTAATTTCTTCCACCATCGGGACAGCTTTTACATCATTGGTACTTAAAGGCATTTCTCCAGCTACGGGGACAATTTTGGCTATTTCCTCATCCGTTTGTAGCCTGTAAAAAGGTAATTTGGGTGCAGGACGCGCTTGTACGACACTAAAATCCATTAATAACTGCTCAATTTGCTGTCTAGCACTGAGAGAATGAGCAAATTTTAAGCCTTTAGCAATCAAACGCGATCGCTCTTGCATATCGTTTTTTTGCCGAATCAAGCGCCAGTAGTGGTAAGCTACAGCATCGCCGCGATGGTCGGTAAAGCCGTTAGGTAAGGAAGATAACCGGGAATAATCTTTAATAGCTCTAGCAACTTCCCGCGCATCATCAATATTTAGCTGATGAGTAACGACTAAATCCGCCGCCGCCGCGCGATCGCTATGATCTAGTAGCCGCAATTCATATAAAATATCGCTACCACGCCCTGTAAAATGCGATCGCACGTTTTCCGATGCTCCAGCTTTTTCTATCGAAGCATAAACTTGAGAGCCTACAATTACCTGATTTTGCTGGATTGGCTCAAATCCTGTAGCTTCAAAAATAGTTTGCGGACTCAACCCAGATTTTTGTAATCTAGCGCAAGAAATTCCCCACTCTACCCAAGTACCTTGTTTTTGCCGCAGGTTTCGGATTAGGGTCTCGCTTTCTTCTTCTGATAACTCGTCATTATTGACGGCGTTGGGTGTTAGTTCAGTCATAATTATAGATTTTTTCAGGAAACGGACTAAACGTAAAACCCCTAAAAAACTGGGGTTAAATTTATTTTAGGTTCGCTTACCCATTCTAGAACTACTCAGGGCGATCGCTATAATCCTTTAACGTGGAGAACGTGGAAACAATTGCGGTTAGCCCAATGTAATAATTGCAACTATATAAAGTTTAACTAAAATGACTGCTAACTTTAGCGATCGCACGGGTTCAGAGCCAACACTTACCGATATTGTTGAGAAACTAGATCAGCTTTCAAGAGAAATTAAAAAAATAGATACAGAAGTTAATAAGAAAATAGATGATATATCAGCAGAAAATAAGAAATTTGACGATCGCTTTACAAATTACCAACAAGCAACTCAATGGGTAGTACAGCTTGCTTTTACTCTAATTGCCAGTGCTACCATCACGATAATTGTGACTACCATTTTGCGTAGATAAGAATTTGCCTTTGAAAATAGTAAAATTACTTCTATATTCAAAACCCAATAATGAATTCCACTGATATCCGCGCTATATTCGATCGCATTGCCCCAGTTTACGACCAAATGAACGATCGCCTAAGTTTAGGTCAACATCGCATTTGGAAGCAAATGACCGTTAAGTGGAGCAAAGCAAAGCCTGGCGATACTTGTTTAGATTTGTGTTGTGGTAGTGGAGATTTGGCTTTGCGTCTAGCGCGGCGAGTTGGTGCTATAGGTAAAGTCTACGGCGCTGATTTTGCTGTAGCGCAACTAGAAGTTGCTAAACAACGAGCTTTAAAACAATATCCCCATCCACCCATAACTTGGGTTGAAGCTGATGCTCTAGATTTACCCTTTGCAGACAATTATTTTGATGCGGCGACTATGGGCTATGGGTTAAGAAATGTTACAGATATTCCGCGCAGCCTCCAGGAATTGTACAGAGTTCTGAAGCCGGGTGCGACGGCGGCAATTTTAGACTTTCATCGCCCAACTAATAGTTATTTAAGCAGTTTTCAGCAATGGTACTTAGATAATTTAGTCGTACCAATGGCGCAAAACTTGGGTTTAACTGAAGAATATGCCTATATTAGTCCTAGCTTAGATCGCTTTCCTACAGGACGAGAGCAAGTAGAGTTAGCTAACAAGGCTGGTTTTTTATCCACCCATTACCCCATTGCCAACGGTATGATGGGAGTGCTAGTAGCTTTTAAAAATTAACTTTTAAAAGTTTCTTGCTAACGCCTTCTTAAACTTACAAAATCTTGCTTTGGACTGGTCTACTCTGTGGCTTTACGTCGCTCCGCCTGTAGTGGGTGGAGTTATTGGCTACTTCACTAATGATATAGCCATTAAAATGCTGTTTCGTCCTTACCGAGCGCTCTATATTGGTAAACGACGATTACCTTTTACTCCTGGCTTAATTCCCCGCAATCAAGAACGTTTAGCAATGCGGGTATCAGATACCATTATGGGTTCGCTGCTAACACCAGACGAATTGCAAAAACTAGCGCGGCGACTACTGCAACCAGAAAGAGTCCAAGCGGGCATTCTGTGGCTGCTGAAGCTGGCTTTAGAACAAGTGCGGTTAGATAAAGAGCAAAAAAGCACTAAAATTGTCTCTGGTATCTTAAAAGACTTAGTAGGGCAATCTTTGCCACGTTTACTAAAAGTGTTAGCGCGGCGCGAGGACTTTTTAGAAACGCAAATCAATCAAATATTTGACCAAGTATTATTAGATTTTCAACTTAGCGAAGATCAAGCAACGAAGCTGGCTGATTGGCTGTTGCAGGTAGTATTACCCCCCGATGCGATTAGACAGCTAATAATTGACTTTTTGACCGATCGCACAATTCAATTAATTGATGAAGGATTTAGAGAAAAAGCAAGCGGTACTTATTGGGTAGTTGCTAATTTATTTGGCTTACGCAATACATTGACACGGTTACGGGCATTTTGTTTAGATGAAAAGGAAGCAACTAACGAGCGATTAACAGAATTAATTAGATCGTTAGCCGTGCGCGATCGCCTAAAAACTTGGTTAAAAAGCATATCATTACAAAACTTGCCTGTTTCTACCGTGCGCCAGTTACGCAAAACAACTCGCGATACTATCCGGGGTTACGTGCAAACGCGGGGGATGGACTTTTTACAGGGGTTTAATGATTCGATTGATTGGGATAATACAGCTAACTTACTACTCAATCGATTGAGAAATTCCGCCGCCCTAGGGAGTTCTTTAGAAGTTGTGAGTAAAGAACTGGCTTTATTATTAGAACGTTACTTAGAGAAAGACTTAGAAACAATTGTTGCTCAAGCAATCCCGATTTTATCTATTGACCAAGTAATTGTCGATCGCGTTAAGTCTACATCGGCAGCAGATTTAGAAAAAGCAATTGAAGGAATTGTTAAAAATGAATTGCAGGCGATCGTTAATTTGGGTGGTTTATTGGGGTTTGTAATCGGATTATTACAATCAGTAGTACTATTGTTGCAATAAAAAAGAAACTTGCTCTATTAGACCTCCTGCAAAAGTCTAAACTTTCCTCCTTCAGTCGGCTTAAGCCGACTTTAGCTATTAGCCTTGGATTTTAACCCAAGGGAATCTAGGCGGGTTGAAGCCATGAGGTGTATTAGTAGCAATCACTTTAGCCATTGCTGAATTTAGATACGATCGCCCTTCGCAGCAACCTACCCTTCTCTTTGTCACCTTGTCACCTTATCTCCTCCTCTTTCATCCCTTGGTTCAGCAACGCCTCACTTTATGTCCCCATCAAAAAACATTTAATTTTCAAGATAAAACTGTTGACTTTTCTCTAAGCGCTAAAGTATTTAGCTGCTGGATGATAAGCAACGATCGCTGTTGTAGATTGTTCGGGATATAGTTGTTCGCTTTCATCCATATAGAGGTTAATGCGATCGCACTTGAGCAAATCCAATAACTTATATTGATCTTGAATATTCGGACAAGCTGGATAACCAAAACTATAACGAGAACCAGGGTAGCGTTGAGCTAAAATATCTCGAATATTACTTGGTTCTTCCCCTAAATTTAACTCGCGCCGGATTCGAGCGTGTATCCATTCTGCCAAAGCTTCCGCCACCGATACTGCCAACCCGTGAAAGTACAAGTAATCGGTATACTTATGTTCCTCAAATAAAGATTTAGCAAACTCTGTAGCAACTTCTCCTACCGTCACCGCCTGCATGGGAAATACATCTATAATTCCCGATTCTACAGGGGCAAAAAAGTCAGCAATACACAAGCGTCTTAGCGATTTTTGACGCGGAAACTCAAAACTACTAGCTACTTTCTCGGTCTGCTCTGACTCGTAAATGTATAATGAGTTTTCCTTAGATTGACAAGGAAAATACCCGTAGATTATTTGAGGTTGCAACAATTTTTCCTCAACAACTTTTTGCTTCCATTGCGCCAAAACTGGGTAAACTTTCTCTGCTAAAAACGTCTCGTATTCTTCCTTAGACTGCTCTCTAGGCTTGCGAAACTGCCACTGTCCGGCAATTAGGGCTTGCAAGTCCAAATAACCAAAAACTTCCTCTAAGTCGATATCTGTTCCTTGCAATAACTTAGTTCCCCAAAAAGGCGGTGTAGGGCGTTTTATATCTACTTCTACCGCTTC
>JAPJOW010000337.1 GCA_030826005.1 Aliterella sp. RAGGC_92
ATACTGAACAACCGTACCTGAAAGTACACTTGCTAATTGTTGGCAAATGTTGGCACGAAATTGACTTATCAGGGTATAATCCCAAAATTTATCTAGAGTTTATATACTAATATAAATCAAAATGCGATTCAGAATCTGGTTTAGCTAACAGTGGTTTGCCATTCTTGTCTATCAACGGTGTTATTCCACAACCGTCAGAATCTTTATTAACCACCATATATTGTACGCCAGTATTTTTATCAGTAATTATTTCTACACCGCTTAAAATACCTCCAGAAGTTCTTTCAAAGCGATCTTTTATCTCTTTTTTTGTTATCATTGTTATAATCATTCCTTTCCGCTTCGTTCCAAGACACAACACGAGATGAAAAAGTGTTGTACTATATTCACACCTCTTTTTCTCAAATCAAAGTCTCTTTGCCGATATATATTTATATAAAATTAGCTGAGCAAGTGATTTGTTTTATTAAAGATTCAAGTTACCTATTGCAAAAAGAAGTAATAAGGCACCAACTATTCCAAAAATAACTCCAAGAATTCGTTGTTTAATAAAACTTACATTTCCTAAAAGCACTCTAACTAAAATAAACTGTCTACTAGCAAAAGTAAATAGAAGGCCAATACCCAATATAATACATGAGATAAGTGCTAATGGGTTATGACTAAAAATTTGAATAAGGTTATCTGATTCGTTCGTAATATTGTCCACTTTATTTTCCTCTTTCGCGTGCGCTCAAGCGCTTTTTGTTTTGGGTCCTAAAAAATATATGCTTTAGCGTTCTTTAAAATAGTTAAGTTGCCAGCTTTGAGTCTTTTGCGCAGTGGAGTTTAAATTTTTACACCAAGATGGGTAGAACCTCATAGCCATTTTCCCTTTTTGACTTTTATTAGATAAAATTTTATTTTTGACAGCGAAGTCTTTTGGAATTAAGAATATCCCGCGCTTATCTTCATCATCTATTAAAATCGCAAGCACCTCTATACTATCTAGTTCTGAAAATGGTTGATTAACACCTTGACTGACCTTTTCCCAAAATGCAACAAAGTATCCAGCTTTCTTAGGTGTTTTCTTGGCTAACCGAGAACGTACAATTTTGTTATTATAACCATGCCCTCATACTCGCTGTTTTGTTCCTCATAGTTAAGAATTTTAAAGTTTCCAAGAGCATTTTTTTTAATATTTATAGATTTCATAAAATTAATCGAAAGGAGTTTGATTATCTACATCAGCTAGCAATGGTTTACCGTCTTTATCGATTAAAGGGTACATCCCTCCTCCTTCAGAACCTTTTGTAGCAACTATATATTGAACGCCAGTAACTTTGTCAGTAATAATATCTATACCTTGAAACGCTCCACCATAAGTCCTTTCGAAACGACTTTTTATTTCTTTGGTTGTAATCATGATTGTTTCCTTTAATCATTCATTTTAGTGGCTTAAAAATTTAATTTTATTTAATTGAAATGTGAAATGTTTTTTAGCTCATTATGGTCTAGCGTGCTGATTACCTCGTGCCGCTGGTTGTGCAATGCTAGACGCCTCTGCTTGAGTCATATATCGGTAATTATCTGGATTAGTTACTGAAGAATAGTATTTATTGCTATCAGAAACAAACACCATGCCAGGAGCCGCCACGGACCATTCACCGTTTGCTGTATACGAATTGTCACTAGCTGTTGCTTGTGATGAGGGTTCTGTAACTGCGGGGGCCTGTTGTTGTATTGGTTCTGATGAACTTGGTTTGGGTGCTGCCGACTGTACTGATTGACTAGTAGATGAAATAGGAGTGCCAGAGGCATAGTCAATTTCTAATCCCTCTGCGCTATTAATAATAACTACCTCAGTATTTAGAGTATTATCTGAAGACTTGATGTCTACAATTGATCCACGAGGTATAGTTTCATTGGCATTATAGACAGGGGTAGTTTGATAGCTTATAGTTGCGCTTGTATTTGGATTAGCCTTCCAAAAATCTTCTGCTAATTCTTCCGCATACCTCATCCCTCCATTTTGATTTGCTCCAACGTTTTGACTACGTGTACCAGTAGTGAAATTATATTTAGATGTATAAGAACCCTCTCCTAGCAAGCTATCAGCGATTGAATGGCTTCTATTATACAAATAACCGTGGTAAGTTCTTTCTGTCAGTGAGAATGTAATAGCGATTTTGGGGTTGCTTGACGGCCAAGCTGGAGGGTCTAATGGTTGTCCTTGTCTCGAACCTTTTGAATCTTCATATTGTGAGTATGTTAATACTGCGCGTGCTACTCCCGAATGCCCTTTATCATCAGCATTAAAGTTATATTCTCCTGCTTTTATTGCATCAAACCCTGAAAGTCTTGCTGAACCATTTTCCCAGTAGTAATTACCAGTAGGACCTGCTGACTTGGCGTTAGTGTACTCGTTTAATTTGTTTAAAATATCCGTTGTACTAGCTACAGACGAACTGCTTGAGGAACTAGCAACTACTTTTTTAGCTACTTTAGAATTGGAAGGGCTTGTGCTACTGCTTTTGCTTACAGATTTCGCAGGCTTAGTGCTTGTGGATATTGAACTGCTAGAAGAACTAGAGGAATAGCTAGATATAGCTGTTTCAGTTTTATTATCCGAATTCGGTCCACTAAATGCTCCAGCATAAACTACAAATCCAAACAATGAAACTAACGCAAGTGGGACAACTCCGACTAACCAAACTTTTCGACCTGTCGTTCTATAATTTATAACTAAACGATAAATGCCATAAAGGCATAAGAGAGGGAACAGTAAAACAGCTAGAACCCAAAACCACCATTTTTTACTTTTATTTTTCATAAATTACTCCTTACCAGTTTTAATGACTGGAAACACATAGATTTACGAATTCAGGCGCACAAGCGCTTTTTATTTTGCATTCCTAAAATTTAGGACTTGCTATAGTATACTGTTCATCGCAACACTAAAGAAAGTATTGAGAGTATCGATAAAACGGCAATGAGCCCTATACGTCCTATTT
>JAPJOW010000089.1 GCA_030826005.1 Aliterella sp. RAGGC_92
TTAGGCGATCGTTCAATTTTATCAAAAAATATGTCTATTTAATCAATTTTGAGTGGGTATTCTAACTTTTTACTTTGAATATCTTTGCTGTTTTAGCGTATGAAACATATTTCTAAATTTTTTATAAATATCTGCATTTAATTTACTCTTGGTAAAAATTAGTATCTTCAAACGTATATAGTTTTTAGTGTATTGTAGTTGAGGGTAAGATTTAATAGCTCGATTGCAGAAATTATTTGCTCCTGGGAAATCTTTATTTTCTAAAGATTTCCACGCTATATACAGATTCATCCGCCCGTAAGTTTTTGCTTTAATAGGTAATAGTTCCGCCGACGCTGAACTAAACATTTTTTCAATTAATCTATCAAAGTCCGGTAGAATTTCTTGGGAATTTTTTGATGAATTTTTTGAATGCTGTCTGTAATATACTAATAGCTCTTTTATTAAGCCAAAATCATAATTTGCCGCAATTCGCGTCCACATCTCCCAGTCTTCGCCAAAGCGCAAAGTTGAATCGAATAAGCCTACTTCATCAAAACAGACGCGACGTACCATTGGAATGCTACCACAGGGAATTAAACTGATTTCAATAATTTCTTTCCTGATATTGCCTTGCTTAAAATCAATTTTTACTTCTGAAAGCGGGTTATTATTTTCGTCAGTTAATATCATCCACGTAGCGACTAATCCGACGGTGGGATGATTGTCTAAAAATTGTACTTGTTTTTCTAGTTTTGTCTGTTCCCACAGATCGTCTGCATCTAAAAATGCTATGTATTCACCTTTAGCATTACTAAGCGCTGTATTTCGAGCGATGGATACACCTTGATTTGATTGGGAAATAAGTTTAATGCGGGGATCTGTTAAAGAACTTGCCCACTCAACTATATTATCTGAGCTACCATCATTAACAATTAAAATTTCCAAGTCAGTAAAAGTCTGTTGCAATACTGACTCTAATGTTTCTGGTAAATAACTCATTGCATTATAAGCAGGAATAATTACAGAAACTTTTGGCATAATTAAAATAGCTCGCTGAGAGTTTTGGAGTTGAGTTTATATTTTAATTAGTCCACTAATACTACTTAGTTATACATGGCTAATTAAATAAAAAGCAGATGATGAGAAAATATTTCTACAATTTGACTGGATTACTGCTTAAGTATATCTTGTTGACTTGAGAGAGCGGGAAGGTTCTATAAAGTTTGTGTAAGCAAATTGTGAAGTTAGCCTAAAAATCAGGATAATTTCTCAAGGGCGATCGCGTTCCACTTAAATCTAAAGTGTTTACCATTTTATTTGAGTTTCATAGAATGGGAATAGATTTGCACTAATAGTTTTGGATAAAAGTAAGAGTTTTAGCCGTCCCAAACTAAGTAAAGATGAGTCGTGCTTGATATAGCTTATTAATACTTTTGCTGCTTTTGAACCTCTTTGCTTTTTTACACAATCTTGCAAAGCTTTAGACATCAAAAACTTATATAGAAAGCCTAAACTTTGCTTTCTCAAGTGTTGCAACGATTTTGGTGCTTGGCTATAAGCTCTCTCAATCACTTGCAACGAGGCTGTTTCCATTTTATAAATATTAGCAGACATCGAGTAGGGCGATATTCTATATAAAACTTGAGGATGTGGAACAACAACAAATTCATACCGCGCCGCCAGACGCAGCCACATATCCCAGTCTTCTGCGGAATTTAAAGACTCATCAAACCCACCTACCTCTTTTAAAGCTTGAGTACGGATTAAAGCATTAGAACCGCAAGCTAAAAAATTTCCGATTAAAAGCCGCTCGTAAATGTTACCGCTAAGAGAAGTATAGGAAGCTGGTCTTAAAAATTTACCATTTTCATCAATATGGTCAGTCCAACTATAAGCAACAAAGGCTTGGGGGTTTTGCTCTAAAGCTTGTAATTGCAACTCTAATTTATCATTCGTCCAAAGATCGTCCGCATCTAAAAAAGCAATAAATTCGCCACAAGCACGCACAAACCCGCGATTGCGACTTGCAGACAGCCCAGCATTTGAATAAGAAAATACTTTGATTCTCTCATCTTGAATACTACTAATAACTGCTAAAGTCTCATCTTGAGAGCCGTCATTAATAACAATTATCTCAAAATTTTGATAAGTTTGTTGTAAAACCGATTCAATAGTTTGCTTAACTGTAGTTGCCCCATTGTAAACTGGGATTACTACAGATACATTTGGCTGGCTGCTATTCATAATACTGCTTGAATTACTTTTTTGGCTGTTTGTCCTGCCACTAACCAATTTAGGCGGGTTTGATATTCGTTGAATGAAGAATAAGCTAAATTTTTGTAATCGCTGTAATTATTCATCAAACTTGCAATGTAATTACAGTATTCAGAAATATTTGCATTTAGGGCAAAAGTTTTGCCATTTAGATCGTGTTTAATTAAAGTGGGGATACCACCGATTTGAGTGCTTATACAAGGCAACCCAAAAGAGTTTGCTTCACAAAAAACATGAGGAGAAAAATCTGCTCTTGAAGGCAAAACTAAAAAATGTGACTCGGTAAATAGTTTCGTAATTTTATTCAAACCTTCCCAAGTGTATTTTGAAATAAAACCTAGCTTCTTCACGTAGCTAGGTAAAGGAACTTCGGTTTCAGGTTCGCAACCTACGACAGATAATTCTGTATTAATTCCTCTAGAATTTAATTCTTCAGCAATTTCAAAGGCAATATCTCCACCTTTTCTAAACCAATCTACACCAATAAACAGTAGCTTGCAGCACTCATTATTTTTAGCTTCTACGATATTATGGATATCTTCGCGATCGCGGTTGGTTTCTAAATTTGCTCCCCAAGGAACTACCGCTACTTTAGCCGGATTGATTCCATAGGTTTCAATTGCCGTTTGAGCCGCCCAATCAGACAAAAAGATCGCTAACTGGCATCTTTCTAAGGCTAGTTTTTCCATTGCATATAGATCGTCAAGCGTTTCTTGGGTTAAGTTACTTAACCAAGAGTAAAAGTTAATCGATGCAGATAGGGGCGCATCTGTCCACAATACAATAGGTTGCTTGCATTCAAGGTGAGCTAAGGGAATAGTATTTTCTGGACACAACACTACATCGGACTTAAATTTAGCTAGTTTTGGTAAAACTTGGGCGCTATAAGATTCTAAAACTGAAGGTTCTAAGAAATAAAAGTAATCTTTTTTAAATAGCTTTTGATTAAAGTGCCACTTAAATTTATGCTTTAGCGAAGGCGGGGTCTGCTCTAGAGGGCCAAGATAATCTAAGACTGTAGATTGGGACTCTAAAGTTTTAGCTAGGTGATAACCTGCCCCACAAAGACCTATTTTGTTTTTAGGCCACTTTGTGGAGTCTAAAACATCATAGCTAGTTAGATAGGCTATTCGCATAATTCTGTAGCGTCCTTATTGGTGATTGTTAACTATTACGGGATGTAAAGTTATCCTAACTATAGTAGTATCAATTCAACAAATTGGACTTGATAATAAGTTAGATATTATTGTTAGCTAAACCGAAAAAAAATGCTCTTAAAAATTGTTTAGCGGTTGTCAATCCCTCTATAGTAGTAATTATCAAAGAAGTTTGATACTGTTAAAGCTAATGAAAAAAGATTGAAATACTGTATATTTCAATCCTCAGCATTTTGCATTTAATAATGTCTAATTGTCAGCTTTTTTGACCTAATTCATTTTGCATCTTGTGATAGTTCCATAATTTTCCTCGTTGGAGGAGTAACTCTTGATAAGCTCCCTGTTCGACGATTTTGCCTTGTTCTAGCACTACAACTTTATCGGCTTTAGCAATTGTCGATAAACGGTGAGCGATCGCAATTACCGTTCGTCCTACCGATAATTTTTCTAGTGATTCTTGGATTAGGCGTTCCGATACCGAGTCTAGGGCGCTAGTTGCTTCGTCAAGAATGAGAATTTCTGGATTGCGAAGTAAGGCGCGAGCGATCGCAATTCTTTGGCGTTGACCTCCAGATAGCCGTACACCTCGGTCTCCCAGTACTGTATTAAAGCCTTCAGGCATTTCTAAAATGAAGTCAAGAGCATTTGCTTGCTGGGCTGCTTGTTCGACTTCTGCTTGAGTTGCAGAGGCTTTGCCGTAAGCAATGTTATCAAAGACTGAAGTATTAAAAATGAAAGTATCTTGACTAACAACAGCCATCCGCTTGCGGACTGTATTAATATCAAACTCGCGTAAGTCGATGCCATCATAAGACACCTGACCTTGCACGGGGTCGTAAAAGCGCGGGATTAGATCGGCTAAAGTCGTCTTACCCGCACCAGAAGAACCGACTAAAGCTGTAGTCTGTCCTTTTTTAATTGTTAAGGTAATATTATTCAACACCAAAGAATTAGGAGCGTAGCCAAAGTCTACCGATCTAAATTCAATTGCTTGTTTTAAGCCAGTAAATTCTCGCGTACCGTTGATTAAATATTTTTTATCCTCAGTTTTCAATAATCGCATCACGTTATCAATCGAGCCGCCATAACTGCTTAATACAGCACGATTGCCATTGATCTCATGAATAGCAGGGACAAGCCTAAATAGTGTAAATAAGAATGTAAGCAGAGAAGCTATTTCTAAAGTTCCATTGGCAACAAACACCGTTAGCGCCAAAATAATCATGCTGACAAGAACGGTAGTAGCCGCACCTTCCGCCAGTGGTCTAACAATAGCTAAACCTAAAGTGGCTTTAATCGTACTTTGAACTACATCATTACTAGCCTTGTAGTATCGCTGGCGTTCAAAGTCTTGAGTAGCAGAAGCTTGAACGGTACGAATTCCGTTAATTAATTCAATAGCTCTAGACGCAAACCTACCGTTAGTTTTAGAGACGGCAAAACTTGCTTCTCTTACGCGCTTATTCAACGCTGATAATCCTACCGCCAAAAGTGTAAATAGAGCGATCGCAATGACCGATAGTTGCCAAGACAGTTGAAAAATTAAAACTCCATAGACCATGAGTGTCAAACCTTTAGTAAAGATAAAGGCACTCAAGCCAAAAGCTTGTTGCAGCCGAGAAATTTCTCCGGTAATTGTATTGATAAGTTCGCCGGAGTGGCTAGTTGAAAAGTAACTTAAACTTAATGACTGTAGTTGTTCAAAAATTCTTTTTCTGAGCCGATCTATCAACTTCAGTTGAGTCATCTCAGTATAAACTTGGCATAGATAGTTAAAAACTGCCCGAATCCAAGTTGCCGCGAGTATCAGTCCTGATACTCGATAAAGCCGCTCCATCGGAGGTTTATCTACTCCTAAAATAAAAGTATCAAACCATCCAAGACCCGTTTGAATTGGTGGAGAATCTGGATTGACTAAGCTTTGTAAAAATGCCAGTAGAAATCCTAACCCAAATCCTTCAAAAGCTGCCGCACCAATGGCAAAAACTATTGCTAAAGTTGCAACTCCTGGAAAATACTTAAATTCTCTCAGCAGCAAGTAATTGTCTTTCCAAAAGCTGGTAGCTTTCAGGGATTTACGGATAGGAGCGGGAAGATTAAAACCCATAGGTAGCTGCTAATAATAATGATGGACTAATTGATGCTGTTCGATAAAATTCTTAGTGCTGTTTGCAGGAGAATTTTTAAGTCCTTACTCAGCGACCAATTGTTCAGATAGTCTAAATGAGCCGCCGTAGTGGTATCTACAGGAAGCGGTGTCTTTATTTTTGGTATTCCTGTCATGCCTGGTAAAGCATTAAGTTGTTCCGGTGGTAGGTCAATTGCTGCTGTTAAAGTCCAAGGACGCGCTCCTACTAAACTCATGTCTCCACGTAAAACATTAAATAGCTGTGGCAAGTTTTGCAAGTAAGAGTAACGCTCCGCAGCTAAAAAATTAAATTTAAGTAACTGAAATATTTGACCTCGCTGACCAACACGCCATTGACGTATAAATATGGGAGATTGAGGCGAAGTTAACCATTGCCAACCAATTAGCCCTAAAATTATCGGACTTAGGAGGGCAACTAATACCGCCGCCGCCACAAAGTCGCACAGGCGCTTTAATCGCCAGCGAAAAGGGTATAGACGAGGAAGTTTTTGAGTTGTACCAGCCCGTAAAAATATAGGTTTGTTAGCATATTTGCCAGCTTTTGCCCATAATTTTAAATTTGCCGCACCTACGGCAGGGTCTATTTGAACTATTTTGACTGGTGATTTTTGCAAGCATTCTTGCAACCACTGCTCGTCTTCAATTTCTAGACCTACTTGATATGCTCGTGGCTTTCGAGCCTTTACTAGCAGTTGTTTTTGTTTCCACTTCAAAGTCCAGCCAATTAGTTTATATTCTGGTTGATGGGTATTTACCAGAGCATAAGTGGGTAGATTAGGAATTTTAGAGATTAACATTGTATGGCGATCGCGTTTTTATGCTTGCTACAGAAACAATAATTTAGGAAAATTTAGAACTGATTTTTCTCGGATGTGGCTTATCAATTTAAACACAAAAAGATTTTCTCAGTTTGCTCAAAATATCCATAAAATCAGCTTTTCAACTCGACCTATAATTAAATCTTCGTTCAAAGTTTTTACCTTTCAAATTTATTAAATTTGGATTGTAGGTTGATTTTTGTTAGCTGAAATTACTGAGCGTCTACTTGATTGATAACTCTTTAAAGGCACTATAAAGCATTATTACCAATCTCCTATTTCTTGCGTAACTATCTCAAGATGGATAGTATTATTTTTTACACCGTTTTTACTAATTAATATTAGTTAGTAAGATGATTAAGCTGGAATTATTGCTAGGAAAGCGATAACTTTTTACGTTTTCCACCATCGAGCTTATTTCCTCCGTGCTTATTATACATAAGTAAAACAATTACTCCTCTAACTTCGCTTTTACTCCCAGCTTTGTTGTAGGACTACTCCTCCTTTATCTTTCGCAGCACTTACATAGCTCGTAGGTCCGTTAGCATGATTTGCTACAACTCCAATCATATTTAACTTACTAAGCATAGCTGTAGCTTGAGTAAGTTCAGTCCGAGTCACTTTACCCATGCGCGATACTAACAATACGCCACTGCAAAATGAAGCCGCCAAAATAGCATCGACCATTCCTAGAACTGGTGGCGCATCTACAAGTACCAAATCGTAAGTGTCTTCAAACTTTGCCATCAATTCCCGCATTCTTTGAGAACTTAATAAATTTGCTGAGTCTGTAGGCACTGGGCCTGCCGTCAAGATATCAATATAAGATCCAGACGATTGAATGCCTGTATTATTTGGTACGATAGCATCGCTTTCAAGTAACGTAGAAAGTCCTTGCTCGTTGGGTAAATTTAGCATTTCATGCAGATTGGGATGGCGCAAATCTGCATCTATCAACAGGACTCGTTGATGTAAACGAGCCGCGCTGAGGGCTAACCCTAAGGCTAAGGTTGACTTTCCTTCGCCAGCGAGGGCGGATGTCACCATAATCGATCTTAAAGAAGATTCTGTTGTATTTAGCAACTGAATATTTTTATAAATCAGATCCAGCGATTCCCAAGAAGGAGGCCAATTACTAACTTGAACCGTCCAAGGAGCTAAGATTTTTGGTTTGCCAAAAGGTAAACTAACAATCGGTTCGCTGGCTTTTGTTTGCGGCAATTCTGGAGTCATGCCTAACAATGGAATAGAGACTTGTTTCTCTAATTCGTCAGAAGTATGTACCGCATCATCCATTACCTCGCGCAGGAAGGCAGCAACACCGCCTAACATTATCCCTGCAACTAAACCTAACAATAAGTTTTGAACAACATTCGGGCCTATTTGCGTGCCTAGTAAGGGCTGTTCTAAAGCTTGCCATTCAAAACCGCCTCTAGCAATTTCCAAACTCAATTCTTGTTGCGCCCTTAATAGTTGCTGCAACTTCTCGCGGTTGATTTGAACTAATGGAATTAGACGGTTGTACTCTGCCAACAAGGCTGGAAAACGATCGAATTGGTTGCGGAGATTTTGCTCGGTCTTTGCCAAACTCGCATCTTGGGCTTGCAAAGCACTAAGCAATGTTTGAACTTCCGCTAGTTGACCTGTCAAATTGATGTCTAGCCCGGTTCTTTGTCCTTGAGATAGAAAATTAGAATTACCAGCATTTAGTTGCGTCGCATCCGCGCCGACAACGCGCGATTGTTCTGCTTGCAATAGTGCTTGCTGGCTTTGACGAAGTTCGATTAACTTTTGTACGCCGGGGTCAGCATCGGTGAAAGTCCCGCGTCTAGCTGCTAACAGCAAATCTGTTCTTTGTAGTTCGTTAAGTAGTGTTTGATAGCGTGGCGACTGGCTTAAACGCGATGATGCTAAAGCTATTTGCGGGCTGCTACCTACTTGTTGTTGTAAGACTTTGTATCGCGCTTCGGTATCTTGAAACTGAGCGCGGAGAGCTTGTCTTTGCTGGACTACAGCATTGAGAGAATTATTAATCGTTGCCGCTTGTTGTTCGGGGTCGATTAAATTTTGACTTGCCCTAAATGTTTTTAACTGATTTTCCGAATCTTCAACTTGTTTGCGGACTCCAGGAATTTGATCGTTAATAAATTGCAAACCTTTTTTCAACCGTTGCTCTTGCTGTTCTCGGTTGTAAGCTTGATAAACTTGATAAACAGTCTGTAAGATTTTTTGAGTTTTTATAGGATCGTTGCTAACGTAACTTGCTTCGACAATTTTTGTGTATTTCGTTTCGCTATCTTCTTCTACAAGGGGAGCTAAAACTAGCGATCTTTTGACTTCTCTAATAGTTATATTTGGATATTCCGGCTTAATTAAATCTACGGCTCTTTGAATTAATAGCGTACTACGCATGACGTTAATTTGAGTTGCGTAGTCTATCTCAATATTAGGATCGGCAAACTCGGAATCGGCTGGAGATTGCACGTCTCTCCTACCTTGATAGTTAGCTTCTATCAAAATTTGCATAGTGCTTTCATAGGTAGGTTCTGCCGTCAGACTGACAACGGTAGCTATTGATAAAACTCCCGCAAGGACGCTCAAAAACCAGTAACGACGGCGACTTAAAACTGCAAACAGTTGTCCATAACCTGGATCGGTTTCCGCTCCCATGTTGTTATTTTCAACTACCTTTACCATAATTTTTACTCCAGGATTAATAACTTACTCTATTGATAACTATGTGGTGCAAACATCGGCAACTAAGCGATCTACTTGGCTAAAAAAGGCTTGTTCGGAAAAATTAGAAATTGCCCAATTACGAATGTCTTGATAATTCCAGGTGGTTTCCCTTGCTTTTAGAAGTGCGCCTTGGAGTGCATCGGGTGTTTGCTTAGGGAAAAATACCCCAGTTTTTCCTGGGATCTGCGTATCTAATACACCCCCTGCGCCATAGGCAATTACCGGTGTTCCACTAGCATTTGCTTCGATGGGTACTAACCCATAATCTTCAAGGGCTGCCACAATAACTGAGCGAGCTTTTGCCATCAATTTAGTTCGTTCGCTGTCAGTTACGTGACCCAAAAACTGAATGTTACTTAAAGCTTTAGCTTGCAAGCGCGATCGCTCCGGGCCGTTTCCGATTATTATCAACGGCCATCCCAGCCAGTTAAATGCTTCTACAATTAAATCTATGCGTTTATAACTAATTAGTCTTGCGGATGCTAAATAATAATCTTTTTTACTGTCAGAAAATTCAAAGTTATTAGTATCAATGGGATAATTAACTACAACTGCTTGCTTGCCGTAATTTTGCCGAATTCGACCTGCTACGGTACTGGAATTTGCAATGTAAAAATCTGGTTCTTGAGCATACTCTAAGTCTACTTTCCTCATTAAACCAAAAATAGCTTCGATAATCGGATAAAAATATCGATAGTCTCCATATTCTCGTAAATAAGTTTTTGTATCCCACAAAAATCTAGTTACATTATGACAAAAACAAATATGCTTGGCTTGAGGATTTTTGCGTACTGCTTTGGCAAAGCTAGTCGTACTACTAATAATTAAATCGTAATCTTGTAAGTCTAAAGCGCGGAAAGCCGGAAAATATAGTGGCGCTAAAAGTCTAAAGTAATTAGCTGCCCCTGGCACTTTTTGCAAAAAAGTTGTTTTAACTACACGATCTACTAGGTCAATACTGCGCTCTGGGTCGTAGATCGATGTAAAAATATCTGCATCGGGATAATGCTTACAAAGTAGCTCAAAAACTCGCTCTGCGCCCCCTGGCTGCGTTAGGTAATCGTGGACTAGAGCAATTTTCATATATCTACAGAATCTAAGTATTATTACTGAGTTGAGACTTTGGCGACAGAAGAAGGTTGAATTTGGCTGGGCAACTACTTAACTTAAGTATAATTAGCTACTTTTACTCCTTCTGCAATTAGTTGTTTACATAGTTTTTATAATACTGAGAAAATATCTGTAATTTTTCATGAAGATCATACTTGTACCTAGAGATAGAGCTAGGAGAGATACGTGTAAATATTTAGCATCCCACGACGATAGTGTATTTTGACACATTTCCTCACGGTACTAATTCTCCTAATTACTCATTTATAAGTAAAATTCGCCCCTTTATACCCATTGTAATGTAAAGAGTTTGTAATGAAACCGTAAAATTACAGATTATATAAAGATTTTATCAAGCTGTTTTAAGATATGTACACTAAATTTTTACATTAATGTATTGACGGCTACAATAGTGGGTTTAAACAATTGGTATATCTGCAATCAATTATGTCACAAATAGCTAGACAGCACTGTTTGTGTTATTCTGGACGATCTGTTGCAGATTTGGGCATTAGCGATGTCTTCCGGCACAATTCAAAGCATCTATACTGATGGAGCTTGCACTGGCAATCCCGGTCCTGGAGGCTGGGGTGTAGTTGTTTACTATACAGATAATTCAGTTCGCGAATTTGGCGGCAACGAAAAGCAAACTACCAATAATCGCATGGAGATGCAAGCCGCGATCGCTGCATTAAATTTTCTTACAGCGACACAACCAAAAGAACCAGTTACCCTTTATACCGATAGCGAATATTTAATTAAAGGCGTAACCCAGTGGGTAAAAAACTGGAAGAAAAAAGGCTGGAAAACTGCTCAAGGCAAGCCCGTACTCAATCAAGACCTGTGGGAAAATTTAGATAAGTTAAATAATAAACTGGTATTGTGGCAGCACGTCCGGGGTCATGCGGGAAATGTGGGAAATGAACGTTGCGATGCGATCGCTCGTGCTTTTGCCAACGGAAAAACCTTATCCTTGCAACAAGGAACAAATCCATCCCAGATAGATGTATCTTTAACAGAAGTAGCCGAGGAGAAGGGCGACAATAATATAATCGACCAAACAATCCCCTCTAGCCTACTGGCTGTAAAAACGACAAACATGGATTCACCCGTCCCCTTAAATTCCCATCCCGACGAATTACCCCGCGAGGTCAAAGTCGGACAATTACGCAACTTGATAGATACCCTGCGAATTGCCGAAGAAATTGCAACTAAAGGCTACCTGATTACAAGTTCGGAACTTGCAGACTTAATGGATGTCCACGCCAGCGCCGTCACTAGCCGGGGAGACGAGTGGCGCTGGCGCAACTGGATTGTCTCAAGGGTAAGACGAGAAGGCAATCAAATTCTATGGGAACTAGAACGAGGAGACGATGTTAACTTGGCGACTGGACATAACTCCGACCCCGCCACTGAGTAGGAGTGCGATTAGCCGATAAGAAAATTCGCGCTACCGCTAGAGGATCGGCAAAAGGCGAAAGCCAAAATAGCCACCCGCCTTTGGCGCTCGAAAAGTCGTAAGCCGAGGCGACAGCTAGTAACAACGCCCAGCGAATCACTAATAGAAAAGCATTTAAGCCCAATAACAACAGGGGTAATAGTGTTAGAGGTGCCGCAAAGCAAAAGTAAAGGACAACAAATAAAGGCAATGCTTGAACGGATAGCAATAGCCATAAATCTCCCCAAACTTGACTCATTGACGACGCATCTTTAAGATCGAGACTCCGCCCCCACTCATTCCAAGTTTCTACTGCTCCCTCATACATTCGTACCTTCAGGACTTGAGAGCCATCTAAAAAGCCGACTTTAAAGCCTAAGCTGGCAATATTTCGCGCTAAAGTGACATCATCGCAGAAAGACGATCGCGCGCTAGTATAACCCCCTATTTGTGCCAAAACAGAGCGACGGCATAAAAAACATTGTCCGTTTGCCATGACTCGTTCGGCAATTTCGCTATCGACTCCAGCGCTTTCAAATCTGTAAAGTAAAGTCATTAATAGTGCCGGTTGCAACCAACACTCTCCCGGATACTTGAGAATAAATTGCGGCGATAGGGAAACTAAATCGTAACCCTCCGCATTAGCAATGTTTATCAGTCCGGCAATTAATCCCGCCCTAGGCTGTGTATCTGCATCTATACCCAAAATCCATTCACTATGCTCGGAACTATGGGTAAATCCATTATGCAAAGCCCAAGGACGACCTACCCAACCCGGCGGTAAAGCGTCATCATTGATTAAACGAAAACGCGGATCTTTTTGGCTTGCAGCTTTAACAAGTTCTGGCGTTCCATCTTTAGAGTAGCTATCTACAATTGTAATTTCCCGCACTTCATAACTTTGCTGACTTAACCCAGCTAAACAAGGACTAATTCGTTCGGCTTCATTCAGCGTAGGTACTACTACGCTGACTGTAGCTAAAAGCTCTGGTGTCCCCTTGCCGGGTTGAATCGGTGCGTGACGACTCGCTCCTTTCACCAGCCGCGACAGCAATACCGCCGTAGCTGGTAATTGAATTAGTAATAGTCCAAAAGCAAGTCCGCTCTCAATAGTCAACCAGTCACTCACAATCTGTTATCCAATAGTAATTACTTATAAGCAACTTGTTTTACGGGCATTACGGCTAGATCGTTGCTGGTGTCTTCCGTCGTTGATTCAACTTGAGCCATATTCCACAGCGCGATCGCGGGAACTACACCCACCGCAAACCCCAGCAGTACGGGAATCCAGTAACCTGCCGCACAACTCATTACTGCCGCGAAGATAAAGTTAGTTAAATAAACTACTAAGGGTAAGATTAATTGCGGTTTTTGCAGTTTGGCGATTTTTGTTGTTCTCCACAATAAAGCCGCGACACTCATAAATAGAGCGCTAGTTCCAAACCAGCCAGCGTAGTTTCGGTAGGGCGTACCAAAAAATGCTCCGGGTTCTTCCCAAAACCAAAATGGCACCGCCGTTTGACTCATCGCAGGTTCTAAAGCAAAGTCCCAGGAAGTAAAAATCGCCGCTCCTAAAGCGATCGCTCCTAGATGGCGCAATAAGGTGGGCTTTCGATCTACATTTAAGCCGACTCTTGCCAGCAAATACGCCGCTAAACCTACATAAAACCACGATAAAGGAATTGTAAACGGGACTAATCCGGCAATTTTATAACCTAATCCGCTTAAGTAACTATAGTCGCCAAAAGGAAAGCCCGTGCTAGTCCCTAATAATTCGCTACCTAAAGATATAAAAATTGTGGGCAGCATAAATAGCAGCCAAGCTTTAACGCCTAACTGCCTGTAAGCATAAATTGATACCGCAGCTATTCCAAGGAGAATATCTGATACTCCGCCGCCTGCCATACTCAATTGAAAAGCTGTTTGTCCCACACTTCCCAAATTTGTAATTACCTCAGCGTGAGGTACGACTAACATTAAACCTGCTAGTCCAAAAACTTTAGCCAAAATATGACCGCCTAAGCAGAAACGCTCTGCCCTAACAAGTTGCTGCATGAAAACTCCCTAACAAGACTTGACACTCCAACAGCGTCTTTATCAGTTTACAAATCTTTAAGAGAATATTGTAATTATTTTCCTAATTTAGTGCGATCGCGCTCTTTTAAATTTGTTTGCCTCAAAGGTACGATCGGCTTAAGACTATTAGTAGTTGTATATTGACAAAAACAAAAAATAATGATATCAAGAATACCTTGGCTGGCTTTATCGCTACTTTTAGCTACAAATACTACTTTAGGGGGTTTTTTATCGGCTTGGCACGAGCATTGGTCAGTTTGGGTAGGCGTTTCTATAGGAATTGTGCTATTAGGGGCAATGTTATCCTGTTCTTGGTCAACTATGCGCGATAGCTTTGCTTACCTACTTGCTTCAGATTTTAAAGCGTTTATAGTCGCGGTACTAATTGCTTTTTTGGGTGTTGTGATTGTGTTTTGGTTGCATACCTTTGCTCATCTACTGGTAATTATGTGTGCTTTTTTATTAGCCAAGATAGATATGCAGGCTGCTAGTTTTAGCGATCGCCAAATTTTTATAACTATAGCTCTTATCTCTCTATTAGGTTTATTTCTGGGTGGGATAACTAACTACTTCTTCTCAAGAGCGTTTCCCCAGAGCTTCTGAAATAGCAAATAAAAAAGGCTACTTTTTTTAAAGTAGCCTTTTTGATTAACTAAAAACTAATTAAGCTGCCGATGCTACAGTTTCAGTGCTAGGAGTGGCTTGAGAAGTATACACGCTGACTTTTTTGCGAGCTTTGCCTTTTCTTTCAAAAGTTACAACGCCATCAATTAGGGCAAATAAAGTATCATCGCTGCCAATACCTACATTGTTACCGGGGTGAAACTTTGTACCGCGCTGACGCACGAGAATATTGCCTGCACGTACAACTTGACCGCCATAACGCTTAACTCCTAACCTTTGGGCATTTGAGTCGCGACCGTTACGAGTACTACCTGTTCCTTTCTTATGAGCCATAAATTCCTCTTTATAAATATCAAAACGAGCAGTTAGCTTTTATTCTGCTTCCACCGGAGTTGGTGTTTCCACGACCGGGGTATCCGTTTCGGGAGCAGTAAATACCGATCCATTAAGACTAATGGAGTTAATCATTAGTCTAGTTACTTCTTGACGATGCCCGCGCTTTTTGCGAGTTTTCTTCTTGGGCTTCATCTTGTAGACAAGAACTTTGCGCGCGCGAAAGTGCCGCATTATCGTTCCTTCTACAGTCGCACCCGCAACATAAGGCTGTCCGATTGTAATGTCGTTGTCGTTATTGACTAATAAAACCGTTTCTAAAGTCAAAGTTGCATCAGGTTCAAGATGCAGTAATTCGATATCGTAGAAGCGACCTGGTTCAACTCTTAGTTGTTTGCCGCCAGTTTCAATGATTGCGTAAGTCATGGGATGATTTGTAAGTTTGCCGTACAGGTAGCTGGATTAGTAATTACTTATAATTCCAGCATTTGCCACGTGTCTACCCGATCCGAGCAGAAATTAGACAGCCGATCTAGCATTATATAAGACTGGTTGAATATTTGTAAATCTATAACTTATTTTTATGTCTCAAATAATAGATAGCGCCGCTTCAAATCGCCCGACATTTATTTTAGTTGACGGACATTCTCTAGCTTTTCGGTCGTACTTTGCCTTTGCCAAAGGACGTGATGGCGGATTGAGAACAACTACAGGTATTCCGACTAGCGTTTGTTTTGGTTTTCTTAAGTCACTCCTTGAAGTTATGAGCGTCCAAAAACCTGAAGCAATGGCGATCGCTTTTGACTTGGGTTTACCGACTTTTCGCCACGAAGCGGACGACACCTATAAAGCCGATCGCCCTGGTACGCCGGAAGACTTTGTACCGGATTTAAAGAATTTGCACGAATTGCTAGAAGGCTTGAGCATTCCAATTTTAACCGCCCCAGGCTACGAAGCCGACGATATTTTAGGTACGTTGGCAATGCAAATGAGCGCGGCGGGATATGAGGTAAAAATATTAACAGGCGATCGCGATTTGTTTCAACTTGTCGATCCCGATAAGCACATTGGGGTTTTATATCTCAGCACTACTTTTATTCAGCGTGGCGGTACAGGCCCTAGCGACTTTGGCACTGAGCAAGTCCAGGAAAAGCTAGGAGTTTTACCTTCGCAAGTAGTTGATTTTAAAGCTTTATGCGGCGATAAATCCGATAATATTCCCGGTGTGCGAGGAATTGGCGAAAAAACCGCCGTTCAATTATTGACAACTTACAATAATCTCGATGAAATCTACGCTTCTATAGACCAAATTAAAGGCGCAACGCAAAAGAAACTAATAGAAGGGAAAGACGACGCTTACCACTCGCGTTACATGGCGCAAATTGTATTAGATGTACCTGTAGATATTCAATTAGAGGACTGTAAACTTACAGGTTTTGACAGCACGATACTAGAGCCAATTTTAGAAAAGCTAGAATTTAAAACATTTTTAGGCAAAGTTAATCAACTCCAGCAGCGATTTGGGGGTGTAGTTGAAGAAAAACCCGCCGCATCTTCTCCCGTCATAATTGAAGAACCCGAATTTGACAGCGATGACTTGTGGTTTTTTAGCGCCGCCGATACCGCCAAAGCCGCAGAGCAACTAATTTCACCCATTACACCGCAAATTATCGATACAGAAGCTAAATTAAAGGACTTGATCGAGAAGTTGCAAACTTTTACAGATGCTAATAACCCTGTGGCTTGGGATACGGAAAC
>JAPJOW010000338.1 GCA_030826005.1 Aliterella sp. RAGGC_92
GGTTCAGTACCTCAAAGCGTTGGAGACGAAAGCCTGCAAGTGCATCAAAGTTGTGACCATTTGATTGGTCAAGATACAGAGGGATTTGCATAGGTTTCTAACTTTTGTTTTAGAAGTTCTAAGGTATCTGCGTCAATTTTGGCTTTGAGAATAGGACGCACTTCATAATTTTCATCTTGTCCAGACAGGCGTTTCAAAAATCCAAATTCAATGGTTTGCTTTACCAATCCCTCTACCTCGCGCCGAAATCTGTCTTCATTATTTTCTTCCGGTAGGTAGGGTTGTAGTAAATCTCTAATTTGTTCAATGCTGAGGACTAATCGCCCAGTAGCATCGCTGGCATCAAATTGTCGTAATTGGTCACGCAGCAATACGCAAAAAACTGTGACTTTAAAGCTCAACTGACGGCGAACAGTTAGCCGAGGCAGGGGTTCTGTCCGTTCTTCCGGCTCTGGATCGAGTTGCTCTAAATAAGCAAAGCCTTCCGTGTCATAATTTTGGACGTACAGACCAATCTTAGCAAAGTATTCCTTAATAGGAATTAGATAGCTTTGCAAGCGTTCCCAATGGGGATCGTCACTGTAAATTGCTCCTTGCAGAAGCTTGATAATCACTGGGGCGTAGGGTTGTGGTGGCTGAGGTTGCATTACTCTCAACGGTGAAAAATGACCTGGGGCAATGTTAGATGCAGTTGTTTATCTGACTCCAGGCTGGAGATCGCGATCTCATCAATTGTACTGGTATTAATAGAATGGCGATCGCCTTGGGTAGCGATCGCTAGATAAGCCACAATTTCCGGCAATCCTTGACTTACGGGATAGAGTTGGAGCAACTCTGTTAGCGAAATGGCGGCATGATGTTCTAACAAGGCATCAATGCGTTGTGCTAACTCGTCCTCATTGACATAAAACTGCTGGTAAAGTTCGGCGATTTCCGCCTCTAGAGTATCTTCTGGCAAGTTGCTAAAGTCTAAGGAAAAAGTTGGTGTTTCCGATTCCTCTAACGGATGTAGCGGACGCTCCATCACTAAATTGACCGCAGGTTCGCATTCTACTTGCCAAAAATCTGACTCTGCGCTTGCACGCTTTGCCACTTGTAAGGCAAGGCGTTGAACATCGGTAATTAGTTCCGCCACTCGTCGATTTTCTATTAAGTTGCGATCGTCCAACATCTGCCGCAGTTTCTCTGTTAGTCGATGGTTGGATTGCACGATGTATTCACCTGCATCAATCAAGTTACGCTCAATTCGGCGCAACAACCCATTTTCCCGAATTAGAGGTTGTATTTCTTCTAGTTTATAAACCTCACGAATCAAGGCTCTGAGTTCCTGTCGCTTGCTCTGTGACATCAAAAAATTCCAGAAGGCGTAGAAACTACGTCCTTGATCGGACTCTTTCAATTCCCCGTCGGCATCCAATACTCGGCTCACCACTGCACCTTTACAAGCATCTTGCTGAAGTTGAGCTTCCCTGATAGTTCGAGTTAGGTTGCGAAAATTTTGTTCAATGTCTTTAAAATCTGCAATCAATTGACGGGTGACTTGATTTGCGAGAAAAAACCGTTCTTGCAGTTGGGTTTGATTGTAGAGATCGACTTCTCCCGTTTGGCGAATTCGGTCGATTTCTTGCTGGAGGCGATCGCGATCTTGTTCTAACTGAGCAATTCGCTCCTCTACATCGGTGGTACTGCGATCGCGGATTTCTTTCAACAATGAGAAAATTTGCAAAAAGCGCGATTCTGTTCCTACAAACTCATCTTTTTGCTGCAAGTCTTCTAGCCAAGCGATCGCTTTTTCTGCTGCCGGAGTTAATGTAAATATTGGCTCATCGCTATTATCAAAGATTTTCCGCAACAGCCCATCGTCACACCATTCGCTCAAATACTCTTTAGGCGATCGGGGATGATAGAGATCGGGATAAACTTCTTGTAGCAACTCCAGAGCATCACTTAACTTTGTTTCTAAGTCTAACTGCACCAAAGAAATACGCTGAGTTTCTTTAAATTGTTTGTGTAAAAAGCTCAAAATTAAGGCGGCGTTACGGCTGCGGAAAAGCTTGAAAATCGGCGAACTTTCTAACTCATATTTAATTTGTTCGTAATCCATGAAAGAAAATATTTATCTTTAAATAAATTCACTATACTCATTTCTGTGTATATATGCTGATGCGAGGCTTAAAGTTATCAGCGAACAATTATTCACTTGGAAAAATTAGGCTATACCACGTTGGAAAAACTGTGAAAATGTTGAGGCGATCGCTTTTATTAAATAACTATGATGCGATCGCATTATCCCCCACCTCAAAACACTACCTAGATTTTGGACATCAATAGGTAATCTTTCAGGCTTGCTCCCCATTCCAGTGCAACAAATTGTTAGGTGGTTGACTGCAACATTCGGACAAATCCTTCTTGCTCAAAGTGGCGATCGGTTGTCAAAGCCTTTGTTATACTACGTTGGCGCATTAAAACAAAGCTGACTGCATCACATAGAGAGTAGGTCTTGTCTTGACGAGCTACTAAAAGCTGCATTGCTTCTAAATGGAGTTGTTTATCTACCCAAACTGTTTCGATATCTGGACTATCTAGCAAATCCATTGCAAAGGTCAACACCGCAGGACGAGGAAAACGACGGACTAACGCTAAAGCGATTAACTCTGCTAGAACATAGCTATGAGTTAATAATTTATTGCCTGCACCATTGAGTATTTGTACAGCTTCTTGATGTTGTGGTTCATCTTGATGCAGATAGCAAAGTAACCCAGACGTGTCTAAAAGCACGAAGTAATTTTACTCTTAATAATCGTTTGCATAAGCTCTTGCCAGGTCAGCATCAATACTTGCATTATCTATCCCTGTCGCGTATCCAAGACTAACCGCCCCAGCGTGGTTTCTAAACCTCTGTCGAGCCTTCTCCTGTTGCTCCTCTGAAGACGAAATTTTACTAACAACACTACCCTGTTTACTTAATACCGCAAC